>CAMCHO010000159.1 GCA_945874455.1 Opitutus sp. GAS368 | reverse complement strand
AGGGCCGCTTCGGCGACGGCGCGATCGTAGAAGCCGGCCAGGTTGGTGAGGACCACGGACGCGGCGCGCGGCGTGGCGTTGAGCCCGAGGTAGGCGTCGACGCCAGCGGACTCGAGCTGCACCCAGCGCAGGCCTGCCGCAGCGCTGAGCCACGCAGCCGGGACGTTGCCGAAAATCACGTGTGCGGTAGCGACCGCGGCGCGTTTTTCGAACTCGGGGAGTTCGGCGCAAAACGTGAGGGTGTGGGCCGCGAGGGCAGCCTCCAGCCGGGAGCGCTGTGCGGCAGTGAGACCGGGGACGGCGATGCAGAGGTTCATCGCGCACGAAGCAACCGGCGAATCACGCACGGCTCAAGGCCGGACGTGCCGGTTAAACCAGAAACGATTCAGTGGAACCACGGATGGACACGAATGAACCCGAATCCTGAGAGCAGACCGCAGTCGCTCAGGAGCTGAGCATGGGCTGTCCGTTTCGGCTCTGCCGACTGGTCAGCTCCTGCCGCGCAGCCCCCCGCTCCTTTTCAAACTCCCCCTCAAGCAAAGCGCAAAGTGCAACGTTTGACTCCGTTTTCTGTCGATGACTTGCATACGCCCCGGAGATTGCGCCGTCTGTCAAGAGTCAATACGTGACCCCTTCGGCTCGGCCCCGTGCGTTAGCCCAGATTCCGCTGGTGCCCGACGACAAGCCCATGCCCCCGGGCCCTCCGTAGGCGCGAAGCGGGTGGAGGTTCGCTCCCCGCACTGACTCATACCGGACAACCAGCCAACTGCCGCCTAGCGGGCGTGAGGCCCGAAGTCTTCGACTGAAGTAGCACTGCGGAGCGTGCGGCCGGCATTCCAAGTGCCCTTCATTGTCAGAGTGATCGGGTGTTCCGGGATGCCGGTTTCGTTGCGTTCGACCAATGAAATCAATTGGTCCACTGCAACGGCTCCCATGAGCTTGGCGTGTTGGCGAATTCCGCTCAGGGGACTGTCGGTCGCGTGCACCGAGAGACTGACGATGCCGACATCGCGCGGGATGCGTAGGCCACGTTCTTTCAATTGCCCGAGCTGGGCCTCGGAAAAAACGGAGAACACCACGTCCGGTTTTTCCCGCTTGATCCACCGCACCACGGCATCGGGGTCCCACTGCTCATATAACAGCGTGGGAATGTCCCGCTCGAACGCGTGCTGCTCCCGCGCAATCGCAAAAGATGCTTCCCAGCGCCGGTCGATCCGCTGGTTCACCCAGCGATCGACTGCGAATCCCGGGCGGCGACAACCGCTCTCCCAGCAGGTCTGCATGGCGAGTTGCATCGATTGGTAGTGGTCGTTCGCCATGCAATGAAAGACCGGTCGCACCAGTGGCGCACCCACCGAGACGACGGAAAAATGCGACCACACCAAATTGATCTCCATCTCGGCGCGCGGCAGCGGGGGCAGAAGCATGCCGCGCACCCCACGGGCGTGCAGCACCTCGCTCAGCCGCCGGTTGCTCATGTTGTCCTGGTGGAGCCAATAATGCGTGAGGGGATAGCCGCGTTCCTCGGCGCGTTGCTTCGCCCCCGCAAACACCATCGGCAAAAAGGGAGTCGGCATTTTCTTCCACGCGTCCGCGGTCGCATAGGCGGTGATAAAGGCGAGCGGCGGTGGCTGGCTTGGCGCCGTGCGCTTCCGACGTGACTGCATGAGCGCGGCAACGAAAGGGTGCGTGCGATAGCCCATCTCTTCCGCGACCTTCTCAATCGCAGTGCGGGTGCTCAGCGGGATGCTCGCGGCGCCGCGCAGACTTTTGCTTACCGTCGCGACCGACACTTTCGCTCGGGCGGCCACATCACGCATGGTTATCGGCATGGTTTGGTCCTCATTTGGGTTGCAGGTGGAATCGACCGACTCATAGCGCGCGGCGAACATCTACCCACTGACCGGGCTTACGACGCAAGCCAGAGTAACGGGTTAACTAACGAAACCCTTGGCGACCTCTGCCTATTTCCCAATGTCCCCTCGCGTTGGGCGACGATTTTCTTCGCTCGCCCCTCGTCCGCGACACCCCCCGCCCGCTTTCACCCCAACCCTCGCAGCACCCAACCTGCGCAGTCTTTACGCCGAAACACCCCATGAAAAAGCTAACGAAACCCAAGAATTCTGTCGTCCGTCAGCGCACGCTCGCTGCTTCCGCCGCCGGCGCGTGGTTACTTTCACTGTTGAGCCCGATTGTCGTCGCCCAGCAAGTCACGCCGAGCCCCGCTGCGAATCCCGGCAATCGCGAGGTGGAATTGGTAAAGCTCGAAGCCTTCGCAGTCACCGGCTCGAATATCCGCCGGGCGGAGAGTGAAAATTCTCTTCCGGTGACATCAATCAGCCTCGATCAGATTGAAATCCGCGGCGTTTCTACTCCGGTCGAAATGCTGCAATCGATCCCGGCGATCGGTTCGCTGCAAATCAACGAGTCAGATCTCAAGTCAGGTGTTGGTGCCCGCGGAGATGTCGCGAACTTGAATTTGCGCAGCCTCTCCTCCGGCAACACTCTGGTGCTGCTTAACGGACGCCGGATGGTGCCTCATCCTATCTCCCAAGCCGACGGCGCGACCGGCTCCGGCCTCGGCGCGCCCAGCCTGTCGGTTAACGTCAACACCATCCCGGGCGGCGCCCTGAGCGGCGTTGAGGTGCTGCGCGATGGCGCCTCGGCCATCTACGGGTCCGACGCCTCGGCGGGTGTGATCAACAATCTCACCAAGCGGGCCCTCACGGGAGACACGCTGCGGGTTCGCCTCGGGGCAAACTTCGACGGCAACTCCAAGGAAGCGACCGTATCGTTGTCGGGCGGGCGCAATTTCAACCGCGGCAAATCCAACGTCTCCTACACGGTGGAGTTCTTCAAACGCGAAGCCTTGAGCTATGCGGAAACCGATTTTGCGTCGACCCTTGACCTCTCCGAATTGGCGCCGGCGCCTTGGAACGGCAAGCCGGTCACGGGCACCGACGGGATAACGGTGACGAACACCACGGCGGACCGCTCTGGCGCCGGCCAATGGGGCTTCTCCAACTATCGCGTCGGCGCGTTCAACAACGGTGTCCGCCCCGCGGGCAACGTCGGTATCAGCACGACGCTGAGCGGCACGGATGTTATGACGCTCTCCACGAGCGGCCTGTTCTATATCATTCCGACTGCGACGGGCCTCGGCATCAAAACCACCGCGCCCTCGAAACTCGTGCCGTTTGAAAGAAATTACTACGGCGGCGATACGAGCCAACAGTCGGTCCTGCCCTCGTCCGACCGCCTCTCCACCTTTATCACGTCTGAACACTCGGTCGCGAATGCAATCACCGCCTATGGTGAACTTGGCTTCTACCGTGCCTTCTCCCGCGGCTTCAACAATCCCAAGGGCATTGCCTCGACGATCGACGATCCGCTCATTGTGTCCGCCAACAACCCCTTCAATCCTTTCGGCTCACGCTTCTATAGCCCAACCGGCGCTCCGAATCCCGATGGCACCAGGCGACTCGTCGGCACGCCGCAACCCGTCCACTTGTTGGCCGGCAGCATGCAAACCGACAATATCATCTATGAAGTTACCACGAGCATGGGTCGTATCCTCGGCGGTTTGAAGGGCACGTTCGGGGCCACCTGGCAGTGGGATGCGGCTGCCCTGTGGTCCGCTTCCCTCGTTCGTGACCAAGGGGTGCAGGGCCAGGTCCGCAAGAGCCGTCTCCGTGAGTTGCTCGATCGCTCCGACTCGACCGCCTTCAACCCGTTTGGCGCAACCTTTACGATTGGGAGCGGCAACTTGATCCGCATCGATCCGACCCAGTATTTCAACTCTCGGGACTTGGTCAGCTACATCTCTTCGAGCAAGCCCTCGCGCTACGGCCGCACGGAGCTCGGACTGCTCGACGCCAAGGCCAGCGGCGAACTCTTCAATCTGCCCGGCGGCCCCGTCGGCCTCGCCGCCGGCATGGAACTGCGCTACGAGACCTACCGGAATCATCGCGACGAATACTACGGCCAAAATCCCAGCTCGGACAAGAACCCCTATCTCACGCCGAACGATAACGACTACGTCGCGGAAAACCCCGACCTCGAGATAGAAGAATGGCGGACCGTGTTTTCGCAGTTCGCCGAAGTGGCGGTGCCCGTAGTGGGGCCCCGCAACGGCATCCCCGGGCTGCGCGCCGTCGATCTAAGCGCCGCCGTCCGTCACGAGCAGTATTCGCTGGGCGGCGGCAGTGTCACGCGGCCGAAGTTCGGCACGACGATCATGCCGGTGAGGTGGCTGAAGTTCCGCGGATCGGTTTCCCATTCCTACCTTGCCCCCAACCTTGCCCAGGTCTTCGACGGATCGTTGGTGCGCTTCGCCAACTTCCCGCGTGATCCCTATCGCGCGACTGTCACGAACCTGCCCGTCGATGTATCCTCGCAGCGGATCGAACTGCGGGTCGGCAACAAGGCCTTGAAGCCCGAAAACGCCCGCACCCTGAGCTACGGCGCCGTGATTTCGCCACCGGCGCTCAAAGGTCTGACTGTCACGGTGGATGTCTGGTCACTGAAGCAGTCTGACGCGATCGGGACGCTCGGCTCGGTAAGCCTCCTCCAGCGCGACGAAGCCAATTTGCTTGCCGCCACCCAGGCCCAACTCGCGGCGGGAAAGTCGCTCGCCCAGATCGACCTCGGCAGTGGCACCGGCGGTTACCAAGGCATCTCTCAGGTGACCCGACTCCCCGTGCGAGATGAAGACCGTGCGGCCTTCGCGAGCTACAACTCCCGCGTGCCGGCTAACCAGCAGCGGGCTCCGGTCGGCATCGTCCAATTCATCCGCAACGACCTCCTGAATCTGAAGCAGCGCAACCTCGGCGGCATCGATGTGGAAGTGGAATACATCACGCCCAAGACGCGCATCGGCACCTTCCGCTTCAACGCTACGGAAGCCTATACTACGAAATACGAGGCCCAGGCCGACGAAACCCGGCCATTCATCGACTATCGCTGGGATAATCAGGAGAGAATCCCCGTTCCACTGTGGAGGGCCAGCGCCAGCGTGAACTGGACTTCGCCGGACCGGATCTGGGGGCTCGGGTTATTCGCCACGCTGACGGGCAGTTATCAATTTAGCAATCTGGCAACGACGACGGCGGTCCGAGAGGCCTTGGGCAACCCTGACTGGATCTCAGGCAACAACTTTATGATTATCCCGGCACAGCGGTATTACACTCTGTCGGGGACTTATCGGCTCAGCGCGGAAAGTGGAATCTTGGGCCGTTGGCTCGGCAAAACCGAGTTCCGCTGGGGCATCAACAACCTGCTGAACGCACTACCGCCCTGGAGCAGTGAGCCGTTCGCCAAGGCCGGGTCCGGTTACAGCCTCCGCGGCCGCACCTTCTATATCGAAGGGACAAAGCGGTTTTGAAAATCGTGATGTCGGCTTTGCGGGCGACGTCATTCCATCGAACGAACAATACGATTCGCGCAGATCGTTCAAACCACCTCCTCGCCATGAATTTCCCACCATTCGCTCGAACTGCGCTCCTCGCGCTCGTTCTCATCCTGTTCGCGCTCTGCCGCGCCTCGGCCGCTCCGGAGCAGTGGAAAGCGGAAATCGACCGGTTCACCGCAGCCGAGGTCGCGCAACCCCCGCCGTCGCAGGCAGTCCTGTTCATCGGCAGCTCCACGATCCGGAAGTGGACGTCGCTCGCCAACGATTTCCCCGGTCTCCCGGTCATCAACCGCGGATTCGGCGGCTCCGAACTTTCCGACACCGTCTTCTACGCCGACCTCATCGTCATTCCCTACCGACCCCGACTTGTCGTGGTTTACGCCGGCGACAACGACCTCGCGCGCGGAAAGTCCCCCGAAAACGTCCGCTCAGATTTCCGGGCGTTTTGCTCCAAAATTCACGCCGCACTGCCCCAAACCCGTATTCTCTTCGTGGCGATCAAACCCAGCCCGTCTCGCGAGAAACTAAAGGACAAGGTCGTCGCCACCAACGCCCTCATCGCGGCCGATTGCAGCCAAGACCGGCGGCTCGGTTACGCCGACGTCTACACGCCCATGCTGGATGCCAAAGGCGGTATGCGCCCCGAGCTTTTTGTCCAAGACATGCTGCATATGAATGAAGCCGGCTATGCGGTGTGGAAACAGGTCCTTGGACCTTTACTGAAATGAAAAATCCCCTCTTGAAACCGTTGATTGGCGGCGGTCGCCGTTCCCCGTTGAAAACCCAATTGCTGTTCTTGTTCTGCGCGATGTTGGCGGTCGCGGGTCGGGCGGCCGAAACCGTCGTCAACGCACCTGCTGATTCGGCAGCCGCGTCAAAAATGCTGGCGCGCTACGAGAAGGTGCTGGCCGCCGCCCGCAAAGATCCGCCAAGCCCCGGGGCGATCATCTGCCTCGGCAGTTCGCACATGGAGTTTTGGAAGACGGCCTCGGCGGACCTAACGCCTTTGAAGGTCCACAACCATGGTGTCGGTGGCAGCACCATGCTTCACGCGGCGGAGCTCTTCGTCGACAATCTTGCGGTGGCGTTCAAGCCGCGGGCCGTGCTGCTCTACGAGGGCAGCAACGATATCGCGGCCGGTCGGACGCCCGAGGCCGTGCTCGCCGATTTCCGGCAGTTCCACCGCAAGCTGCACGCCGCTCTGCCGGCGAGCCGCCTTTACGTGATCAGTATCGTGCCGAGCCCCGGCAAGCGCTTCGAAAACATCGACGCTGTGCGGAATGCCAACGCGTTGCTACGACGGGAGTGCGAGGGACACTCTTGGATGAGGTTTCTCGACATCACGACTCCGTTGATTGGCCCGGACGGCCAACCCAGGGCCGAATGCTTTATTCCCGGGAACATACACATGCTGCCGGCTGGATACGCCATCTGGAAGTCCGTCATCGCCCCCGTGGTGGTTTCTGCCGAGAAGCCTTTTGAGAGGAATAACTAACTGCCGACGGTGTGTCCTCAAACTCCGCTGCCCCGTGGCTACAATGCAAATCCCGGTAAAATGCCAAAAGGACAAGCGCTTCGCCATTGCTGGCGTATTCACGCCGATCCCCGACGCTAGGGGTGGCATGCGCCAGAAGCATTTTTCTCGAATATGCTGCATACGAATGAAGGCGGATATGCCCGGCGGACCAGAGTCATCGCACCTTTGCTGAGGTGAAGAATTCCCATCCCAAACAACCATGAATCAACGCGATCCTATCAAACTCCTCGCGCATGACGCCGCTGTGAACACCACGTTCCTCCGGCAGTTCGCGCGGCCTGCGGAACGGTGCTTCTGGCTGCACGCACCATGAATCCTCCTCCTTACCTGCAGCTCAGACTGTGCATGTTCCTGAACTACTGCGCGTATTCGATCCAGCTCAGCAGCGTCGGGATCGCCGTGCTGCAGGTGCAGCGGAGCTTCGGAATTTCCCTCGTCACCGCCAGCACGCTCGCGCTCTACAAGGGTCTGGGCATTTTCCTCGGGGCGGTCGTGGTCGGCTCGTTCGTGAAGCGCATCGGCTACCGTAACGCCATGCTGATCGCCCTCGGCACGTCCGGGGTCGTGCTCGGTTTGGTGCCGCTCGTTGTGAGTTTCGACATGATGAAGGTGGTCTTCCTCGTCACGGGCATGTGCTACGGACTGATCAAGGTGGCGATGTATTCCACGATCGGGCTCGTCTCGCCGGACCGCAAGGCGCACGCCAGCCTGCTGAGCTTCGTCGAGGCCTTTTACAAGGTCGGCAGCCTGCTCACGTTCGTGGTGTTTGCGGCCTTCACCGACGACGCCCATCCCGAGTCTACGTCGTGGGCCAACGCCTACTACGTGCTCTCCGCGCTCATGCTCACCGCGCTGGGCCTGCTCCTCGCCACCAAGATTGATGAGCGCGCCGCGCGAGACGCCGAACCCAAGCCCCTGTTTCAGCCATTCGTCGAGATGGCCCGGCTCGCGACGACCCCGATCGCACTCACCCTCGGGCTGCTCGTCGTAGCGACCGTCGTCACAGAGCACGGCTTCATGAACTGGCTGCCGACCTTCAACACCAAGGTCCTCAACCTCACGACTTCCCTCTCCATCCAACTGGCCGGCTTCTACGCAGCCTGGTCGGTCGTCGGTCGGATCGGCATCGGCTTCATCGCCCGCCGGGTGCACTGGTTTCCCGTGCTCATGGGGTGCGTCGTGGGCGCCGCCACCGTCCTGATCATCGCCCTGCTGCTCAAGGGCGACATGCCCGCAGAGCCCGTTTCAGATTGGCGCAAGGCTCCGGTGACGGTCCTGCTGCTGACCGTGGCCGGGCTTTTCGTCGCGCCGATCTTTCCGATGATGCACTCGGCGGCCCTCACCTCGCTGCCCGTCGCCCGGCACAGCACCCTAGCCAGCATCAGCGTGCTGTGTTCCTCGATGGCGGGGGCGTTCGGCACCCCTCTGATCGGACTCATCTTTCAAAATTATGGGGGAGTCGCGGCGCTTTGTTCCCTCTTGGTGCCCATCGCGGTGCTGATGGTGGGGATCAACATAATGCGACGTATCACCCAGGCACAAACCGCGGGCGCCTGATCACAGACAGTTCGCTCTTACCCTTTTCACGATGCAGTCGATACCAGCAACTCCCCCGAATCACGATCAGCCCGCCACCTGCGTGGGTCTGTTTGGTTCGTTCATCACCCGAGCGTGGTTTAGCGGCGAGGTCCGCCAAATCTGGAGCGACGCCGGCACGTTGCAGACTTGGCTCGAAGTCGAGGCGGCCCTCGCCGAGGCCCAGGCCGAGCTGAAACTGATTCCGCTCGAAGCGGCCCGGACCATTCGGGCGAAGGCTGACGGGAAGGCGTTCGACCTCGCGCGGCTGGCGCGGGACATCGAATTTTCCGGGCATCAGCTCGTGCCCGTGCTGCGGCAATTCGAGGAAATCTGCGGCGAGCCCGCCGCGGGCTACATCCACTGGGGAGCCACCACACAGAATATTTTCGACACCGCCCAGTCGCTGCAGATGGAGAAGTCCCATCGCCTGATGCTGCGATTTCGCACGGCGGCAATTGAGCGGCTCGCGGAGTTGGCTACGGAGCACAAGCATACGCTCCAGGCTGGTCGCACGCATGGCCAGCACGCGTTGCCGATGACCTTTGGTTTCAAGGTCGCCGGCTGGTTGGACGAATTGGACCGTGACCGGCGCCGACTCGAGGAAAGGTTCGCCTCATCCTTCGTCGCCAGCATGGGCGGCGCGATCGGCACGTTTGCCGCCATGGGAGCCAAAGGCCCCGAAGTGGAGCAGCTCATGGCTCGGAAGCTCGGGCTCGAGCCCGCAGGCCTACCTATGCGGTCGTCCTACGATCGCGTCAGCGACTATGTCGGCACGCTTGGATTGCTCGCGGGCACCATGCAGAAAATCGCGCAGGACCTGTATTTTCTCCAACGCAACGAGGTCGGCGAAGTCGAGGAGTCGTTTCACTTTGGCAAGGTCGGGAGTTCGACGATGGCCCAGAAGCGAAATCCCTCGATGTCGTCCCTCGTGGTCGCCCTCGCGCGCCAGATGCGCGTCCGCGTCATGCTCGTGCAGGAATCCATGGTCCGTCTGGACGAGGGCGACTGCACCGCCAACAACGTGACGGATCCCGTCATGCCGGAAATCGGCGTGCTCGCCGTCGGCATTGCGGAGACGTTCGCAAAGCTCGTGCAGGGTCTGACGGTTCATCCCGAGGCGATGCGCCGCAACGCCGAGCTGACCAATGGACTCATCGTCTCCGAAGCGGTCATGATGAGCCTCACGCAATTCATGGGCCGGCACCACGCGCACCAACTGGTCTATGCCGCCGCCCAACGCTCCATCTCGGAAGGTCTGCCTTTCCTGGACGCGATCACAGAACACCCGCTGTTAAAGAGCCACGGCCTGCCTGCTGGTTTTGAGCAGACCTTGGCAATCGACGGCTATGTGGGTGAATCGAGCCGCCTGGTAGACCAGGTCATCGCCAGGTTGGCGGTTGAATCCCGCTCGATGGAGCAGAGAGAACGATTCACGGCGTGACAAATTCCGCGGTCGGAAGATATTCACGTCCATCCGCGATGATAGTCAGCCCTCGGGCGGATTGATCGGAACCTCTTTCACCTCACTAGGAAAACGCGCATCGTCTATTGGTCCATCACGTCGGCGCTGGCTGGTTTCCTGTTAAACGGTTCGATCCGGTGATAGGTGACACTCTGTCCGGGGTAATAGGTGACACTTTGATACAGGGTTTTTCTCGGCTATAGCGAGAGGTTTGAGGATTGGGCTGAAAATATATTAAGGGAGGGGATCAGGGGAGGGAGCTTGCTCCCTCCCCGCCCTCCCTGCCGCCGCAGGCGGCCGTCTGAGCGGGGCGGGCGGCAGGCGCAGCGGGGCGACGTAGGCGGCGGGCGTGAAGCGGCCGCCCTCAGCATCGTAGGCGAGATGACCGAGGTGCACGTTGGCAAAGTACAGTTCGGTGCGTCCCGCAGAGTTGAGCCGCAGGCCGACGCGTTTGCCGGCGAAGGCGTCACCGACGTGATAGTTGCGGCCTTCGTGCGCGAGGTGGCCAGAGCTGGAGATGACTTTGACCTCCTGGTCTCGGGGATAGACCAGAGGTTTGTCGCCCTCGCCGAGGCGCCGGGTGCTGGCCTGGTAAAAATCCGCCGGCGTTTGCTGGTCGAGCGCCTCGTGCGGCCGGTCGTGATTATAGGTGTGACGCCAGCGCTCGAAGCGGCGTTGTTGCGCGGCGAGATTGGCCGAGGGGGGTTGGATCGCCTCCGCTTTCAGGTCGCGGTGCATGCGCTCGTGCGAGCCGTTTTCCTGCGGCGAGGCCGGTCGCATGAACTCCACTTCGATACCCTGTTCGATCCACCACAAACTTAGACTCGAGAGGCGGCCCAGCCCGTTGGAGGCGAACGGCGAACCCAAATCGCAGCGAATGATTTCGGGCAGGCCGTGGTGGCGCATCAACGCGCGAAAGGCTTGCAGCGTGCTCTTGAATTGCTGGTTGGGCCGCGCCGTGCAGGCGAGCAGGTAGTGGCTGTAGCGGTCGCAGACCGTCAAGGGATCGCAGCGCTCTCGGTTGCCGAGCGTAAACCAGCCCTTGAAATCTACGGTCCAGACGTGGTTCGGCTGCGTCGGCACCGTCAGCCCGTCGTTGCCGGCCACAAAGGCCCCGGGGCGGCGCCGGCGCCGCACGCTCTGGCCGTGGCGCCGCAGGATCTCGGCAATTGTGCTGCACGCTGGTGGTTGCTCGATGGCGTGTTTGCGCGCCAACACCGCCTGCAGTTTCTTCGGGCCCCACGTGCGATGCAGCCGGCGCTCCGCGAGAATGAGTGCCTCGATCGCTTCGTCGGTGCGCTGCGGCGAGTGGTGCGGCCGGTGGCTGCGCGGCTGCAAGCCCGCCAAACCGAGTGCGGCGTAGCGCTCCAGATGTTTGTAGCCGGTCTTGCGACTGATGCCGAACTGTTCGCACAGCTCGGTCACGGTAAAGCGCCCGCTACGGGCGAGTATAACGAATCGATTGATCTCTTCCATATAGGTTACGTTGGTCCAGGGCATCGCCCTATGTGTAACCTATCTCCCCGGATTAAGTGTCACCTATCTCGCCGGATCGAACC
>CAMCHO010000158.1 GCA_945874455.1 Opitutus sp. GAS368 | reverse complement strand
ACGCGCCAAGACTGGCCGTCGGCCTCGCGCTTCGCGTCGATGGCGAGCACGATACACTGCGCGCCGAAGCGATTGGAGGCGTCGGCGATGAGCTGAGGGTTTTTGATCGCCGCCGTGTTGAGCGAAACCTTGTCCGCGCCGCTCTTCAGCATCGCTTCGATATCCGCCAGCGTGCGCAGCCCGCCACCGACGGTCAGCGGCATGAAACACTGTTCGGCGGTCGCCGCGACGACATCGTGCATGATGCCGCGGCCGTCGCTAGAGGCGGTGATGTCGAGAAAGACGAGCTCGTCGGCGCCTTGGGCATCGTAGGCTTTCGCACTTTGGACGGGATCGCCGGCGTCGCGGAGCTGCTGAAACTTAATGCCCTTGACGACGCGTCCGGCGTTGACGTCCAGACAAGGAATGATGCGGCGAGAGAGCACGCCAAAAAGTAGCGGGTGGTGGGTAGTGGGTAGCGAGTAGAAAAATAGCGCGGAGAGCTCGATGCTCGCTCTCCGCTACCTCCTACTCGCTGAGCCCCTCAGCTTTCCGTATGCGTCACGTCGGGCTCGAAATTCACCGCGAGGCGATAGACGTTGCCCGGGCGCATAATGAGCGGATGGTCACGTACGAGATACTGCAAATAGTGGATCTTGCCGTAGTTCGTGCGGTAGGTCGGATCGGCGCTGACCACTTCGGTCTCCTGCCAGACCGCTTGGAAATCATCCTTGGCGACGCTGCAGCGCTGGCCGAGCGGGCCGAGGGCGAGGGAGCCGGTGACGCGGTATTTCGAGTGCGGCGCAGCGATCGCGAGCGCGTAGCGGAATTTGTCGAGTGTGACCTGTTGCTTTACTGTGTAAGCAAATTCGCAGCCGATCTTATTGCCGCAGAACGTCCACTGAACCTTCACGCTGCCGAGGCCTTTAATGAATTCTTCCTTGGTGGAAATCAGTTCGGGCTGCTCATAGCGGAAGTAGAAACTGTTGCGGAGACCAAGCCCGGTGACGCAGTTCTTGCCATAGAACGCAGGAAGGGTGACGTGCTCGCCGAACGTGAGCTCGGGTAGCATAATCGGCGCGTAGACGTTGTTCGGCCAGTCGAAGATGCCGGGGCAATGGGGGAAGGTGAGCGAGTCACTCGTGAGCGTCTTGCCGGAGCTGATGAGCGGCACTTGGAGGTGCAGACCCGTGTCGGCGTCACGGTAGAGGAAGAGGCCCTGTTCTTTGCGGTTCGACTTGTCGAAGATGACGAAGCGGCCTGACGTGCGCGGCGGTTCTACCTTTGGATTACCGGGCGGAATCGACACCGTTTTGGCGAGGCGCGACCATTGGCACAGATAACGCGCGGAGTCGAAGTTGGCCATCCGCGTGGTGTGGTGCGAGTAGGCGGTGCGTTCTTCGTCGCGGAGATCGAGGAAGCCGTGCTCTTGGTCGAGGTAGGTTTCGTAGAAAAACATGAACAACCGACGAAGGATATCGTAGTACTTGACCTTCTGGTCGTCAGCGATCCAACCATCGCGCAGGCCCTGCAGAATGAGACTGATGCAGTGCATCTGGCCGTAAGCACCCGCGGCGCGGCCGAAGGCCCAGCCGAGTCCGTCCGAGCGGACGAGGTCGGGCATCATCTTGATGTATTTTTCCCCGTAGGTGCGCAGGGTTGGGAGCTTGCGATCACGCACTCCACTGTTGGCGTGGAGTTGCAGCGCCGAGCGGACGAACACGAAGCTCATCACGCCGTAAAGATTGTAGTTACCGCCAAAACCCTCGGTGGCGTCATCGAAGAAACCGGCCGAGCTCGTCTGGTTGATGCGCTCGCACATGCGCTCGATCAGCCGTGAGGTCTCGTCTTTTTTCGAGAGGCCAAAGCTGAAACGGGCGACGGCTTTGGCGATATTGAACGCCTGCCAGTGGTTGTCGTAGTCGCTGCGATGGAGGAGAGACTTGTCGATCCGCTGCTGAGTTTCCTCGACGAGACGTTCCCAGACGGGATTGCGATCCTTGGACGGACCGAAGCAAAGGAGTCCGAGCGCAGCGTAGGCGAGGCCGTTTTCGGCCGGGGGCTCCGTGAACATTTGCGCGGTAATGCAGCGCGCCGCGAGGTCGATGAGATCGTGGTTGTGGAGTGTGGACTCGCCGGTCGCGCGATAATATTCGCCAAGGGCGTAGGCGACGTGGCCGGGTTCGTCGGGGCGAGGGAGCTCGCCGGGAGCGGGAAGGATAGTGCCGTCAGGTTGGATGGAGTCGATGTTGTGGCTCAACATCGAACGGGCCATGTCGAGACATTGCTCGGAGAAACTATGCATGCGGTGGATTTACGAAGGGACGAGGACGGCGGGCGTGAAGTGAAAAATTACCCAGTGAAGGAACCGGGCGGCAAGAGCGAATTTAGGGGGATTAGCGGGTCAGGAGTTTGAGGAACTCGGCGTTGGTCTTAGTTTTGGAGAGACGCGCGATCATCGTGTCGGTAGCTTCCTCGATTTTTTGCTGCACGAGCGCGCGGCGGAAAAAGTGGATGCTATCGAGCGATTTTGCGTCGATGAGCAGTTCCTCTTTGCGCGTGCCGCTCGAGGCGACGTTCATGGCGGGCCAGAGCCGCATTTCGGCGCACTTGCGGTCGAGGACGAGCTCCATATTGCCGGTGCCCTTGAATTCTTGGAAAATCACGTCGTCCATGCGGCTGCCGGTTTCAACGAGCACCGAGGCGATGATGGTGAGCGAGCCGGCCTCCTCGGTCTTGCGGGCGGTGGCGAAGAGCTGACGGGGTTTTTCCAAGGCGCGGACGTCGAGGCCGCCAGTGCCGGTGCGGCCGGAGTTGCGCGCGGTATTGTGCGCGCGGGACAACCGGGTGATCGAATCGACAAACAGGACGACGTCGCGGCCGACTTCGACGAGCCGTTTCGCACGCTCGATGCACAGGTCGGCGATGCGGATATGATTCTCGACCTCTTCATCGTTGGATGAAGCCCAGATTTCTGCGGCGGTGACGCTGCGGCGGAAGTCGGTGACCTCTTCGGGGCGCTCGTCCACGAGGAGAATCATGACGTGACATTCGGGATTGTTTTGCAGAACACCGAGGGCCATATCGCGGAGCAACGTGGTCTTGCCGGTGCGCGGTGGCGCGACGACAAGGCCGCGGGTGCCTTTGCCGATGGGGCAGAAGAGGTCCACGGCGCGGGTCGTTAGGCGACCATCCTTCAACTCCATTTTGAGAAATTGGTTGGGCGAGACGGTGGTCAACGCGGTGTATTCCCAGCGCTGGCGACGATCTTCGAGCGGAACGCCGTCCACGGTTTCGATGAAACGCATCTTCGGGTTAAGAAAGCGGCCGTCGGCGGGAAAGGCGGTGCCGCCGATCATGGAACCGGTGCGCAGCTTGAAGCGACGGATGAGCTCTTTGGGCACAAACGTATCGGTCGGTCGGCGCTTGCCGCCGCGGGACAGATCGAGGAGTTGGCCGTTGCCGCCCCGCAGGAGGTCGATGTCGAGCACGCCTTCGACTTGGATCGTGTGTTCGACCGGCGCAGGCGCAGGGGCAGGCGCAGGCGAGGGGGCTGCAGACGGAGCTGCGGTGCCGGTTTCAGCGGCAAGGGGAGCCAGACTCGTTGCGATGGGCGCAGCGACGGCGGAGGTGTCCGCGAGAGCGGGCAGGGTTTTCTTTTCCATACGAATAGTGAAGACAGGCAACTCCCGCGCTTGACGCTTGAAACTCGCAGCGGGATAAGAGCCGCGAGTTTCGCGTTCTTAACCCTAAATCCGACACACCGTGCCAGACCAGACGATTACCTCAGTTTCCCGGGAACACCGGTTATTCAGGCCTTCGGCCGAGTTCAAAGCCCAAGCTAATCTTGGGAGTGAAGCCGCCTACAAAAGGCTCTATGATGAATCTGTCAATAGCCCAGAAAAATTCTGGGGGCGACAGGCCAAAGAGCAACTTGTCTGGCGGAAACCCTTCAAAAAAGTCCTCGATTGGAAGCCGCCCCACGCGAAGTGGTTTGTCGGCGGTAAACTCAACGTGTCCGAAAATTGCATCGACCGTCACCTGGGCACCGCGCGCGAAAACAAGGCGGCGCTGATCTTCGAGGGCGAGCCGGGCGACGTCCGCACGATCACTTATAAGCAGCTCCACTTTCACGTCTGTCGTTTGGCGCACATTTTTGAAAATATGGGCGTCGGTGCCGGGGATCGGGTGGCGCTCTACCTGCCGATGATTCCGGAGGCGGTGATCGCCATGCTCGCCTGCGCGCGCGTCGGGGCGATTCATACCGTTATTTTTGGCGGCTTCAGCGCCGAATCGATCAAGGATCGGATCAATGATTGTAAGGCTAAGCTCGTGATTACCGCCGATGGCGGCTTTCGCCGTGGCAAAGTCATCGAGCTCAAGGCCAGCGTCGACAAGGCCCTCGACCACACGCCCACCGTCCAATCGGTCATCGTCGTTAAACGCTGCGGCAATCCCGTCACGATGAAGGAAGGCCGCGACGTGTGGTGGTCGGAAGCTTGGGACGGCGCGCCGAATACCCACAAAGCCAAAGCCTTCGATTCCGAGCATCCCCTCTTCATTCTCTACACGTCGGGCTCCACCGGGAAACCCAAGGGCGTGTTGCACACGAGCGCGGGTTACCTGCTCGGAGCAAAACTTAGCTCGCACTATGTTTTCGATTTGAAGGAGACCGACCGCTATTTCTGCTCGGCCGACATTGGTTGGATCACGGGCCACAGCTATGTCGTCTATGGCCTGCTTTCAAACGGCTCGACGGTCTTCATCTACGAAGGCGCACCCAACCAGCCGGAGCCCGACCGGTTCTGGCAGATGATTGATCGGCACGGTATCACTATTCTCTATACGGCGCCGACCGCGATCCGTGCGTTTATGCGCTGGGGGGACAACTACGTGCTCCGCCACCGTCTCGATTCCCTGCGTCTGCTCGGCTCCGTGGGCGAGCCTATTAACCCCGAAGCGTGGATGTGGTATCACACCATGATCGGCAAGAAACGTTGCCCCATTGTGGATACGTGGTGGCAGACTGAAACCGGCTCGATCATGATCGCGCCGCTGCCGGGCGTGACGCCGACGAAACCTGGCTCCGGCACGCGTCCGTTCTTCGGCGTGGTGGCCAAGGTCGTCGATGATAAGTGCAAGGAAGTTCCCCGGAACAGCGGCGGTAAACTCATCATCACCCAGCCATGGCCCTCGATGCTTCGCACTCTGTGGGGCGACGACGAGCGTTACCACAAAGCCTACTGGAGCGAATTTCCCGGCAAGACCGGGATCTATTTCACGGGCGATGGTGCGCGGCAGGACAAGGACGGATATTTCTGGATCGTCGGCCGAATCGACGACGTCCTCAACGTCTCCGGCCATCGTCTGGGGACGGCCGAGGTGGAGAGCGCCCTCGTCTCGCATCCCGCCGTCGCCGAGGCTGCGGCCGTGGGCCGGCCGGATGAACTCAAGGGTCAGGCCCTCGTGGTCTTCGTGACCGTCAAGTCGGGGATCACGCCGAGCGAGGCGCTGAAGGAAGAACTTCGCAACCACGTCGGCAAGGAAATCGGATCGATCGCGAAACCCGATGCCGTGCGCTTCGCGGCGAGCTTGCCGAAGACGCGCAGCGGAAAAATCATGCGGCGTATCCTCAAAGAAATTGCGAGTGGTCGCGAAGTGAAGGGAGACACGACGACTTTGGAGGATTTCAGCGTCGTCGCCGCGCTGCAGTCGGAGGATTGATTCGCGCGAGGTCGCTGACTTATTGTCGTGAGCACGCCCGCTGAGGCGCGGGCGTGTCCTCTCGGTCATCTCGTCGAATAATCGATGGGGAACGTGTGGGTTTGGCGTTGATCCAGAGGTGTTCGGGTGGATGGACTTGGCGGGTCGCCGCCGGCGGGTCCTGCTGCGCTCACCACTCCATCGTGACGGTGGTGACGTATTGGCGGGGCTCGGTTTTGCGCGGCCACGTGTAGCTGTTGCCCTGGTCGGAGTTGAGGCCGAGGAGGTTGTTCACGTTGAGCTGGGCGGTGAAGTTGTGGCCGGAGAGTTTTTTCCGGTAGCTGACGAAGGGGTTCACGAGGATGTAGCTGCTGGTCTTCGTCGCGGGGAGTACGACGACGCCACCGGAAGAGGCGGCGGCACGGGGTCGGCCCATGGCGTAGCGCGCGGAGGTGCCGACGGCGAAGCCCTTGAATTTCCCCTCGGTGAAGCTGTAGCGCGTGGTGATATTCGCGGTTTCGCGACGGACGGCACGGACGGCGCCCTCGGTGTCGTCGAGGAGCTGCTGCGTAATGGCGGTGGCGTCTTCGGGATCGAGTCCTTGGGCTTTAGCGGCGGCTTGCGCTGCGGCGAGGTAGGGGCGCACGAGTGGGAAGAAGCGGCCGAACTGCACGCGGTTCAGGGAGTAGGTGGTGCGCACGGTCCACTGGCGCGTGAGGTTGGTCTGCACTTCCATTTCCCAACCGGCGGTCTCTTGGTCTCGGTAGTCGCCTGTGCCGAGGAGGCGTTGGCCGACGGGGAGGAGGGCGTTGAGCTCAGTCTGGGCGCCGGCGCTGACGCCGAGGGCGTTGTTTTCCGAAGTTGTCTTGAAGCGTGTAATGGTGGCGTTGATACGGTCGTTCAGAAAATTGAATCGCAGGCTGGATTCGTAGCCTTCGCCGGTGCGCGGGAGTCGGGGGCGGCCGCCGAGTTCAAAGCTCACGCTGTCGGTGAAGAGTGAGGACTCGAAATAGCCGCCGCCGAGGGAGAGCCACGGGAGGACGCGAAAGACGCCGCCGTACGTTTGGTTAGTTGCGTAGGTGCGGTTGAAGGGCTCGACGGGCACGTTGTAGCCGGAGGCATCGAGCATTGGTTGGTTGTTGAGATCGACGAGCCGGGTTTCGCCGGTTGCAGCGAACGTGATCGGCGCGCGGGCACGGTTTTGGCGGAAGTAGTCGCGGCTGATGCCGGCGCTGGTGTGGAGGCGTCCGGTGAAGAAAGAGCCCAGCGTGGTGAGGTTGCCGGAGCCGAGCGTCTGGTCGAAGCGTGTCTGGCCGTTGCCACTACGGTAAAAGGTGGTGACACCGGGCTCGACGCGAAGGCGGAGGGCGTCGTCGCTGTTGCCGTCGGCGAGGTAGTGGACGGGGTGGACGAGATTGTTGGCGTAGGTGGCGGCGGCGCCGGTGAGGCCGCGACGGGCGATTTCTTTTTGATCCATCGCGAACGCATAAGTGTCCTGATAGTTTTGTTCGTGGCGATAGTTGGCGCCGGCAACGGCGCGGAAGGTGGAGTGCCAAAAGGGGAGTGCCGTATCGTAGACGATCGAAGTACGCCAGCCGGTGGACTTATTGCCGTCGGTGGTGAAGGTGGGGGCGTAGGCGAGGAAGAGTTGTTCGAAGCGCGGATTAGGAATCGTGGCGTTGGGCGTGGTGGGATGAGGGAGCACGCGGTTGACGTCGATGAAGACGGCGCGGGCATTCATGCCCAGGGCGCCGGAAGATGAGTACGTTTGCAGACGCGCGGTGGCGTCGACCTGGCCGTTGTGCGCGACGAGCAGGCGCAGATGGTTGCCGAGTTGATGCGAGAGCTCGATGTTGTAGGCGTGAAAATCCGTGTCGTGGCGGTTGTCGGGCCCTCCCCAGTCCTCGCCATCCGGATACACACTGTAGGGGATCGTGGTGAGCGGGTAGCGGACGGGATTCTGCGGATCGGTGCCCGTGGCGACGGTGGCGCCGGTGAGGATGGCGGAGTTGCGAAACGTGGTGGTGGCGGTCGACTGCATATCGTAGAGCGTGCCGCCGATATCGAGGTAGACGTGGGCGTTGCCGGGGGCGGCGATGCGGCGCATACCGATGCCGTTGACCTGCACGCCGGGGTTGAGCGGATCGGCATCGGCGGCGTTGGTGCCAGAGCCGCGGAGGTAGGCCTTGATCCCGTCGTTGAGGTGGAGAGTGCTCTGGTTGTTGCGCGTCTTGCCGCCCTCGTAGTTGACATCGAGGCGCGTGCGGCGGTCGGTGAAAGGCTCCCAGCGCAGCGCGCTGGCGTAACCGCGAAAATCGCGGGACCCGCGTTGGCGGAACTGTTCGACCTCGGAGTTGAGGACGTTGAAGCGCAGGCCGAGGCGCGGGAGCAGCGGCTGGTTTACGTCGACTGAGTAGCGCTGCGTACCGAAGGAATCCATCCGCACGGTGGCGCTGGCGCTGCGGCGAAACGTGGCGCGCTTGGTCGAGACGTTAATGATGCCGGTGGGGTCGACGTCGCCGTAGGCGAGGCCGCCGGGGCCGCGGGAGAATTCGATGCGCTCAGTATTGTAGGTGTCGGCCGGGAGGAACCACGGGAAGCCGTCGCGGAGCTGGCGGATGGACGGGATGCCGCGAAAACTGATCTGGTTGCCGGAGCGGGAGCCAACGGGTGCGCCGACGGTGCCGGTGTCGTTGAAGATATTTTCCGCACCGGCTGCGAATTCGACGGCGCCGAAAAAATCATTGAGGGCGAGGTCGCTCAGGAGGTCGGCGGTGAAGACGGAGATCGAGTTGGGAAGGTTGGCGAGTTTCTCGTTGGTGCGCGTGCCGGCGAGCGCGGAGGAGGCGGCGTAGCCTTTGTCGTCAGCGGAGTTGACCTCGAACGGGGAGAGGATGACGGCCTCGTCTTTGCTTGCGGCGGTGGTAGCCGGAGACGGTGCGGTTTGGGCGGCAAGGGAGGTCGCGACCACGAACGCGAGACGGAGAAGAGCAGCGCGGTAGAAATGAGTAGACGTAGTCATGGGGCGAGCAGGGTGGTGGTGAGGGGCGACGGACGGACGGAGCGCAGTAAGGCGGCCGTGCGGGCCAGCGGCAAGCTGCCTGGTTTGAGGAAATGGACGGTTAATTTTTTCACTCGTGCTTCCGGCGAGGGCGGGCCATCTCGGTGCGACTCTCCATCTTTGTTTCAAAGCAGCCAACCCCATGAAGTCCACGTTCGATTGCGCCCTGCTGAGCCTGTTGTTCGCGTTGCCCTGCTTCGCGCAAACGTCCACCGCGCCGGGGCCCGTGCCGGCCCCCAGCGCTGCGGCGCCCGCGCGGGCGGCTCGGCCGGCGGTGAATCCGCAGATGGATGCGTTCTATAAACTCGGGCCGGACTCGCTGCCGATGGACGGGGTGCCGAAGGGGACGTTTTCCGCGGCCAAGGTGATTCCCTCGCAGGTGTTTCCAGGCACCCAACACACCTACTATGTTTATGTACCCGCCCAATATAATCCGGCGCAAGCGGCGGCGGTGATGATTTTCAACGATGGGCAGGCGATGATGGCCGAGCCCGGCAGTGTGCAGGCGCAGCACGTCTTGGACAATCTGATCTATCGGCGGGAAATTCCGGTGATGCTCGGTGTATTCATCAATCCGGGACGGCGGCCGGATCAACCTGAGCCCACCCCGCGGGATTGGGGCGACCGCACGACGAACCGCGGGGCAGAATACAATCCTCCCACCGACCACTATGCGCGAGTCATCGTGGAGGAGCTGATGCCGGCGGTGAAAAAAGAGTTCAACGTGAGCGCCGATCCAGAGTTGCACGGCATTATGGGGGCGAGTTCGGGTGGTATTGCGGCTTTCAGTACGGCGTGGTTTCGCCCGAATGATTTCCGCAAGGTCATCACGTTCGTCGGGAGCTTCACCAACATCCGTGGCGGCCACGTTTTTCCTGAACTGGTGGCGGCGAGTGAGAAAAAACCGCTCCGGATTTTCCTGCAGGACGGGCGCAACGACAACCGCCGGCCCGGAAATTTGGAGAACGATTGGTTTTACCAAAACGTCCGCCTGATGCAGGCGCTCACGGCGAAAGGCTACGAGGTGAATTACGCGTGGGGCATCGGCAACCATGGGCAGAAACAAGGCGGCGCGATTTTCCCCGAGATGATGCGGTGGTTGTGGCGCGACCAGCCGGTTTCGACCGATCCGAACGACGCGATCGAGCGGGCTTTCCGTGGCCCGGTCGCGCCGTCCCCGCAGGCTCCGTAGAGGCTGGCATCGATCCGTTCGCATTCTTTGCCTGGATGGTGCCCTATTTTCACCCAGCGTATTTTTTCTATGATGACTCGTCGTCTCTCCCTTATTTTTCTGCTCGCGATCCCACTTGGCCTAGGAGCTGGTGTCGTCAGCGCCGCGGCGCCGATCGAAAAGTCACCGATCGCGGTGAGCAACCCGCCGCCGGTGCAAGTGCTCGTACCGGGCTTCACAGTGCGCGAATTGCCGCTGGTGTTGCGCAATTTGAACAACCTGGTCTACGCCCCGGATGGGCGGTTGTTTGCCCTCGGCTACGACGGCAATGTCTACCAACTCAAGGACACCGATGGCGACGGACTGGAGGACGCCAGTACGCTTTTTTTCGACAATACCCGCGCCGTGATCCCGCCCAGCATTGGCATGGCCTGGGGCCCCGGCGGGCTTTACCTCGCGAGTCGTGGGCGCGTGATTCACCTCCGGGATAAGGGCGACGGCACGGCGGAAATGCAGACCGTCACAGGGGGGTGGCTACCGCCGACGGCAGCGGCCGGGTCGAATCTCGACGCCATCGGTCTCGCGGTCGATCGCGAGGGCAACATCTATTTTGGAATCGGGGTCGATGCGTGGAACGGCGCGTATCGCCTCAACAAGCAAACCGGCCGCTCGGACTACAACCAATTCAGTGAGCGCGGTACGATCATCAAACTCTCCCCGGACTGGAAACGCCGTGATATCATCTCGACGGGGCTGCGCTTTCCGGTGTCGCTCGCGTTTAATGCCGCGGGCGATCTGTTTTGCTCGGATCAGGAAGGCGCTACCTGGCTACCGAATGGAAATCCTTTCGACGAACTCCTACATATCGAGAAAGGGCGGCATTACGGATTTCCTCCTCGGCATCCCGTCCACCTTCCGGGAGTGATTGATGAGCCGAGTGTGTTCGACTACGGCCCGCAGCATCAGTCGACGTGCGGGGTTCATTTTAACGAACCCGTTGGTGGCGGTGAAAAGATCTTCGGTCCGGAGTGGTGGCGCGGGGATGTCTTGGTCGCCGGCGAATCCCGCGGGAAAATTTGGCGCACCAAGCTCGTCAAGACCGCAGCTGGTTATGTGGCGAAGAACGAGCTCATCGCCTGTCTGACGACGTTGACGATTGATGCCGTGCCGACGCCCCAAGGCGATCTGCTGGTGGCCTGCCACACCGGAGCCCCCGATTGGGGCACGGGTCCGCAAGGGATGGGCAAGGTGTTCAAGCTGTCGTATACGGACAAAACCGCTCCCCAGCCGGTGCTCGCCTACGCGGTGAGTCCCACCGAGACGCGCCTGGTGTTTGATCGCCCAGTCGAACCGGTTCGCTGGAAAAATCTGCTGCGCGAAAGTACGCTCACGCAAGGAACGCATGTCGCGGCGGGCGATCGTTTCGAATCGTTTGTGCCGGGCTATCAAGTGGTGAAGGATCAATCCAAAGTGAAACGCGCGGCACTCGCGGTCCTCTCGGCGGGCGTGGCGCCGGACCTGCGTTCGGTCGTGTTGCGCTCGGCTCCGCGGACGGCGGCGCTGAATTACGCGGTGAAACTGCCCGACGGACTTACGACGGAGCGGACACGCGACGCCGCGCGCCACGAGTTGCCGCAACACGCCGCCATCGACGTGCTCACCGATCTCACCGGCGTGGAAGCTGAGTGGCGCGATGCGA
>CAMCHO010000157.1 GCA_945874455.1 Opitutus sp. GAS368 | reverse complement strand
CACCCTCGACCCCGTCGGCACGCTCATAAACTTCGTGCGCTGATCGCACGACCTGCCTGCGGATCGTTTCCCAGCCCGCCCGGCTTCCCTTCCTCCTCTCGCCCTTCTCTTTCGCCTCGTTCCGTTTCCCTATCACTTTCACTCTCACTCTCACTTTCCCCCATGCTCCTCCACGGCCTCAGCCTCCTCGCCGGCGCTCCCGGTCAACCCGGCGGCAAAACATTTCACGCCACCAATCCGTCGACGAGTGCCCAGATGGAGCCCGCGTTTCACGAGGCGTCCGCCGCCGAAGTCGCCGCCACCCTCACGGCGTCCGCCGTCGCCTTCACCGCCTACCGGCAACGCTCCGGCGCGGAGCGCGCGCAGTTCCTCGAAGCCATCGCTCTTGAAATCGAAGCCTTGGGTGAGCCGCTTATTCAACGCGCCCACGCCGAGTCCGGCCTGCCCCAGGCACGCCTGATCGGCGAACGCGGCCGCACGTGCGGCCAACTCCGCCTCTTCGCCTCTGTCGTTCGTGAGGGGTCCTGGGTCGACGCGCGGATCGATCCCGCGCTCCCCAACCGCCAGCCACTCCCGCGCGCCGATCTCCGCCGCATGCTCGTCGCCCTCGGTCCCGTCGTCGTCTTCGGCTCCTCCAACTTCCCTCTCGCGTTCTCCGTCGCCGGCGGCGACACCGCCTCGGCACTCGCCGCAGGCTGCACGGTCGTCGTCAAGGCCCACCGCGCCCACCCGGGCACAGCCGAACTCGTCGCCACCGCCATCAACCGCGCCATCGTCACCTGCGGTCTCCCACCCGCCACGTTCTCCCTCATCCACGGCGGCGGTGCCACCATCGGCATCGCCATGGTAAAACATCCGGCCACCGCCGCCGTCGGCTTTACCGGATCGTCCGCCGCCGGTCGCGCCCTCTTCGACGCCGCGGCCTCGCGCCCGCACCCGATTCCCGTCTTCGCCGAGATGAGCAGCCTCAACCCGCTCTTCATTTTACCCGGTGCCCTCGCCGAACGCGGTGCCGCGATTGCGCAAGGTCTCCTCACGTCGTTCACCATGGGCGTCGGCCAATTCTGCACCAAGCCCGGCCTCGTCTTCGTCACCCGCGGACCCGATGCCGACGCGTTTCAGCACACGCTCGCAGAACTGCTCCCGTCCGCCGCGTGCGGCACGATGCTCACCAGCGGTATCCGCGAGACCTTCCTCGAGCACCGCGCCAAGATCACCGCAACCCCCGGCGTGCACATCCTCGCCACCGGCTCCGCCGCGGCCAGCGACACCCGCACCGAGGCCCAGCCCAGCGTCGCCACCACCACCGCGAAAAACTTCCTCGCACATCCCGTGCTCGCCACGGAAGCCTTCGGCCCCTTCACGCTCATCGTGGTCGCCGACTCCGCCGTCGAACTCGCCGCCTGCGCCACCGCGCTCGAAGGCCAGCTCACCGCGACTGTGCACGGCAACACCGCCGACCTCGCCACCGCGCAACCGCTCCTCGCCACCCTCGAGCGCATCGCCGGCCGCGTCCTCATCAACGGCTTTCCCACCGGCGTCGAAGTCTGCCCCGCGATGAATCACGGCGGCCCGTATCCAGCGACCACGGACACACGCTTTACCTCCGTCGGCACCGCCGCGATTTTCCGCTTCGCGCGGCCCGTGTGCTACCAGAGTTACCCCGACGCCCTGCTCCCTGACGCGTTGAAAAACGCGAACCCGCTCGGGCTCCTGCGGCTCGTGGACGGCCAGCCCACGCAGAATTCGCTCTGAACTTGCGCCGCTGCCCCTCGATTCTAACTTCGCGCCATGCCGCCCACCTTGCCCGAACTCCTGCGCCTTCCAAAGAAACGTCGCATGGAAATCGCCGAACGACTGTGGGCGTCCGTCGCAGATGAGGAAAAGACGCCGGTGCCAGCTGAGCATCGCGCGATCATCGATCAACGCCTCGCGTCCTAACGTGCGGGAAAATCGAAAGTCATCACCCACGCCGAATTGATGCGCCGCTTGCGCGCGTCATGAACTCCAAGCCGGTCGTCGCACTGGCGGAAGTTCTGGGCGACTTGGAGCAGGCCACGGCCCACTACGTCACCTGGCGGAGCGACGGAGCTGCGCACATGCTCCAAATTTACGACGAAACCCTCGCTTTGATTGAGTCGAACCCCGACAGTTTCCCGAAGAAATACGCCACTGTCCAACGCGCCCTTCTCAAGCACTCCTTTTAAATCGCCTATTTTATTCAGGAGCCAGATCGCTCCGCCGTCCTTGCCGTGCACGATGGCCGGAGATCACCACGAGAAATCCGTCGATTCGTCGGCTTTCGGCGGTTGTTGACGCGCCCAAGCGCTGATGAATAGCACCCGGTAATTTTACCCATGCCCTCCCCCCTCCTCACCTCCCCCGACTCCATCTACACCCTGCGCACCACCGCCGCCGGCCCCGCGGGCTCGCTCCCGCTCAACGCCGCGACGCTCCCCGGCATGGCCAGCGGCGATCTCTTCGGCATGACGCAAAACGCCGGCATGGGCTGGTCGCCTGCCGCCATGCTCGGGAAACAATTCCTCATTCTTAGTACGCAGGGCGGGATCCGCGCGCCCGATGGCTCGCCCATCGCGCTCGGCTACCACACCGGCCACTGGGAGGTGGGCCTGCTCATGGAGGAGGCCGCGCGCACGTTCACCGCCCACGGCGCGATTCCGTTCGCCGGTTACGTGAGCGATCCCTGCGACGGCCGCACCAACGGCACCGCCGGCATGCTCGACTCCCTCGCCTACCGCAACGACGCCGCCATCGTATTCCGTCGTCTGATACGCTCGCTCCCCACGCGCCGCGGCGTGCTCGGCGTCGCCACCTGCGACAAGGGCCTCCCCGCGATGCTCCTCGCCCTCGCCGGCTCGCCCGATCTCCCGACCATTCTCGTGCCCGGCGGCGTCACGCTCCTCTCCCAAGACGCCGAGGACACCGGCAAAGTCCAAACGCTCGCGACCCGTTTCGCCCGCGAGGAAATCACGCTCGAACACGCCGCCGAGATGGGCTGCAAGGCCTGCGGCTCCCCCGGCGGCGGTTGCCAGTTCATGGGCACGGCCGCCACGAGCCAAGTCGTCGCCGAAGCCCTCGGCCTCACGCTCCCGCACGGCGCGCTCGCCCCCTCGGGCGCACCCATCTGGCGCGATCTCGCCCGGCGTTCCGCCCTCGCCCTCCTCGCACTCGAAAAGGCCGGCACCACCACGCGCGACCTCCTCTCGCCCGATTCGATTCACAACGCCCTCGTCACGCACGCGGCCTTCGGCGGCTCCACTAATCTCACGCTCCACATCCCCGCCATCGCGCACGCCGCCGGCCTGCCGCGCCCCACCGTCGACGACTGGGCGCGCATCAACCGCTCCGTCCCGCGCCTCGTCGACGTCCTCCCGAATGGCCCGCAGCACTACGCCACCGTGCAGGTCTTCCTCGCCGGCGGCGTGCCCGAGGTGATGCTCCACCTCCGCGACGCCGGTCTCCTCAAGCTCGACGCCCGCACCGTCACCGGTCGCACCCTCGGCGAAAACCTCGCGTGGTGGGAAACCTCTGAACGCCGCACGCGCCTCCGCGCGAAACTCACCGAACTCGACGGCATCGATCCCGATGAGGTCATCATGTCGCCGACGCGCGCCCGCGAACGCGGCCTCACCAGTACGATCACGTTTCTCCGCGGCAACCTCGCCCCCGAGGGCGCGCTCGTGAAAAGCACCGCCATCGCGCCCGACGTGATCGGCGCCGATGGCGTCTACCTCCACGAAGGCCCGGCGCGCGTTTTCACCACCGAGGCCCGCGCCATCGCCGCACTCAAATCCGGCAGTGTGAAGGCCGGCGACACGATGGTCCTCATCGGCCTCGGCCCCGGCATCGGCATGCCCGAGACCTACCAAGTCACCTCCGCGCTCAAATACGTGAAGGAAGGTAAACGCATCGCGCTCGTAACCGACGGCCGTTTCTCCGGCGTATCCACCGGAGCCTGCCTCGGCCATGTCTCGCCAGAAGCTTGGGCCGGCGGCCCGATCGGAAAAGTCCGCAACGGCGACCTCATCCGCGTCCGCGTCGACACCCGCACGCTCGAAGGCTCCGTCGATGTCCTCAACATTCCCGACGCCGAATTCGCTGCGCGCCCGATGCACCCGGATCTCACGATGGACCCCCGCGTCCCCGCCGACACCCGCCTCTGGGCCGCACTGCAAAACGCCAGCGGCGGCCCCTGGGGCGGCTGCGTCTACGACGTGGACGCGATCGTAAAACGCCTCGGCCAGTAGCCCGATCAGCCTGACCGTGTTTGCCTTTTCAGGATAAATAAGACCACCAAGTCCCACTTTTTCGCCCGACCCACTTTCAATTGGTCAGCATTTGATTTTCAATCAGTCGGCTCTTTACTTTCAATCAGTCGGACTCTTTTCTGGCGTCGTCCCCCCCGACCGCCATGCACCCCCGCTTCATCGAGAACCGCATCCAGACCTCGCTGTCCGACACCCGGGTCGTGCTCCTCTCCGGCCCGCGCCAGTCCGGCAAATCCACCCTCGCGCAGCACCTCGCCGCCGACGGCCGCCCTTTCCTCACGCTCGACGACGCCACCACGCTCACCGCCGCGCAGCGCGATCCCGTGGGCTTCATCCGCGGCCTCGACCGCGCCGTGATCGACGAAATCCAACGCGCGCCCGAGGTGCTCCTCGCCATCAAGCAGACCGTCGATACCGACCGCCGCCCCGGTCGCTTCCTCCTCACCGGCTCTGCCAACCTCATGACGCTCCCGCGCGTCGCCGATTCCCTCGCCGGCCGCATGGCGACCATCGACCTCCTCCCGCTCTCGCCCGCCGAGTTGCGCGGCACGCCCTCGACGTTTCTCGCCCAGGCGTTCCGTGGCCGCGCGCCCAAATCCGGCCCCGCGATCACCGGCCCCGCGCTCGTCGCCACCGTGCTCGCGGGCGGCTACCCCGAGGCGTTGAAACGCTCCTCGTGGCCGCGCCGCCAAGAGTGGCACCTCGACTACGTGCGCGCCATCGTGCAGCGCGACGTGCGCGACCTCGCCGAGATCGACCGCCTCAGCCAGATGCCACGCCTGCTCCGCATCCTCGCGCAACACTCCGGCCAGCTCGTCAACTACTCCTCCCTCGGCGCACCGCTCGGCGTTTCACACCCGACCATGCAAAAATACGTCGGACTCTTCGAGCAGCTCTTCCTCATCCGCACGCTGCCCCCGTGGTTCACCAACGAGCTCAAGCGCCTCATCAAAACCCCCAAGCTTTACTTCCTCGACTCCGGCCTCCTCGCGTCGCTGCGCGGCCTCACGCCCGCCCGCATCGCCGCCGACCGCGGCCCCTTCGGCGCGCTCCTCGAGACCTTCGTCCTCGCCGAAGCCCTCAAGCTCGCGAGCTGGTCCGACGACGGCCCGTTCGAGTTTTTCCACTTTCGTGACAAAGAGCAGAACGAGGTCGATGTCGTGATCGAGAGCCCCGACGGCAAGCTCATCGGCCTCGAAGTGAAAGCCGCCGCCAGCGTCACTTCCTCCGACTTCGGCGGTCTCCGCAAACTCGCCGAGGCCTCCGGCAAACGCTTCGCCGCCGGCTTCGTGCTCTACGACCATACCCAGACGGTGCCCTTCGGCGACCGCCTCTTCGCCGTCCCTATCTCGTCGCTCTGGTCATAATTTTCTATTTCCCGAAAACCTCTATTTTCACTCTACTCACTTTCAATTGGTCAGACTTTCATTTTCAATTGGTCGGCGCCAAATTCACCCTCGATTTCTCCTCATGACCGCAACTTCGTCCTCTTCCCCCACGCCCATGAAACGCCTCCTGCTCCTCACGCTGTTCGCCTTCACCTTGGCGCGCGTCACTGCTGCCGAACCCGCCGCCTCACTCGATACCGCCATCGCCAAAGGCGACACCGCCGAAGTGCAGCGCCTCTTGACCGCCCAACCCGAACTCGTCCGCACGCCCGGTGCCGGCAAGATGCTCCCGCTCCACCAAGCCATCCTCCGCAAGAAGGCCGACATCGTCGCGCTCCTCCTCGAACGCGGCGCCGATATCAACGCCCCCGATCCCTCGCTCCGCACGCCCCTCCACCTCGCCGTCGAGCGCAGCGACGCCGCCCTCGTGAAAACCCTCCTCGCCCGCCGCGCTGATACCACCGGCCGCGATCGCATGGGCTGGACGCCGCTCCATCACGCCGCCGCCAAAGATAAAATCGACATCGCCCGCCTCCTCCTCGATGGCGGGGCCAAGCCCAATTTCCTCAGTGAGCTCGGCGGCACGGCGCTGCACGAAGCCGCTGCCGGCGCCAGCGCCGCGATGGTACAACTCCTCCTCGAGCGGGGCACCGATTCCGCCATCCGCTCCAAACCCGGCGTCACTGCCCTCGATCTCGCACGCGAGTTCAAGAACGCCGCGGCGATCGCGATTCTCGAAAAAGCGCAGAAGTAATCCCAGCCGCGTCCACGACACCGGGCTGGTGGCGCCCGCCCACGCTCACAGGAGCTTCTTCCCCTCGGCCACCGGTGGCAGCTTCACGCCGAGCAGGGGCGCCAGCGTCGGCGCGATATCGTCCACGCCCACCGACTCGGTGTGCACGCCCGCCTTCACACCCGCCCCGAAAAACACGATCGGCACGTGCGTGTCGTAGTCGTAGGGCGTCGCGTGAGTCGAGCCGCTGGTCGGCTTGATCATGAAATACGGCTTCAGCACAAACACCACGTCACGCCCGCGCGCGGCATGGTAGCTTCGGCGCAGCATCGCCAACAGTTCATCACCCACCGGCGCGGCGGCGAGAATTTCTTCCCGCGTGAACGACGTGGCCACCGAGGGCACGGTCAGCAGGGCCGCTTTCACCACAGGGGCCACCGCCGCCACCGCCAGTTTTTTCGCCGCCAAGGCCGCCGGGCGCAGGTGATAGGAAAAGTTATCGCGTACAAACCACCGCTCACCCGAGGGCAATTCACCAAAGGCCGCGTCCAGCGCCTTATTGACCGCCGCATCGAGGTCCGCGGGTTTCACGCGTGCGCCGCCGAGCGTCACATCCCGTTCGGGCAACGGCGCGACGCCGTGGTCAGACGTGAGCACGATCACGCAGTGCGCGAGACCGACGTCGCGGTCGATTTTGTCGAACAAGGCGGCGAGCACGCGATCCAAGCGCAGCATCGAATCCATCACCTCGTGGCTGTCGGGCCCATAATTATGGCCAATCGCATCGATCTGGGAGAAACTCACGCCCAGGAGATCAGTTCCGACGTGCCGCCCGAGTTTTTCCTCGTCGATCGCACGCTGCAAAAATTCGCCCAGGGCCTCCGTACTGAATGGTGAATTTTCGTAGGCCGTGAGAAAGGCCGCCGAGGACGCGCCCCCCGCAGCCGAGATCTTTTTGGGAAATACCTTGGTCAATCCGCTGCCCTCGTACTCGCCCGCCGCATCGTCCGGCCCCTGCACTTTCTCGTAGATCTCCGGCGCGAGCAATCTGTCCCACGTCTTACCGAAGGCGCCTTGCGCCCGCTTCTCCGCGTTGAATGCCACGACCCAAGCCGGCAACTCCGCACGGTAGTGACGGGAGGTGACAAATTTCCCGGCCTCGTCCCAATACGCCGAGTCACCCCATTTTCCGCCGAGCAGAATCGCCGCACGGTCCTTGTTCGACGCCGTAAACACCTTCGATTTGTCGCCGTAGCGCTGCTTGAGCGCGTCGCCCACGGTGACCGCGGAGAAATTTTTGGGCGAACGGCCGGTCTTCGCTGGATTGGCCGCTGCTACCGGACCCAGCTCCGCCGGGTTGATACCCACGAGCGGGGAGTCGCGATCCTCCACGGAATTGACCTGTTCCCACGTGGCGCGGTCGAGCCAATCGTTGCCGATGACGCCATGGACGTTGGCGTGGACGCCACTGAGCATCAGCGCATGGCCGGGGGCCGTGTGGGTCACCGCGTGGCGGTAGTGAGCGTTTCGGAAATCGGCGCCACCCTCGAGCAGGCGCTTAAATCCGCCTTCGCCGAAGTAAGGCCGGAAGCGCACCAGGTAGTCGGCGCGCAACTGATCGACGGCGATCACCACGGCGAGTTTAGGCGAAGTGGCCTCGGCCGCGCCCGCCGATATGGCGATCGCTGGGAAAATCAAGACGCGGAGGAGTGTGGGTGCCATGCGGGAAGCCAGAACGTCAGGTCAGCTGCCTGCCCACAAGCCAGCTCATGCCAGTTCACCAAATTGTCACGCAGCGGCGCGTTCCGCACCTCGGCCTCGGTCGATCCGGGTTCAATTCGCCTTCTTATTTTTCTTCTGTTTGGCGGCGTTGGCTCCGGCCGCCGGTTTCGTCGCACCTTTGGCGGCAACGAGGGCAGCCGACTCGAGCACCCGGCCTTGGTCATCCGACTCAGTAATCCACTTCTCCAGTGTGCCCCGCAAACGCACGAGCGTCGTCTGGTGCACCGCGTTTTGGGAATTCACGAGGTTGTTCATCGCCCATGGATCGGTGTCCATGTCGTAGAGTTCCTCGGGCGCCATCGTCGGCGAGAGATAAAAATCCTTCTGCCAGTCGGTGAGTTTTCCTGCGGCCCCGAGTTCCTTGATCAAACTCCACACCGGATACTGCCGCTCTTTGTAATCGTTGGCTTGGAGAAAGGGGCGCTCGGGGGTGAAATTCCTGATGTAGCGATAGCGCGCATCGCGCACCGTGCGGAGGCGGAAGACCGTCTCGTCGCAGCGGTCGCGCGCGCCAAATGCCACGTCGCGCGCCGGCTCGGCGCGGTCGCCAAACAAAATCCGGCCCTGCATCTTCGCGGGCTTCGCCGCCCCGGCGACATCGAGTAGTGTCGGCGCAATGTCGATCGCCACCATAATCCGGTCGCTGACCGTGCCGGACTTAAATCCCTTGGGCTCGGGGAAATTCTTCGCCCAGCGCACGATGAACGGCACGCGCAGGCCGTCGTCATACACAAACTGTTTGCCGCGCACGTGCGCCTGACCGTGATCTCCGTGGAAGAGGATGATCGTGTCGTCGGCGAGGCCCTCCGCCTCGAGTTGCTTCAGCACGAGGCCGATCTTGCGGTCGAGTTCGCTGGCATCATCGAGGTAGGCCGCCCAGTCCTCGCGCGCCACCGGGTGATCAGGATAGATCGGGGGCAGCGCCACCTTCGCCGGATCGGCCTTCTTAGGTCCCTTGAACGCGCGGTGCGTTTCCGAAAAATTGACCTGCGCCATGAACGGCTGCTTACCCTTGAGGTCGCTCCACTTGTCGGTGTCGAAGGGCTGCGCCGGATACGTGAAATTCCAATCCGTCTTGCCCGAACCGCGAATGCCGAGCGCCGCGGGAAATTCGCGGATGTTCGCCGTGAGGTAGCCCGCGTCGCGCATCCAATCAGTGATCGGCCGCACCCCGGCAGGCACCGTGTAGCCATCGTCGCGATGCGAGCGGTGGTTGTGGGCGCCGATGGTCGTCTGATACATGCCGGTCATAAACGCCGAGCGCGAGGCGCTGCAGACCGGCGCCGTCGTGAACATCCGGTTGAAGCGCATGCCTTGCGCCGCGAGCCGGTCGAGATTCGGCGACGACACTTCCTTGACGCCATAGCAGGCGAGGTCGGGCGAAAAATCTTCGCCGATCAGCCAGAGGATGTTCGGGCGTTTCGCCGGCGCCGCCGCAGCGGACACAACCACACCGAGCGACACGACCGCGAACGCGCGGCGAAGGATTGAGCGGAGCTTCATAAAAAAACGTTGGGGGAGAGTGCGGCCCGCCACACGGAAAAAGCGAGCCGCACCCGATTATCAGCCGAGATCAGAACCGCCCGCTCACGCCCACTGTGACGGTCACGCCCGGAATCCGGTATTCCGAGATGTTATCAGAAATGCCGCGGTAGAATACCTGCGCCTCGTTGAAGATATTGCCGATGTCCACGGAGAGACTTACCGCTGGGCGGAACTGATACGCGGCCCCGACATTTACCACGGTGCGTTGCAGCGTGTATTGGTTGCGGCCGGAACCGGTGGTCGTGAACGCATTGATGAACTCTCCCGTACGGTTGATGTTGATCCGCGTGCCCAACTTCCGATAGCGCCAGCTCAGACTGAGGTTCGAGGTCCGTGGCACGAAGCCGGGCACTTCGCCGGTCTTGCGCGTGGCCGTAGTGGAACCAAAATTACCGTGCGTATCGAGAATCGTCGTATTGGCCGAAATCCCCAGACCCTTCAGCAGTCCAGGGAGAAAGGTGAATTGCTGCTGATAGGCCAACTCCCAGCCCTGCACGATGGCCGTGCCTAGGTTGTCGCGGGTCAAAATGGTGAAGCCGCTATACTCGCCGTTGTAGCCGTTGTCGGCACCACTACCCACCGTGCCGGCCAAGACGCCGTTCACGAAGTAATCTTTGATCGTCTTGTGAAACCAGCTGACCGAGAGGCTGCCCACCGGTTCGAAATAATACTCCAGCGCGGTATCCCAGCTTTCCGCCGTCTGCGGCTTCAGACTCGGATTGTTGATCGTAAGCGTCTGCGCGGTCTCATTGATGGTTTCGTTCGGGAGCAAATTGGATAGTGGTGGTCGACCAAAACTGTTCGACCAACTCAGCCGCGCCTTGAGATTCGGCAAAAGATCGCGCGTGAGATGTACGCTCGGAAACGCCTTCGAGTAGCTGCCCGAGATTTGACGCCGGGTATTGGCGTAGTCGCGCTGCGCGGAGCCCATCGGATCGGCCGCTTGCTGCGCCGCAGTGCTCCCAACGCGCGCCCGCACCCAGCCCCAGCTGTCGTCCTCGGTTTTCTCAGCGCGCACGCCAGCGACAAATCCCGTGCGGCCCCACGTGCCCTGCGTCATCAAGTAGCCGGCTGTGACGGTCTCGGTGACTTCACGCGTGCCGATGAATTTCTGGCTCTCTGCAAAATAGATGTCGTCGCGCCACAGGGCGGCATTGACCGGCGTGCGGCCGACGCTGATCGCGTTGGCATTCCACGCCGGGATTTTCAGCCCGGTCTTGCGATCACCATACGTCAGGATCGTCGGATCCGTGGGCAACTGCGCTGAATTTGTGCCAATGAAGTTCGAGCGGCGGTCGCTGCTGATATCCCCGGCGATTTCCTCGCGCAGGCGGAAACCGGCCTTAAGAAAAATGGGGTTCTCCACCGTGAGCCGATAGCGGGCGTTACCGCGCACTTCGCGGATTTCGTGGATATTGGAGCCGTCGGCAAAGCTCAGACTGCTGGGCCGGTAGCTGGCAGGATTCGCGATGTCCGGACCGGCCGTCTGGGTGAAGCGCGGGTAGAGGTCGGACTGCGTGCGGTCGAGCTTCCAGCCCACGCCGGTCACCCGGTTGACGAGCACGCCGCCATCGCCGCCACCGCCGTTGATGTGGTCGGGACTGAACACCGCATTGTAGTCGAGCTCGAGACGTCCGAACGTGTGCTCACCGCCGAAATCCACATGGCGCTGGCGATGGAAGTAATGGGACATCTGCGAAGTGATATCGATGGTCGACGCGGCGACCGGCCGGACCTCGGTGATGCGCGACGTGAAGCCCGGAATCACACCGGAAGTGGTCGCGTTGGGCACAGTGGCTTGATTGCCCGTGAAGGCGCGGAACAAATACCGCAGACGAAACCGCTCAAAGGCATCGTTGTAGATCAGGTTGAGCGAGAACTTGGAGTTGGCGGACAACCGGAAGTCCAACTTCGCGTTCACACTCGATTGCTTGCGGTTGTTGTAGTTGTCCTGCGTGCGATAGTCCCAGACATAGGCGGTCGGCGCCGC
>CAMCHO010000156.1 GCA_945874455.1 Opitutus sp. GAS368 | reverse complement strand
GCTCGCCGCTACGGGAGAGGATCGCGGGGCGAGGGTGACGGGGGAGATCGGCTGGCTGGTGCTCGCCGCTACGGGGGGAGAGGATCACGGGGCGACGGTCTTGTGGAACTGCAGCTGGCCGCCTTTGACCGCGATGATGGTGGCGGGCTTGGAGGCGTTGCGGTCTTTGTCGAGGGTGGTGATACCGCTGGCGCCGGAGAAGTTTTTGGTGGCGGCGATGGCGTCACGGAGCTTCGGTCCTTCGGTGACGCCGGAGCGTTTGATCGCATCGACGAGAACGTAGAGGGCGTCGTAGCCGAGGGCGGCATAGGCGTCGGGGGTTTCGTTTTTCCAGCGGGCCTTGAATTTCTTCACGAAGGAGGCGACGGCGGGCTCTTTGTTTTCCGGCGTAAAATGAGTGGAGTAGTAGGATCCGTTGAGGGCTTCGCCGCCGATTTCGAGGAGTTTTTCGGACTCCCAGCCGTCGCCGCCGAAGAGGGGCATCGTGAGGCCGAGGCTGCGGGCTTGGCGTGCGACAAGGGCGGCTTCGGTGTAGTAACCGGGGATGAAGATGGCGTCGACGTTGGCGGCTTTAATGGCGGTGAGTTGGGCGCGGAAATCTTTGTCGCCCTCGCTGAATTTCTGTTCGGCGACGACGGTGCCGCCGCCGGCGACAAAGGTTTCCTTGAAATATTTGGCGAGGCCGACGCTGTAGGCGCTGGAGACGCTGGTGAGGGTGGCGACTTTTTTGGCCTTGAGATCGGTGAGGGCGAACTTGGCCATGACGGTGCCCTGGAAGTCGTCGATGAAGCAGACGCGGAACACGTAGTCGCCCTTTTGGGTGACGGCGGGGTTGGTGGCACCGGAGGCGATCAGGGGGATTTTAGCGGATTGCGCGAGTGGGGCGACCTCGAGGGTGCGGCCGGAAGTGACTTCGCCCAGGATGGCGATGACTTTGTCGCGGGAGAGTAGTTTTTTGGCGACGGTGGCGGATTCGCCGGACTTGCTCTGGTTATCCTCGGAGATGACCTCGATCTTGCGGCCGAGGACGCCGCCGGCGGCATTGAGTTCTTCGAGGGCGAGGAGGATGCCCTTATGTTGAGACTGGCCGAAGGTGGCGTCTTTGCCGGTGAGACAGGCGAATTCGCCGACCTTGATGGTGTCGGCCGCGTGCGCGGTGAGGAAGAGGACGGACGCGGCGGCGATGGCGGCGAGGTGGCGAAGGCGAGGGAGGGATTTCATGAAGGAGGGCGAGACGGAGAGGAGGGGGGAAGAGAGAACGAGAACGAGAACGAAGAACGAGAACGATTAGGGGCTCACGTCTTGGACGAAGGTGAACGTGCCGTTCTTCACGGTGAGGACGACGGCGTTTTTGGTGGGGTTCCGGTTGGCGTCAAAGGTGATGGCCCCGGTGACGGCGGGGTAGTCCTGGGTGGCGGCGAGGGCGTCGCGGATTTTCGCGCCGTCGGTGGAGCCGGCGCGACGAATGGCGTCGATGGCGAGCATGGTGGCGTCGTAGCCGAGGACAGAAAGGGCATTGGCGGAGATGCCCCAGCGTTTCTGGTAGCGCTCGTTAAACGCGACGACGACGGGAGCCTTGCTCTCGGGGGAGAAGTGGGTGCTGAGGTAGCAGCCCTCGGCGGCGGCGCCGGCGATCGCCAGGAGATCGGGGGATTCCCAGCCGTCGACGCCGAGGAGGGGGAGGGTGAGGCCGAGGTCGCGGGCTTGTTTACAAATCAGGGCGGCTTCGGCGTAATAACCGGGGACGAAGATGCCGTCGGCACCCGCGGCTTTGATGGCGGTGAGTTGGGCACGGAAATCTTTTTCGCCCTCGCTGTATTTTTGCTCGGCGGCGATCACGGTGCTGGCCGAGGTGAAGCGTTCGCGGAAATATTTAGCGAGACCGACGCTCTGAGCGGAGGAGACCGAGGAGAGGATGGCGACGCGTTTCAGTTGGAGGGTGTCGCGGGCGAACTTGGCCATGACGGTGCCCTGAAAATCGTCGATGAAGCAGACGCGGAAGATGTAGTTCCCCTTGGCGGTGACCTCGACGTTGGTGGCGCCGGGCGAGATGAGGGGGATCTTAGCGGCTTGGGCGATGGGGGCGGCTTCGAGGGTGCGGCCGGAGGTGATTTCGCCGAGGATGACGACGACCTTGTCGCGCGAGATCAGTTTTTTGACTACGGTGGCGGACTCACCGGGTTTCGATTGGTCGTCTTCGGTGATGAGTTCGAGGGTGCGCCCGAGGACGCCGCCGGCGGCGTTGGACTCCTCGATGGCGAGACGGGTCCCTTTATTAACGTTTTGGCCGAAGACGGCTTCCTTGCCGGTCATCGAGGCGAATTCGCCGAGTTTGATGGTGTCTGGCTTTCGATCGCAGCCGGACGAAGTCAGCAGGGCGGTGGTCGTAACGAGGACGCTGGCGATGAGCTGGATGAACGGCCGGGAGGCGGAAATCATAGAGTGGCAGAGAGGAAGAACGTGCGCGGAGACAAGGCGAGGCCTAGCCGGTTTTCAACCAATCTGTTTCGCCTGCGGGCATAGAACAGACGAAAGGGACGTGGGGCGAGGCAGCGGGGGTATTCGGTGGGGCGGAGTTTTTTACGAATTGGGCTTTCCGCCGGGTGATCCGAGGCCTTTGATCGCGGGCATTGAACACCTTTGACCGGCATCTTTTGCGGGAGTGGCTGCAGATTCTGGGGCTGGTGCTCGTGGCGACGTGCGGCCTGTTGGTCGTGCAAGTGCTCTACGACGATTTTCGGTCGCTGCGCGAATTGGGGGCACGGGGCTGGGTGCTGTGGCGCTATCTTGGGGTCACGCTGCCGAGCTTTCTCGCGGTGGCGCTACCTATCGCGCTGCTGATTTCATTGATGTTCACGCTCGGGAAATTGCACCGTGCCAATGAACTCACCGCGATGCGGGCGGCGGGCGTGGGGTTTATCCGCCTGACGGCTCCAGTGTGGCTCGTGGGGGTGTTGTGTTGCGGACTCTCCTGGTGGCTCAATACGACGGTGGTGCCTTGGTCGGTGGAGGAGTCGCGGTCACTGCGCGACGAACTGGGGTTTCAGCGTGATGCGAAATCGCTGACGCCGGATCGCGTCGGGGCGGCCTACAGCGTGGCGTTCGACAATGCGCGCGAGCGGCGCATGTGGTTTTTCAACCGCTACAGCCGGTTCACGAAACATGGGTATGGCGTGTCGGTGTCGGAACTCGACGCCCAGCGGCGCGAGACGACGCGATTCATCGCTGCCGAAGCGTGGTATGACGACCAACGGCACGGGTGGGTGTTGAAGGAGGGACGCGAGCTGGCCTTCGCGCCCGAGACGGGGGAATTGCTGCGGTCGACGCCGTTTGCCGAAAAAATCAAAGGCAATTACCGCGAAGATCCCCAGCTGATGTTGCTCATCGATCGACGCCCGGTGGATCTCTCGCTGCACGAGATGGGGCAACTGATCGAATACTTGGAAGCAGAGCAGAACCCGAAGTCGGTGCCCTATGCGGTGCGTTATTATAGTTTAATTGCGGATACGCTCGTGCCCCTGCTGGTCATCGCGATGGCGATTCCGTTTTCGGTGACCGGCGTGCGCGTGAATCCGGCGGTGGGTGTTTCCAAGTCTATCGGGCTCTTCTTTCTCTATTACGTGATGGCGAACATCGCGGCGTCACTGGCGACGAAATACGTTGTCGATCCGGCGGTGGCGGCATGGTTGCCGAATATCGGGATGGGCGCGCTGGCGCTGTGGTTTTTTTCGCGAATGCGATGAAAAAACAGGGGGGAAAGCTCGGGCCGCTGACGCCCCGAGCGCCGTGCGCTCCGCGTTTCAACGGCCGTTTTTAGGGGCGGTGAGCGGAAGCGCGATGCGGCGACTGAGCGATCCGCCTTACTTCGCGGCTTTGCGTTTTCCTTTTTTCGCTTCGCCGACGGGCGCGGTGGCGGCGTCGAGTTTGGCGCGGAGGTTGGCAAGGATGCGGGGAATGTAGGCGGCGTAGCGGTTGTCGGGCGCCGGGCCGGTGGCGGGAAGTGCGAGGATGGCCTCGCGGGCGAGACTGTATTTTTTCTGGCCGAGGGCTTCGAGGGCGTGGAGCGCGGCGAGCGCGGTGAACATGTCGTGCTGGCTCCAGTTGGCGAGGGACGTGAGCACGGGGAGTGCGGTGGCGAGGTCGGCGGGGGTACCGAATTGGCCGAGGGCTTCGGCGGCGACGATGCGCACGTAGGGCGAGGTGTCGGTGAGCGCGCGGACAAATTCGGTGCGCGCGCCACTCACGATGGCGGGGCCGCGCATGTACAGACCGATGGCGCCCCAATAGCGGACGGCGCTGTCGGTGTCGGTGAGGAGTTTTTTTAATGCAGGCGTGGCCTCGGGCTTGAGGGACGAGGCGAGTTCGGCGGCGGCGAAGACGCGCTCGTAGGGATACTTCGTGTCGTCGTGGCCGAAGTCATACGGGGCTTGGGTGCCGGCGCGCGTGAGTCGTTCGCCCTCAGGGATGAAACCGAGGTCGCGGATGCGGCGGGAGTGGGCCTGCTGGGCGGTGCGGAATTTAGCGAGCGTGGCTTGGTGCGCGGGCGATGCGGCGAGATTGTTCACCTCGTCGCGGTCGTTTTGGAGATCGTAGAGTTCCTCGGGGGATTTCGGTGTTTGCCAGAAGATGCTCTGGCCAGCGTTGAGTGTGCCCTCGTCGTAGAGTTTTTTCCAGACGGCGGTCGTGGGGGTTTTGAACTGGGTGTCGACGTGCTGGCCCTGCGAGAGGTGCGGGAGGTAGTTGCGTAGGTAAACGTAGCGTCCATCGGTGACGCTGCGCACGAGATCGTAGCGCTCATCCATGCGGCCGCGAAAGCCGTAGACGTAGGGCTGGGGCGGGGCGATGAATTTGCCGAGGAAGGCGTAGCCCTGCATCCACTCCGGCGGCTTGACGCCGGCGAGGCTGCACATCGTCGGCGCAAAATCGACGAAGCTGACAGGACGGTCGGTGCTGCCGCCGGCGACATAATCAGCGGGGCGGAGGTCTTTGAATTTTTCCGGGATGTGCACGAGGAGGGGCACGTGGAGACCCGAGTTCGAGGGCCAACGTTTGCTGCGCGGCATGCCGGAGCCGTGGTCGGCCCAGTAGAAAATGATCGTGTCATCGGCGAGCCCGTCGGCGGCGAGTTGCGCGAGGACGGCGCCGGCGTCGGCATCGGCGGCGGTGACGCTGTCGTAGTAGAGCGCCCAGTCGCGGCGGACTTCGGGTGTGTCAGGGTGATAGGCGGGGACGCGGACTTTGGCCGGGTCGTGGACGGGTTTGCCCTCGGTGCCGAGTTTGATGATCTGGCTCTCGTGGCTCTTGGTAGAGTTGAAGACGGCGAAGAACGGTTTGCCGGCGGGGCGGTTTTTCCAGTGGGCTTGGGCGGAAGAGGCGTCCCAGACGGCGGGAGTTTTCGGAAGGTTGTAGTCCTCCTTGGTGTGGTTGGTGGTGTAGTAGCCGGCCTCGCGGAGGAGCTGCGGGAACATCTTTTGACCGGCTGGATAAGCGACCATGCTGCGCATGTGATCGCCGCCGGAGGACGGACCGTGCAAGCCGGTGACAATGGTGGTGCGCGTGGGCGCGCAGACGGGCGCGACGGCCCAAGCGTGGGTATAGCGGAGGGCGCGCTTCGCAAACGTGTCGATATAGGGCGTGGTCGCGTAGGTGTCGCCGTAGCAGCCCATCTGCGGTCCGTGGTCCTCGCTGGAGACCCAGAGGATGTTGGGCTGCGCGGCGAAGGCGGGGGATGCGGAGAGTGAGAGAAGGAGAGCGAGGGAGAGGGGGAGAAGAGAGTGGAGGAAGCGCATGGGGTGACAGAATGACGAAACACCTAGGACTCCAATTTCAAAAATCAGAATATGGAGCGCGCGCCGAGTTTCCATGTGCGGCCGTCGCCGACGTCGATGCGGTTGTTGACCCAGAGGGGATTCCAGGTGCGGTCGAGGTGGAGCGGACCTCCGGCTTCACTTTGTCCCAACGCAGGCCGGCGTTGATGGAGTGCGAGCGCTGCCAGCAGGAAAAGATGCTGGGACAGGCCGGTTCAAACCCGAGGCGGCACGATCGCCCCATGGCGGGTAAGCTCGCGACGGATGTCCGCGAGGGGCACTTGCGAAGGGGTCGTGCCGGCCTTGGCGGCGAGCGCGGCGGTGACGCCGGCGGCCTGGCCCATCGCCATGCACGAGGCCTGCACGCGCAGCGCTGAGTTGGCCAGTTGGTCACTGCTGAGGCACCTGCCGGCGACAAGGAGATTCTTGCTGGCCTTAGGGATGAGGGCGCGGAGCGGGATCGTCGGCACGATGCCTTCGTTCAGGTGTTTCGGCGTCACGCCGCCCTCGTAGTGCAGATCGATCGGGTAGAACGAATGCGCCACCGCATCCTCGAACACGCGGCCGGACGTGTAGTCCTCCTGCGTGATCGTGGTCTCGCCGATGATGCGGAAAGTCTCGCGAATGCCGGCCTCCGGTTGCAGGCGCTCGATGGTCATCAATGCGAAGGCCGGCTCCTCTTTGAGAAAACGCAACACGCGCAGAAGCGCTTCACGGCCGAGGAGGTTGGTCGCGGTGTGCGTCTCGGAGGTCGAGGAGTCGGCGCCGGGGATGTGGTTTCCGCTTTCGCCGCCTTTGCCGAGGAAGCCCGCGATGGTCCCGTTGATGTCGGTGGGCTTCAGCGCGCCGGATTTGCGGGCGGCGACCAGCTTCGCCTGGAGGGCATTCATATCGATCGACGGAATATCGTAGCCACCGAGGCGGTAGATCAGCGTGCCGGGTTGCCGGGCTTTTTCACGCAGGCGCTCGATGCCGGCGAGGCCGACGACGGAGGCGTTGCCCGTGCAATCAATGAGTTGTTTCGTCACCACCTCGACGCTCGTGCCCTTGCCCGCGAGGCGCACCCGCCAGCCGCCGCCCGTCGGCGTGACCGTGAGCGGCGACTCGTAATAGCGGAGCTGGACACCGGCCTTCACGCAGGCTTCCTCGGCGAGCGCAGCGTAGAGATTGCCGCAGATGCGGACCTGATGACGCCAGTGCTGGCGGCCGGTGGGCTTCGTGAAATCCGGGAGGTCGCCGCTGTTCAACTTCACAGTGTCGACCACCAGTTCCCAGCCGATGCCCGCGATGACCTGTTTTCCCCACGCGTGAAACAGCCCAGGAAAATCGACGCCTGCCGTGGTGGTGGTGCCGCCGAGCTGGCTGCCGGACTCGACGAGAATCGTGCGCGCGCCGAGCCGGCCGGCCTGGATCGCAGCGATGGTGCCGGCCGTCCCGCCGCCGATGACGAGCACGTCGGTCGAAACGTTGCGGAGCGTGGGTGGCGGTTCGGCGGCGACGATGACACTGGAGGCGGATGCTGCGCCGAGACTGGTGATAAATGTGCGACGTTTCATGATGGAGAGGATAGATGGTTTGGGAAGTGCGCAGCAGGAGTGAGGGTCGTCAGAACGTGGTCTTCACGCCGATCGTCGGCGTGATCCCGAATTTTTGGAAGAACTGAGCGGCGGCGGGATTATTGCCCGACCGCTCCATGATGATGAAGGGCTGGTTGAGCACATTGCGCACGGAAACAAACGCGTTCAGGCGCGGCGTGAAGCGATACGAGCCGCCGACATCGAGGTTGAGGCGATGCCGCAGGAAACGCGTGCCGTTCGCGATCGTGGGCCGCGAGGCGCCCCAATTCATGTTTGCGTAGGCGTTCATGCGACCGTGGCCGTAGCTCAGCCCCGAGGAGACCAGATGTGGCGACATGTTGGTGACGATGACCTGCGCGTAATTGCGCGTGTAGCTGGCGCGGAAACCGAGGCCCTTGAAGAGGCCCGGGAGGAACGAGAGGCTCTGGCTATACTCGAGCTCCATGCCGCGCACGCGGACACTGTTCGCGCTCTGGGCGGTGGTGATAAACGTGTAGCCATCGTAGGTGGGATCGTCGGCATTGAACTGCGCGCCGCTGACTCGGGTGTTGGCGAGGTGCAGGCCGGTGATGTCGTTTTGGTGAAAATTGATCGCGACCTGACCGACTGGTTCGAAGTAACGCGCGAGCCGCACCGAAAAATTTTTCGACGTCTCGGGCTGCAGATTCACATTGGGCGCGGTGACGGTGAGCGCGTCGTCGTTGATCACCCAGACGCCGGCGACATCGCCGAATTGCGGACGTTTGACGGTCTGGCTAAAGCCCACCTGCAAATCGAGCGTGCGGGTGAAACTGTATTTCGCCGAGGCGCTCGGGAAGAGGTTGTCGTAGGTGCCGACGCGATGAATCCGGGGGCGCGACATGAACTGATACTGCATGCCCGGGATCGTGGTCGCACGACCGGCCGCGACGGCGTGACCCGCCGCGGCGACCTCGCGCGACGAGAGGGCGTCGAACTCGAGCGAATCCGTCTCGGTCGCCTCGCGGCGCACGCCGGCGCGCAGGTTCAATTTTCCGATTTTTGTGGTACCCATAACGAAGAGCGAAGTGATGTCCTCCTCGTAGTGTTTCGCGTTGGCGATCGTGGCGTTGTAGTAATCGGTGCCGGTCATCGTTGGCGTGAAATACTCCGGGTGCGCGCGAAACGTCTCCGCGACTTTCATAATGTCCGGCAGAAATACGCCGCCGCCCGAGCTGGATTTGATGTAGAGCTCCTGCTGGCTGAAATCCAGATTCAGCGCCGAGCGGTAGTCACGAAACGCACCGACGCCCGCGCCGGGTCCCGTGTAAGTGTAGAAAGAAGCGGAGCGCCGGTTCTGGAAATCGCGCACCTCACGCTTCCACTTGCCGCCAGCCTTCCATACGACCGGCAGGGCGAGGCGCGTGCGATACGTCACGATGCCCTCGCCGGTGTAGAGGCCGTGGCGCGCGTAGCGACCGTCGTTCAACGTGATGGCGGGCGAGCTGAAGAGAGCGCCGTTGTTCCAGTCGCCGCCGGTCGTCTGCGTGATTTTCCAGCCGCCGTCGCTGAGCGCGGAGCGGGCGGCGCTGAAGCGGACATTCGAGAGTACGACGGCTCCGGGGGAAAACACCGAGTCGCGATACTTCATCGGATCGTAGGAGCTGATGGAATCGGAGACGCTGCCCCGGCCCTCGATCGTGAGGTCGCCGCGATTGAACTCGAACCGTGGCGCGTAGGATTTGCCGTTGCCCACCTTGGCGATGCCCTGCGGCTCGACCGAGACGCTGCCGTTGGCGGCCGTGGTCGTGAAATCCGTCAGAGTGTTGGCGCCGGTGACCTGGGTGGTGCGGGCGCCGGTGTTGAAATTCACCGCACGCTGGCCGGACCAGACGTCCGAGTGGTTATACATCACGCTCAGCGAAAGCACGAGGTGCGGCGTGGCCTTGAAGTCGGCCGTGAACGACGCGGCGAAGCGCTCGATCGTCTGGTGAATCTGCTGCACGCGGATCGTGGTGAGCGCGACGGGATCGGGCGAGGTGGCCGTCGGCACGTAGTTGTAGGTCATCGTCGTCGGGGCGCGCTGCAGGTAGGAGTTCGACTCGCTCACACCGAAGACGATCCCGAGGCGCTTGTTAAAAAAGATGTCGGAGTAGTCGAGTTGCGCGCTGGGAAAAAGTTTGTGCGTCCGGTCGTCACCGGGCCCGTAGTTGCGGCCCAGCGTGAACTGGTCGGACTGGCCGGTGAGGCTGAACGAGGCTGAGATACGCCGGCCGGCGCGGTCGAACGCGCGCTTCGTCTTCAAGTTAATCGTGCCCGCCGGCGAACTCGCATCGACGTCGGCGCTGATGGTCTTGGACACTTCGATCGACTCCATCGCGCTGAGCGAGACCTGCTCGAAGCTGAAGGCGCGGCCGGCGGCGGCGTTGGCATCGGCGCTGGGAAAACTCATGCCGTCGACGGTCACGCCGGCGTATTCCGAGCCGAGACCGCGCAGCGACACGTAGCGCACCGTGCCATCGGTCGCATCGTAGTCGACGCCCGGGAGATGCTTGAGGAACTCGCCGACGTTACCCTCGGCCACATCGCCGAACACGTCGGACGAAACGCTGTTGGTGATGTTCATCGAGTTGCGCTGCTCCATGATCGCCTTCGCGTTGCCCTCGCGCTGGCTCGAGACAACGAAGGCGCCGAGTTTTACCGTGCCGTCGGCGGCCACGGCTTGCAGCGAGCTGGTGAGCTCGAAGTTGCGCGTGACCGTCTCGCCCGCCGCCACGCGCACGGTGGCGGAGGCGCTGCGGTAGCCGGTGAAATCGACGGCGAGCGCGACCTCGCCGGGCGCGACACCGGAAAGCCGATACACGCCGCCGTCCGCGGATACGGCCGAGGGGCCGCCCACGACGCGCACCTCGGCGTTGCGGAGGTATTCACCGCTCGCGGGATTGAAGATGCGGCCGGTGATGGCGCCGTCGCCGGTCGCAGAATCCGCGGCGCCCGTGAGCGAGGCAAGTGTCAGCGTGAGCCAGCCAGCGAGAGCGGAGAGGAGGGAGCGGGAATTCATCGGAATGAAATTGAGGGGACGGGAGGTGGCAAAGGTTTTTTTGGCGGACGGATTGGACGGAGATGGGGTCTTGGAATCAGGAGGCGGCGCCGCGTCGGAGACGGCGCGGTTGATCATCAGCGCACCGGTTTTTTCATCCCGCACGATCACGAGCGCGGTGTTGCGCACCATCCGGTCGAGCACTTCGCGGGCGGTGAATTCGCCTTTCACCGCGTGAGTGGTCACGCCCCGGACCTTGGGCACGAGATAGACCACCTGCTCGCCGCTTTGCTCGACAAACTGGCGGAGCTTCGCGGCGGCATCGCCGCCTGGTAAAACATAGTGGCGCTTCGCGGCGGGCGCGACGAAGCGACGGCGGCGGAAGAGATCGAGCGCGGCATTGCGCGCCGTCGTGAAAAGAAACGCCTTGGCGTAGCCGACGCCGGGCCCCGTCTCCCGCGCCCGGATCAGGCGCACGGAGGATTCCTGCACGAGGTCGGCGATGTCGGGCAAAGAGGGAAACACGCCACGGAGAAAGCGCCGCAGCGAGGTTTCGTGCGGCTGCACTTCCTCGGCGAACCAGCGGCCGGACTCGGATGGTGGGGTGCTCACGGGGTGGGGCGGAATAATCTCCTCCCAAAACGGACGTCAACCACGCGGAGTCGAGGCCGATGTCGTCGGGAAAAAAATATTCCCGCGCCGCCGTAGCCCGCCGCGGCAGGAGGTCCGTCTTAGTAACGGACGGCGGTGAAATCCCCGCGGATTCCCGGCCCTTCCACGGTCGCACTCATCTAGAACCGCCCGCGGATGCCGGCGGTCCAGACGGCGCCGAAGTTATCCTTGTAGGCGATGGTGCCGGGGACGTTGAAGTAGGATTCGAGCGCCTGATTGAAGACGTTGCGGCAACTGAAGGTGAGTTCGTAGGTGCGGTTGATTTTGTAGCCGCCGCTGAAATCGAACATCAGACGCTCGCGTTCCCATTGCGTGCGCGCGGCGGTGATCGAGGTGAGGCGGGCGGCGGTCCACGTGAAGCGGAGCTGCGAGTTGAAGCGATGGTTGCCGAAGCGCAGGCCGCCGTTGGCTGATTTCGACACGATGTCCACGATCTGCACGTCGGGGACCGTGTGCGAGATGGAGCCGAAGACGCTGAAGCCGCGCCAGAAGCCGGGGAGAAACGTGAGCTGCTGGCTGTATTCAGCGTCGATGCCCTGGATGCGGCGGGTGTCGGTGGCGTTGGCGGCGCGGAAAAACGAGTAGCCGGTGTATTCGGTGTCGTCGGCGTAACCGGCTTCGTCGGCGGTGACGGGCGAACTGATCGTGCCCATGTTTTCCACGACCAGTTTGTAGGCGGAGACGGTGATCGTGCCGGCGGGCTCGATGTAATACTGCGCGCTCACGAAAAATTTGTCGGAGGTCTCGGGCTTGAGATTGGGGTTGGGGAGGGTGACGCGCTGCGTCGTGTCGTTGACGGAGATGACGCCGGCGAGGCTGTCGTAGTTGGGGCGGCCGATGGATTGGCTGGCGGCGACTTGGAAAACAAGATTGCGCGAGAAGGAGTATTTCGCGCCGCCGCTGAGGAAGAGGTTGTCGTAGCTGCCGTAGGTGGAGGGGCGCACGCCGTTGCGATATTGGTGGATGACGTAGGGGATCGT
>CAMCHO010000155.1 GCA_945874455.1 Opitutus sp. GAS368 | reverse complement strand
GGTCCACTCGCTGGCGCTCGCGGCTACCCGGCAAATCAAAGTCTGAATCTTTGGGGCGATTGATATTACGCGGCTTTTTTGGGAGGCGACAGGAGCGAAGGCGGTGTTGGCGTGTGGTGAGTAAACGGCGAAGCGGAACAAGTGGAGCTTTGTGGTTCTTCCTGCAAGTGGAGCTTTGTGGGGCTCCCGCAAGTGGAGCTTTGTGGTCGCTTCCTGCTACCGTATCTTCCCGCCTCTCACGAGGCGGGCTACGGGCTGGGAGCCTCTTCTCGTCGTCACGCCTCTCACGAGGCGGGCTACGGTATTGGAATCGCGGCTACGGGAAGGGCCGATTAGGAGAGGATCTCGCGGACGATGCGGGCGGGCTCGACGCCGGTGAGGCGTTGGTCGAGGCCTTGCGATTTGAAACTGAATTTCGCGTGGTCGATACCCATGCAATGCAGCAGCGTCGCGTTGAGATCAAAGAGGCTGACCGGATCGCGGACGATGTTGTAAGAGAAGTCGTCGGTCTCGCCGTGGACGACGCCGCCTTTCACGCCGCCACCGGCGAGCCAGACGCTGAAGCAGCGGGGATGGTGATCGCGGCCGTAGTTCGTGCGCGTGAGCGTCCCCTGCGAATAGACGGTGCGGCCGAACTCTCCGGCCCAGACAACGAGCGTGTCCTTGAGCATATCGCGTTGCTTCAGGTCGGCAATGAGGGCGTAGCAACCTCGGTCTGTATCCAAGCATTGAATCTTTAAATGTTCGGGAAGGGTCCCGTGTTGGTCCCAGCCGCGGTGGTTGATTTGCACGACACGGACGCCGCGTTCGACGAGTCGACGAGCGAGGAGGCAACTCGCCGCGAAGGAGCCGGGCTCTTTCACGGCCGGTCCGTAGAGGTCGAGCGTGGCGGGCGTCTCGGCGCTGATATCGGTGAGCTCGGGTACACTCGTCTGCATGCGAAACGCCATTTCATATTGGGCGATGCGCGTGAGCGTCTCGGGGTCGCCGTGGCGTTTAGCGGCGAGGTGGTTGAACTCGCCGAGGGTGTCGAGCATCGCACGGCGCGCGGTGGCATCGACGCCGGCGGGGTTGTCGAGGAACAGCACGGGATCGCCTTGGGCGCGGAGGGCGACGCCGTTGTGGGTGGAAGGGAGGAAACCGCTGCTCCACATACGCGTGAAGAGCGCTTGGGCGGCGACCTTCGGGGAGAATTTGGGAGTGAGCACGACGAACGCGGGCAGGTTGTTGCTCTCGCTACCGAGGCCGTAGGAGAGCCAGGAACCGAGGCTTGCTTTGCCGGGGATTTCGCTGCCGGTCATCAGAAAAGTGCACGCGGGATCGTGGTTGATCGCGTTGGTGTGGACGGAGCGGACGATGGCGATGTCGTCGACGATCTTGGCGGTCCACGGGAGCAGTTCGCTGACCCAGGCGCGGCTCTGGCCGTGCTGGGCAAACTTGAAGAGGGTGGGGGCGACGGGGAATTTGGTCTGGCCGCTCGTCATCGTGGTGATGCGCTGGCCTTGGCGGATCGACTCAGGCAGGTCCTCCTGAAAACGCGGTTGGAGGGCGGGCTTGTAGTCGAGCGTATCGAGCTGCGACGGCCCGCCGTTCATATGGAGATAGATGATACGCTTGGCGGTCGGCGCGAAATGAGGAAACCCGCCGAGCGGTGGAAAGAGGCGCGGGGAGGCAGGTGAAAGTGAAGGTGAGGAAGCGGAGGCGGCGCGCAGGCGGGGGGCGAGGAGGTTTAGGGCGACGCCGCCCATCGCGAGGCCGGCGCCGTTGAAAAATTGGCGGCGGGTAAGTTGATTGAGGTAGGCGTGGGCGGGATTCATCGAGGTGGGAAGGCGAGCGCGACGGTGCGGTGAGTGGCGGGGAGGGCGGGTCGGAGACCTCGCGCTACTTTAATTTCGGGTGACGGTTTCGTCGAGGTTGAGCAGGAGATTGGTGACCATCGTCCACGCGGCGATTTCGGCGGCGGGTGCGGTGGCGACGGATTTCGATTCTCCGTTGGTGAGAATTTTTTCGGCGGCGGCGGTGTCGCGGGAAAAATGCGCGCGGTGGGTCGCGAGCGAGTGGGTCAGGAGTTGGCGTTCGGTGGTGTCCGGTTCGCGGGCCGTGACGCTGCGGAAGGCGAGGGCGAGCCGGAGTGCATCGGTGGATTTTTCGGCGAGGAGGCGCTCGGCGAAGGTGCGGGCGGCCTCGACGTGCTGGACGTCATTCATGAGGGCGAGCGCTTGGAGTGGCGTGTTGGAGCGGCTGCGGCCGACGCAGGTGAATTCACGGGACGGGGCGTCGAAGGTGGACATCGCCGGCGCGGGTGCGGTGCGTTTCATGAACGTATAAAGGCTGCGGCGATAGAGCGCGTGGCCGTGATCTTGCACGTAGGTCTTGGTATTGCTGCCGCCGAAGGCGACGGGTTCCCAGATGTTAATCGGCTGATAGGGGCGGACCGGCGGACCGCCGATTTCGGGACGGAGGAGACCACCGAGCGCGAGCGCTTGATCGCGCAGAACTTCGGCGTCGAGGCGGAGGCGTGAGGAGCGGGCGAGCAATTTGTTTTCCGGATCAAGCGCGAGCAGTTCAGGGGTGACGTTGGACTCTTGGCGATAGGCGCGGGAGGTGACGAGCAGGCGGACGAAGGCTTTTACGTCCCACCCGGTGCGCACGAGTTCGCTGGCGAGCCAGTCGAGTAGCTCGGGGTGCGTCGGTGGATCGCCCTGCGTGCCGAAATCGCCGGGCGTGCGGACGAGGCCGGCACCAAAGAGCTGTTGCCAAAAACGATTGGCGGTGACGCGCGCGGTGAGCGGGTTTTTTGCATCAACGAGCCAGCGCGCGAGGTCGAGGCGGGAGGGACGTGTGCTGGTCGCGGCCAGTGGTGGGAGAAAGGCGGGCGTGGCGGGGGTGACGAGTTCGCCGGGTTTGTCGTATTGGCCGCGGAGCAAGATGGGTGCGGGGTGCGGCGTGGCGCGTTCACGGGAGACGAGCGAGGAGGGTAGCGTGCTTTCGTAGTGGGTGCGCTCGACGAGTAGCCGCCGAGCGGCGTTGGCCTCAGGCTCAAGCGTCACGCGGAGCGGGCCCATGATGAAGTCGCGGTGGAATTGCACGACGCGGGCCTTCTCCTCGGTCGTCTGCTGGGTGCCCGAAAGTCCGATGAGGAAAATGGCTTCATGCGGTAACGGCAGGCCTGCCTCGGCGCGGCCAAAATTCCGTAGCCCGGTCACCCACGCGCCGGAGTTCAGCAGCGGATCGACGGCGGCACTCGGGCTGGTGCAGGCGGTGCCGATGTGATCCCACCACCCGGCACCGTCGCTCTGTGCGACGATGAGTCCGGAGTAGGGCTTGTCTTTCGCGAGGCCCGTGGCACCGGCGTCGATTTCGAGCCGCGTGTAGCTGCCGGGGGCGGGCATCGGGCCGGCGACGATGGCGTCCTTCGCCACCTCGGGGCCAAAGGCGGCGGGATCTCCCCAAATCACGCGCTTGGTTTTTTGCTCGCTGATAAACTGGAGGCTCACGGCGCGTGGCGGTTGCGCAGCGTCGGCTTGAAAATAGGCAAACGCTTTCGCGGTCGTGCGCACGATGAGCAGCAACTCGCCGCCGCCAAAATTGACCGGCCGTTCCTGGCTGCCCTCGAGGTGCAGGGCGCGCTGGCCGCCGACGACAGGTACGCCCGGGCCCGTGCGCCACTCGCCGGCGGGTGCAGCTTTGCCGTAGTTGATCGCGTAGGGTGTATCGGCGTCCTCGGCCCAGACGACTTCGTAGCTGACGGGGGTGGTGGGCTTGGCGGGAGCCGGTTTCCGCTTCGCGGGCGAGAGCGTGTCGGTGTCGTCGTCGGTGTCGACCTTGGCCACAGTGGCCACGACTGCGGCTATTTCGTGGGATTTCTCTTTTTCCTTCTGAGCTTTTTCGGCGGCCTCGGCCTTGGCGGAAAGTGCAGCGGCGAGCGGTGGAAAAGCAGCGTCGATGGCTTTCAAACGGGCCTGCACTGTGGCGTCGCCGAGGACGACCAGTGGGCCGGGCTTGGGGATGTTGCCGTCCCAGACGCGGTCGGCGAGGCCCTTGAAGAAGGCGCCGAGCGAGTAATAGTCGCGTTGCGAAATCGGATCGAATTTGTGGTCGTGGCACTGCGCGCAGCCCGCGGTGAGCCCGAGCCAGACGGTCGCGGTGGTGTTGATGCGGTCGATATTATTGCGGGCCTCGGCCTCTTCCTCGATGGAGCCGCCCTCGGACGTGGTGAGGTGGTTGCGGTTGTAGCCGGACGCGACGAGTTGATCGATGCGTGGATTGGGCAGCAAATCACCGGCGAGCTGCTCAATCGTGAATTGATCGAAAGGCACATTGCGGTTGTAGGCCGCCGCGACCCAGTCGCGGTAGGGCCAGATGGTGCGGACGTTGTCGAGATGGAGGCCGTGGGAGTCGGCGTAGCGCACGGCGTCGAGCCAAGTGCGCGCGAAATGCTCGCCGAAGCGTGGGGAGGCGAGGAGCCGCGTGACCACGCGGTCGAATGCCGCTGCGCGGCGAGTGGACGTGGCAGCGGGGGAAGTGGCCGCGGTGGTCGGCGGGTAGTCCGCGAGGAAGGCGTCGAGCTCGGCCGGAGTGGGCGGGAGTCCGGTGAGATCCAGAGTGAGGCGGCGGAGGAGCGCTTCGCGCGGGGCTTCGGGCGCGAGGGTGAGTTGGTGGCGGTTGAGTTTCGCGGCGATGAAGTGATCAATCGCGCCGCCGATTTCTTTGGCGCCGGCCAAGGGGGACGGGAGGGCGGGGAGGGCGACGGGCTCGAAAGCCCAGTGGTTTTGGTAGACGGCGCCCTGTTCGATCCAGCGCTTGAGGAGTGCACGTTGCGCGGGCAACAGCGGTTTTTTGTGCGAGTCGGGCGGCGGCATAACCTCGTCGGGATCTTGGCTGAGGACGCGTTGCCACGCCTCAGAATTCGCAAGGTCACCGGGCACGATGGCGCGGACACCGCGGCGGTCGGCGGTGGCGGAGTCGAATTGGTCGAGGCGGAGTTTCGCTTTGCGATCGCCGGCATCGCTGCCGTGGCAGGCGAAACAATTATCGGCCAGGATCGGGCGGATGTGTTCGTTATAACTCACCGGGTCGACGGCCGCGGCGGACGCCGTCGAGATGAGGGCCAAAGTGCAAACGAGGAGGCGAAGGAAGGGTAAGATCACGGGGACGAGGGGACTGAGATGAAAACCATTCTCGTCAATTGGGACTACGTTAAGCTCAAACTTTCCGGAAGGCGTTTTTGTTTTTGATCCGAGAAGGTGCTGGCGGCACCGGATTTTCCGTGACGCCTCGACGGGAACGCATTCCGATGGGGCGCGCGTCTATGTTTTTGGTCGGCGTGATGAACGCAGGCCGAGGTCGCGCAGTTCCCCACTCTACCTTTCATCCATGAGAAGAAACGCCGTCTATGCGCTGGTCGCGATCGCTTTGGGGCGAACGCTGGCGGTTGGCGCGTCCGACGAAGTCGAGTGCCGTTGGGCGGCGCTACCGCCGGTGATCGACGGTCGGCTTGATGACGCGGCATGGCGGGAGTCGCAGGTGGTGGAAAATTTCCAGGCCGCGTGGCGGCCCGCCGGACAACGCACGCCGCCGACGGCCACCCAGGTCCGGCTGCTGTGGGATCGGGAGTTTTTGTATTTTGCGGCGGAGATGGATGACTCCGATTTGTTTGCCACGGTGAGCGAGGACGATGGCGCGTTGTGGACTGGTGATGTGTTTGAACTGTTTTTCAAACCGGCGGCGGAGCGTCCTGGTTATTATGAATTCGAGTTCAATCCGACGAACGCGAAGCTCGACATGTTTTTGCCGGCGCGGGATTCGGGCGGTTACGCACGCCATGCGCGGGATCGGAAATTTCACATTGAGACGGCGGTGCGTTTGCGGGGAACCCTGAATCAGCGTGACGATACTGACCGCGGTTGGACGCTCGAGGGGCGAATCCCGTGGAGCGATTTTCAGCCGACCGGCGGGCGGCCTGAGGCGGGTGACACCTGGCGGCATGCGTTGTGTCGCTATGATTACTCGGTCGGATTCAAAGAACCGGCGCTCTCCTCCAACGCGCCCCTCAGCAAGGCGAGTTTTCATCGTTACGAAGACTACGCACCCCTGAGGTTTGTCGGCGCACCCGAGATTGTGCGTCGTTCGGCGGGCGCGCGGTGGAGCGGTTCGCGGCTGGTGGGCTCGCCGGAGGCACCAGCGCAGTATGCGGCGGTGCGCGCGTTTCCTGGGTTGGCGGTGAAGCATCCGTTGGCGATCGAGCGGGAGCCGGGAACCGAGCGGATGATGCTGATCGAAAACTATGAATGGCAGGAACGGCGCAGCGGGTTGAAACGATTCTCGGCGCGAGGGGACGCGACGGAGGCGGAGACGTTGTTGGACCGGAAAGAACATTTTTACAGTGTGACGTTTCATCCGCGTTACGCGGAAAACGGCTGGCTTTACCTCGGCAGCAATGGGCCCGGCCCGGGTGGAAAACTGCACTCACGGGTCGAGCGTTTCACGGTGGATCGGCAACCGCCGCATCGCATCGTGGAAGGCTCGGCGCAGGCGGTGATCGCGTGGGACTCGAATGGGCACAACGGCGCGGGCGTCGCGTTTGGAAAAGAGGGGATGCTTTATGTGACGAGTGGTGATGGCACGAGCCTCTCCGATCTCGACAACGCGGGCCAGGACACGGCCTCGCTGCGGGCCAAGGTGCTGCGGCTCGACGTCGACGGCGCCCCGCCGGGTCAGCCGTATCGCGTGCCGGCGGACAACCCGTTTGTGGGTATCGCTGGCGTGCGGCCGGAGACGTGGGCCTACGGACTGCGCAATCCTTGGCGAATGAGTGCCGATGCGGAGAGCGGTCAAATCTGGGTCGGGCAAAACGGGCAAGATCTGCGAGAGAGCGCTCATCTCCTGGCGCGCGGCGCTAACTACGGTTGGAGCGCGTTCGAGGGCACGCGGCCATTCCTGACCGGACGATTGCGTGGCCCCGCGCCCTTCACGCCGCCGACCATTGAGCACACTCACTCGGTGTTTCGCTCCCTCACCGGTGGCTTGGTGTATCGCGGGGCGCGTTTTCCGGAACTCGTCGGCGCGTATGTCTATGGCGACTACGGCACCGGCCGCGTCTGGGCGGCCAAGCACGATGGCGCGCGGTTGCTATGGAATCGCGAGCTGGTCGATACGCCGCTGGCGATTGCCGGTTTTGGGCTTTCACCGGAGGGCGACCTCCTGATTGCCGATCACTTGGGCGATGCGCTCTACCGGCTCGAACGCGCCCCGGAGAAACGGGAAACGCCGACGTTTCCCACGCGCCTGAGCGAGACCGGACTCTTCGCTGCGACGCGGGAACTGCGGCCGGCTCCGGGCGTGTACCCTTTCGTGATCAATGCGCCGGCGTGGCATGACGGCGCGAGTGCGGAGCGCCACTGGGCGTGGCCGGCGGTGGGGATGGCGGAGCCAGACGGACCGTGGAAAACGTGGAAACTTCCCGACGGCACCGTGCTCGCGCAAACGCTCAGTTTGCCTTCGCGGGACGGCAAACCGGCGCGACGCGTCGAGACGCGCGTGCTGCTCAAGCAAGGCAACGATTGGTCAGCGTACAGCTATGTGTGGGACGCCGCGCAAACCGATGCGACGCTCGCGCCGACTGACGGCAAGCGCCTCACAATCGATGATCGCGAGTGGCTGGTGCCGAGCCGTTCGGATTGTCTCTCGTGTCATTCACGCGAGGCCAATTTTGCGCTGGGCCTGACAAACGCCCAACTCAATCGCGAGACCGCCGTGGCCGGTCGTACGCAGAATCAAATCGCCGCGTTCATCGAGCGCGGCCTCGTAAGTGGCCACCCACCGGGTGCTCGCGCGCCGCGTTTGGTTGATCCCGCCGACGCCAGCGCGCCGCTGGCCGACCGGGCCCGCGCCTACTTGGCGACCAACTGTGCGCATTGCCACGTCCCGAATGGCGGCGGCAATGCCACGATGAACCTCACCCCCTGGGTGCGCGCGGAGAAGCAGCACCTCCTCGATGAAGCGCCGCTGCATGGCGATTTCGGTCTGCGCGACGCACGCCTCGTCGCGCCGGGCAACCCGGGCCGCTCGGTGCTGCCGATGAGGGTGGCGATGCGGGGCGCGGGCCAGATGCCACCGGTCGGCACGATCGCCGGTGATCCGGCGGGCGTGCAACTCATCTACCAATGGATCCAAAGTCTCACGCCACCACCATGACCCACGAACACCGTTTCGCCGCCCTGCATCTCGAACTTCCGCCTGCCCCCAAGCCCGTCGCGGTTTACCGACCGGTCGTGGTCGCGCAAGGGCTCGCCTATGTCTCGGGCCACGGGCCGGTGTGCGTCGATGGTTCGTTGATCAAGGGTCGGGTCGGCGCGGATCTTTCGCTCGCAGACGGGCACGCGGCGGCGCGCCAAGTCGGTCTCGCGATTCTCGCGACACTGCGCGCGCACTTTGGCTCGTTGGATAAAGTCGGGCGCGTCGTGAAGGTGCTCGGCATGGTGAATTCCGCACCGGATTTTTATGATCATCCGAAAGTGATTAACGGCTGCAGCGAACTTTTCGCGCAGGTCTTCGGCGAAGCGGATGGGATCGGCGCGCGCAGCGCCGTGGGCATGGGGCCGTTGCCGGGAAACATCGCGGTGGAAATCGAAGCCATTTTTGAACTCGCCCCATGAAGCCCGACGCTTGGATGCGGCTGGAAAATGAGGCCGACGTCCCCTCGCCGGCGCTCGTGTTGCACTCGGAGCGGATCGACGAAAATTTGCGGCGGATGGTCGCTCGGGTCGGCGACCCGGTCCGCCTTCGTCCGCACATCAAAACGCACAAGCTCCCGCAACTCGTCGTTCGTCAGCTGGCCTTGGGGATCACGAAATTCAAGTGTGCGACCCTCGCCGAAGCGGAACTCGCGGCGTCGGCTGGAGCTGCTGACGTGCTCCTCGCGCTGCAACCCGTGGGGCCGAATGTCGGGCGCTTTCTTCAACTGATGCGGGCATTTCCGGCGACGCAGTTCTCGACGTTGACGGACTCGCCGGAGGCGCTGGCGACGCTGAGCCGCGCGGCGGCCGCGGCGGGCCTCGTGGCGGAAGTCTTGCTGGATCTCGATGTCGGCCAAGCGCGCACGGGCATCGCGCCCGGGCCGGAAGCGGCGGCGCTGTATCAGGCGATGCGTACGCTACCCGGAATTCGCACCGGCGGTTTGCACGCCTACGACGGACAGCTGCATCAGCGCGACGCTGCGGAGCGTGGCGCGGCCTGCGAGCGGGCTTATGCGGCGGTGGCAAACCTGCGCACAGAATTGCTCGCCGCGGGGCTCTCGGTGCCGCGCGTGGTGGCGGGAGGGACGCCGACGTTTCCGTTTCACGCGCGTCGTGGCGACGTCGAGTGCAGCCCGGGGACCTGTGTGTTGTGGGATTCCGGTTACGGGACCACGATGCCGGATCTCGATTTTCTGCCGGCAGCGACGCTGCTCACCCGGGTCGTCAGCCGGCCGGCGCACAACCGGCTCTGTCTCGACCTCGGTCACAAAGCGGTCGCGAGCGAAATGCCCCATCCGCGCGTGATTTTTCCTGAGCTGCCGCAGGCGCGCGCCGTCGCGCACAATGAAGAGCACCTGGTAGTGGAAACTGAAGACGCGGCGCATTTTCCTGTCGGCGCGGTGGTGCACGGCATTCCGTGGCACATCTGTCCGACGGTGGCGTTGCACAGCCACGTGCACGTGGCGACAGCGGGCCGCGCGTCGGCGATCTGGCCCGTGGTGGGCCGTGCGCGCTTCATTACGATCTGATGAACGCGACTTCTCCCGGTGCCCTAATGGGGTTAGCGGTCGCCTCGATCGCGGTGCTCGTCCTGCTCGTCACGTGGCGAAAGATGAATGCGTTCCTCGCGCTCTTCATCGCGGCGCTGTTGGTCGGACTGGGTGCGGGGATGGCGCCGCTCGCGGTGTTGAAGACGTTTCAGGAAGGGCTGGGCGCGACGATGGGCGGGATCGCGGCGGTGATCGCGCTCGGCGCGATGGTGGGGAAACTCATCGAGGAATCCGGGGCGGCGCAGGTGCTCGCAAAAACGTTCAGCGCATTTTTTGGACCGCGCCGCGCGGAATGGTGCATCGTGGCGCTGGCGATTGCGGTGGGGCTCGTGACCTGGTTTGCGGTGGGGTTACTGCTGTTGCTGCCGGTGCTGATCTCACTCGCACGGGAAACGAAGCGTCCGTTTCTGCTGCTGGCGATTCCGCTGTTGGCGTTTCTCTCGGTGATGCACGGACTCATGCCGCCGCACCCGGGACCGGTGGTTGCCGTCGAGGCGCTGGGAGCGGACACCGGCCGTGTGCTCGGCCTCGGCTTCCTGCTCGGCCTGCCCGTGGCGGCGCTCGCGGGACCGTTGTTTGCGCGCTGGGTCGTGCGCCGGGTGCCGGTGCCGACGCCGGAATTGCCGACGACCGCGGAAACGCGCCGCGGCACGCCGTCGTTTAGCGCGACGCTCTTCGTCATGAGCTTGCCGATTGGCTTGATGCTGTTGGGCACGGCCGCGGATCTGCTGCTGCCGACGGGCCACGGCGGGCGCACGACCTTGAATGTGATCGGGCATCCGGTCTTCGCGCTGGTGATAGCATTTTTGGTGGCGGCGGTGGTTTTTCAACGCGCGTGTCGATTCACGCGGAAAGAGCTGCTCACGTTTACGGAGCAGAGCATCGCGGGCATCGGGCTGACGTTGTTGGTGGTGGGCGCGGGCGGCGGTTTTGCGCGAGTGTTGCGCGAGGCGGGCGTGGCTGCGGCGCTGGGCAACATCGCGGGCCACCTGCAGCTTCCGCCCTTGATCTATGGCTGGCTGCTGGCGGCGTTCATTCGCGTGGCGACCGGTTCCGCCACCGTCGCGATCACGACGGCCGCGGGTTTGCTCGTGCCGCTGCTGGCGCAGGACGTGACGATCAACCGGGAACTCCTCGTGCTCTCCGTCGGCTGTGGCTCGTTATTTCTCTCTCACCTCAACGACGGCGGATTCTGGATCGTGAAGGAGTCGCTCGGGCTCACGGTGGGACAAACGTTACGCACGTGGACGGTGGTCGAGACGCTGATCGGGTTGCTGGGACTTGGCGGCGTCTTGCTGCTCGACGTACTCTTTAAGCTATGACCCCGCCCTTCATCTTCGACGCGCATCTCGACCTCGCGCTCAACGCCATCGAGTGGAATCGCGACCTGCGAGCGCCGCTTACCGAACTGCGCCGCCGCGAAGCCCACCTCCAGGATAAGTCCGGCCGCGGGCGCGGCACGGTTTCGTTTCCAGAAATGCGCCGCGCCCGTATTGGGCTGTGCGTCGCCACGCAACTCGCGCGGCTGGAGCACGACGCCTACAGCCCGGTCTTTGGCTGGCGTTCGTCGGCGCAAGCGTGGGCGATGACGCAAGGCCAACTCGCGTGGTATCGCGCGATGGAGGAGGTCGGCGAACTCGTACAAATCCGCGATCGCCGTCAGCTCGACGCGCACGTGGAAACATGGCGCGACGTCGATGACGCGACGGCAGCACGGCTGCCCATTGGTTATCTGCTCAGTCTCGAAGGCGCGGATTCCCTCGTCACGGTAGCGAACCTCGAGCGCGCGTGGCACGACGGCCTCCGCGCAATCGGTCCGGCGCACTACGGCTCCGGGGTGTATGCGCAGGGTACGAACAGCGAAGGACCGTTTCCACCCCGCGGCCTGGAGCTGCTGCGGGAGGCGGACCGACTGGGTCTGATCCTCGATGCCACGCACCTCAGCGATGAATCGTTCTGGCAGGCGATGAAGCTGTATTCCGGTCCGGTTTGGGCGAGTCATCACAACGCCCGTGCGCTCGTACCGCATCAGCGGCAGCTGAGTGACGAGATGTTTCGCGCGCTCGTCGAACGCGGAGCCGTCGTCGGGCTCGCGCTGGATGCGTGGATGATTGTACCCGGTTGGGAGCGAGGGAAGACCACGCCGCAGTCGGCCAATCTGCGCTTGGAAAAACTCGTCGAGCATCTCGACCATTTTTGCCAGCTCGCGGGGAACGCGCGCCATGTCGGCTTGGGCAGCGACCTCGACGGCGCGTTTGGTAACGAGCAGACGCCGCAGGACGTGGACTCGATCGCCGATCTGCAGAACATCCCCGAGCTCCTCCGTGCCCGCGGGTACTCGCCCGCGGATATCACCGGGATTTT
>CAMCHO010000154.1 GCA_945874455.1 Opitutus sp. GAS368 | reverse complement strand
CGCAGCAACTCCAGCAGGTTGATCCGGCTGTCACGGTTGATGTCGGCCGAATGCCAGCCCACGGGGAGCACCACCAGCGGATCCGGCGTCGCGAGAATCTGGGCGGAGGCCCCGGAGCGAACGAAGCTCACCAACGAAGCAATCTCTTGCGGGCCCGTCGCCCCGCTCGGCACCTTCAGCGTGACACTGACCTCCGGGGGTGTCACTAAAACGAACGTCCGTTACACTCCTCTTTTTAACCCGAACGCCGCAGTGGCGCGCGAGGGTGCGGAGCGGGCACCTGGCATGGGCGCTGAGTTCGGTCCAGCACGCGCCAGACTGCTTGCGGCGGGCATGGAGGGCGTGTTGGTGGCCGCGTGCGATCAGGCCGGAGCCGCCAGCCAGGTCGTGCGCCAGGGCATAAACGGAGTCGAGTGGGTCGGTGCGATCGCCGAGGTAATACCAACGTCCCTTGATTTTTAGACTGTAGACCCGGCCGCTGGCTAGGTTGCCCGCCCAGCGGGCGGACCTACAACGGAAAAGTCTAGAATATGAGGGGTGATTGATAGGCTATCAACAGACCCAAACATTAAGACTTTAAGTAGAGTAGGGATTGCGCAGATACGATCCGGGTAGAAGGCAGCAGAGCCGAGGCGCCGGTGGTTTTATCGGGTATTCATCTGTGAAATCTGTGGTCAAAAACTCCGGTTCCTAAAGTCCGCTGATTACGGGCTGTTGGTATAACGCAGCGCGGCGCGCACCGGTGCTTTTCCCTCCGCGCAGGCGAGCGGCTCCTCGCGCGGGCGCAACGCGGCGAGCAGGCTCGGGCGATCGCTGGCGCGGAGCTTGCGCAGCGGGTCGACGCAGGGCTTGGCGCGGGCCGGGTCGGGGGCTTTCGCGCCGAGCTCGCTAGCGACGGCTCGCCGGAGTCCGACAGCGCTTCGTTAATTACCCACCCATACCCGATTGGCGGTCTCGATGCCCGCCGACGGGAAAAATGCCCAGCTGGTGCGCCTGATTGACCGCAGCCGGAGCATTGCGCACGCCGAGCCGTTCGTAAATATGGGCGACGTGTTCGTCGACGGTCGCGTAGCTGATCCTCAGTCGCTCCGCGATTTCCTTCTTCAACAATCCTTCGCCGAGCAGGGCGAGGATTTCCCTCTGCCGCTCGGTCAGCAGGCCGTCGGAGCTACTCTTGGACAACCGGGCTTTCAGCGTACTCAGGATGAAGCGGGCCACGCCTGCATCGAGCGACGCGCCGCCCTTCATCACCGATCGGATTCCGTCGGTGATCGTGCCGACGGTGGAGGACTTCAACAGGTAGCCGGAGGCTCCGAGTGAAATCGCCCGCAACACATCGGCTTCATTGTCCGACTGGGTGAGAATCATCATCTTGGCGGCGGGCGCGGCGGCGAGAAACCGGGGCAGTGCTTCGAGTCCGTCCATGCCCGGCAGGTGCAGATCCAAGAGCACCAGGTCGGGCAACTCCCCGCCGACTCGATCCTGCAAGCTACGCAACGCGATCTCGGCGGTGCCAAACTCGCCGGCGAGCTCGATGTCCGGCTCCTGTTTGAGAGCGAGGGCAATCACCTCGCGGTAGCGAGGATTGTCCTCGACCACCATGACCCGGATTTTGTTTTTCATGGCAGGAATCCAAACCGGCGGCGTTTGAACCGCAAAACGATGCAGGCACCTTTCACCTCCGATGGACCAGCTTTGACCTCCGCTCCCAATAGGCGAGCCCGGCGATTCAGGGACGCGGGCACTTGGCCATCCAAGCCGCGACCGTTGTCAGTCACCGTGAGCGTGATCGCGCCTCCGGCCGCCGAGAGCCGGGTATGTGCGCACGTCGCACCGGAATGACGGATGATATTGATCAGGCTTTCCTGATAAAACAGGAGCAGGTCGATCCGTTTGCGGGGACTGAGCTGCCGCAGCTCGGCCTCGCCCTCGAATTCAATTGAGTGCTCCAAGTCCGCCAGGGTGCGCGTGGCCGCGTGGCGCATGTCGTTCACCAGATCTCCGTGCAAATCCTCGGCCTCGAGCAGATTGGTGCAGTGGCGCGCCGCCTTGCCGGTGCGCTCGGTGAGCGACCGCATCCGTTGCAGGAGATCGCCCAGGCGCTCCGGTGCCGCCCGGGCCGACAGCGCAAGATCGCTGAGCAGACCGATGGCGTGCAGGTCGGCCCCCAGTTCGTCGTGCAGGTCGGCCGCGATCCGCTTGCGGGTCTCCGCGATCACGCGTTGTTGGCGAACGCGGTTAACCAAAACGATGATCACCACTCCGCAGGCGAGCACCGCCGCCAGCCCGGCCAGGCGCGCCAGGTTGGTTTTCTGCCGGGCATAGCGCCGATTGAGTTCTGCGCTGACCAGCGGGCGCTCACGTTCCAGTTCGTGCCGCAGCGCCAGTTGATTCAACCACGTGCGAACGGGTAAGATTGTGCCGTAGAAATTCCGGCCATCCGTCAGGCTGGAGAGGGAGCGGGCGGGATCTTCGGCCTTGAAGTTAGCGACGACGGGTTGATGCAGCGCGACATTCCGCCCATCCGAAAACAGTTCGATCTCGGCAAAACCCAGCCGCGGGGTGCCCGCGGGGAAGAGTTGATCGTGGTTCATGGTGACGGCGACCAGGCGCACGTAGCGGCAGAGCGTGGTGGGAAACGTCTCCATCAGAATCGGTCCGACGTCGTAGAGGGTGTCGTGGCGCAATTCGACCAGCAATCGGGCGTCCGAGAAATCCGCCGTGTTGGCCCCTTCGACGCGGAGCACTCGCGGGAGGCCAGTATCGCCGGCAAAGGCCTGCGGCACGGTGTCGCTTTGGTCCACGGCATGAAGGTGCAGACGGGAGAGCGGCAAACTCCTGCCCAGATCGAGGGTCAGGGTGGGCTGGTCGCCCAGCTCCGAGGAGCTGAGGTAGGCCACGCTCTTGTTTCCCGAGGCGGCCACCATCAAATACGGCAGGAAACCATCCACGACCGCCGTATCCGGCCAGCCCGGTGCAATGCTGCGTTCGCGACCGCTGGGGTAGCGCACCGATTTGTGCAGAGCCACGTTCTCTTCGCCGCTGAAGGCGAGGATCTCCGAAAACTGGAAGACAAACTTCGCGTCGAATTCCCGTCGGGAAAGAACCGTGGCCTCGAGGCGTATCCAGGAAGCTTTTACTCCATGGCAGGGTATGACCACCGGGGCGATGCGGGGCAGCAGGCCAGCGCGGTCAGTAAATGCGCCGACGATTTTTCCGATGCGGTCCCCGCTGACTCCGGCCCGCAAACGAAACGCCACGGGAAAGCCATCCGCCTGGAAGCCGTTGACCCCATCGCGCCGGATCGCGGGCACCACCACGACTTGATCGAGCGGCACCGCGTCGCCGAATTCGATTTCCACCCACTCGTCCTGCTCGGCGGTGTCGTAGCCGCGGGAGCGGGAGCCAATGGCCCCGACCCCGCCGCCGAGATTGTAATTGGCCAACTGCGCCAGCTGCCCGTCGATTTCGTGCAGACGCGTCTCGAGCAAGGTCAGGGAAAGGTCCTCCGGCGCGACCGCGGCTGAGAGGGTCGACAGCATCCCGGCCATCAAAATTGGGGCAACTTGCCGGGCCGTCGCGCGCATCGACCCTTACAACACCGCGCCGTCCCAACAGTCTAGCCGTTTCCGTTGCCACGGACCGCACGCCCCTTCGCCACCCTGTAAACACAGGGTAGGCACGCGCTCGTTATCGGGATAGTCTTCTGAGATTGAATGGAGCCGCAGTGGGCCGCCGGTGAAAAGGCCACCGCCCCCTGCTTCGATCTTTTTTAATTATCCCCCGCTAAGTTCCCGTCCGCCCCGCCCTGCCCCGCACCCCACCCCATAATCAAACACCTCTCACTTCACTACCCGCTCACCTGCCTGACCACCATGGTTGGCTGCGCTGCGTGTCCCGCCTCCGCCCAAACCGTCCGCCGCCGCCGCTCGCCATGACCGTTCTTCGTTCGACTCGACCGCTCACCATCCAACCTCATCCCCACCCCTAAATGATTCGTCCACGCCGACGCCACGTCCTCATTTTCGCTTGCTGGGCCTTGATCGGTCACCAGCTCCTCGCCCAGCAAGCGCCCACCCCGCAAATCTCCGCCAAGCCTGCGTCGCCTGAAACGACGTCCGAGATTCTTAAGTTGTCCCCCTTCGTCGTCGATTCCGCTGCGGACCAAGGCTACTATTCCTCGCAAACTCTCGCCGGGGGTCGCCTGAAGACGGACCTCAAGGATGTCGCCACCTCCGTGCAGGTGGTGACCGACGTCATGCTGCAGGATCTCGGCCTCACGAATCTCAACGACGTCCTCGCTTACACGACGAATGCCGACGCCCTCGGCGCGTTGAGCAACTACGTCCAAGCGTCGGACAGCGTCGGCGACGGCACGCTCAGCCAGTCGGACGCCCGCCAAGATCCTGCCTCGGCCAATCGTGTGCGCGGCATGGCGGCGCCGACCCGGACGACGAATTATTTTCAATCCGACATCCCGTTCGATGCCTACAACTCGGGCCGCATCGACATAAACCGCGGCGCCAACTCGCTCCTCTTCGGCCTGGGCTCACCGAGTGGCATCATCAACAACAGCGTCTCGAACGCAGAATTTCGCGATTCGCTGAAAATCGATTTCCAAGTTTCGACGCAGAATTTTCAGGACAACTATTCCCGCCGCGCCTCGATCAACCTCAACAAGGTGATCGTGCCCAAGAAACTCGCGCTGCGCGTCGCCGCCCTCGAAGACAAGGAGGAGTTCATGCAACAGCCCGCGCACACCGACACCGCACGGAAATACGGCGCACTCAAGTTCAAGCCCTTCGCGCAGCACCAAATTCTGTTCAATGCGAATTACGAGACGGGCCGCATCTCGGCCGTCCCCGTGGATCGCCTCGGTCCGCTGACGACGCTCGATACGTTTCTCAACGATCCCTACGGCAATCGTTGGGCCGGCGTCGCCGGCTTGGGCGGCATGCCGGGTGTCACCAACGCCACCGGTCGCCGCGTGCAAAACCCCTTCGTCACGGTCTTCACGAACAACACCGGCGGCGCCGCCGGTTATCTCGGCCGGTTCGCCAACGGCACGGTCATCCCGGAAGCCCCCTACGACAAATTTCTCAAGCGCAACGGCTGGGCCTCGGTCTATGACGGCACCGAGACTCCCGACGGCCTGGCGGGTCGGGCCGTCCACACCGGTTGGAACGGCAGCCGTGTCGCCCTCGGCAGCCCGACTTTCGACCCGGATCGGAACCTCGCGGGTGTGAATCAGTCGGTGCTCGCGCGGAATCTCTATCTCAACGAGATCCCGCTCGCCGCCTATGACGGCTACACCAAGCAGGGGCTGGTAGACGCCGACGTGTTCGATTTCAACCGTCACCTCCTCTCCGGTTCGAGCGACAACTACCGGAATAAGTTCAACCGGGCGATGTATTCGCTGGAGGCGGTTTCTAAGAGCGGGAATTACGGCATCGAACTCGCCTACGCCGGAGAGAAATGGACGCGGGACAGCTTCGTCGCCGTCGAGGCACCCGCCATCGACATCGACGTCAACTACACCTTTCCCATCGGGCCCAACGCGCTCTTTGGGCCCACCAATCCGAATTTCGGGCGGCTCTACTACTACGCCGCGTCGGCCAATCGCACGGTGAACACCGACCAGCGGGATGCCCTGCGTGGAACGGCCTTCGCCAAAATCGATTTCGCGGAAAAGTTCCGCGGCGGAATATTCCGTTGGCTCGGGCGCCACAATCTCGCCGCGCTCTGGGACCGGAATGAGAAAAATTCCCGCGCGATCACCACCAAGCCGTTTGTCTTTGGCAACGACGCGGCGTTCCACCTGCAAGCCGCCGACGCCACCATCTTCCAACGGCAATGGTCGGGCATCTTCTACATCAGCGCCCCCTACCTCCAGGCCTTCGAAAATCCGAACTTCAAGTTGTCCGACTTCAAAACGGCTGGCTCGGCTCCCAATACCACAGTGGAGTTTCCGAAAAATTATCAGATTCCCGTCGCCTATCTGAACGTCGGTAATCCCGCCACCCAAGCCGCCGCGACCACCGTGCGGGGTGATGAGACCACGCAAGTCGGCCAGTTCTCCCCTGCCTTCCAGCCGTTCGGCGGAACGTTGACGAGGACAACCACGACCTCGCTGGCCCTTAACACGCAGAGCTATTTCCTCAAGGACCACCTCGTCGCAAATCTCGGTTGGCGCAGCGATCAGGTGAACCTCATCCGCAACGGCAATCCGCCCCGCCAGTTTGATTCCATCCCCATCCTGAATTCGGACGTGTTCAATCTGGATGACAGGCCGACTCAAGTGATCAAGAAAAGCAACTTTGCCTACGGCCTGGTCCTGAAGGTTCCCGACAAGTGGCTGCGTCGCGACGTGAGCCTCTCGTTTCACTACGGCGACTCCAAGAACTTCGTCCCGAATCCGGGTGGCTTCGATTTCCAGGGCAATTCCGTGCCGAGCGCCTCGGGTTCGACCAAAGACTTCGGCGTCACCATCGGCCTAAAGAACAACAAACTCGTCGCGCGTCTCAACCACTACCGGGGAGTGGTGGCGAACGACAACTATGCCGGGACAACCCGGGCCGTCGGGCTGTATGTCAACGCGGCGGCCCGCAACTTCGGCGCGTTTTTCACCGACATCGAAAACTACGACCAGAACCGCGACGGCGTTTTCGACCAGGTCGACGGCGAGGATCCGGACAAAAACAAGAACGGCTTCCTCGATATCGTCGAGCCAGGCGGGGCCAAATTTGTGCCCGGGGCGGAATACATGACGCTCAAGGATTTCAACACCCTCTACAAGCAATGGGACACGTATTGGAACGTCTTCGCGCGCGCCCGGGCCGAAATGACCTTGATCCCCAGGACCGCGACTGCCGCCGCGGATGCCAGCAGCGGCGGTGGATTGTCCCTGGTCCTGACCGATACCAACGATCTCACGGCCGAAGGCTATGAATTCGAGCTGACCTACAATCCCACTCGTAACCTGCGGCTGTCCTTCAACGCCGCGCAGCAGAGCGCGGTGCGTTCGAACGTCTCTCCCCGCCTGGGCCAATTGCTCAAGGATCTCGTCGACAACTATAACGTGGTGGCGACGGGGACTCGGCTCCGGACCGGCATTGACCGGCTCAGTCTGCCGCTCTCGGCGCCGCTGGCCACCGATACATTGGCCGGGGCACCGCTGCGCGATCCGACTATCGGCCAAGTTTATTTCATCCAACAGGCGCTGGCGGGCTCATCCAGCCCGGAGATTCGCAAATACCGCGCGAACTTCGTCGGCAATTATTCCTTTTCCGAGGGACGCATCAAAGGCGCAAATCTCGGCGCCGCCTTCCGCTGGCAGGACAAGGCGGCGATCGGCTACCCGAATGCCCGGCTGAAGATTCCCGGAACCACCACCGTGGTCCCGATCAAGGATGTCGCCCATCCCTACTTCGACGATGGCTCTAAATTCGTCGACCTGTGGGTGGGCTATCGACGGAAGCTCTTTCAAAACAAAGTCGAGTGGCGGGTGCAGGTGAACGTCCGCAACGTCCTCGCCGACTCGGATCCCGTGGTCGTCCAAGTCCAACCCGACGGCTCGCCCGCCCGCGTGTCGCTGCCCGTCCCGCGGCAAGTCGTGCTGTCGAATACCTTCACCTTTTGATCAGCGACCAAAAACACGCTGACCGTTCACTCCTCCAACCGCCCGTGAAACTAACCTACGCTGCCGACCGCAGTAGACGCGACCTTCGTAAGCAACGAGCCCCCGCAAGACGGAGCGAAGCAGGATGGCGACCGATGAGAAAATTTTCGTCATACCTCGCCGCAGCGCTGCTCACGACGCTGACCTGCTCGGGTGCAGCCGACACCCCGGGCGCAGTGCCGGCGGCGGAACGTTTCCCTGATTTCTCCTGGGACCGCGTGCCGCTTTACATGCACATCCGGAAGAGCACCGGATTCACGCCGGAGGAGCTGCGCTATCTGGCCGGATTTCCGCTCATCGCCTTTGAGAAGACCACCGGAGCGACGGACTACGGCTCGACCGAAAAGGGTACGCTGGAAGCCGCCCGCGCGGTCAAGCGCCTCAATCCTGCGGCGAAGATTCTCTATTACCGCAACGTCATCGTTCACTACGGCGGCTACGCTGCCAACGCACCGCTCGCGGCCATTCCCGACGCGTTTCTGGTCAGCCACGACGGCCGGGGCAAACTTGTGCGCAATACGGTCGAGGCCTACGATCTCACTAGACCGAAGTTGCGCGACTGGTGGGTGGAAAACGCGCGCCAGCTCTGCGCCGATCCGGCGATCGACGGCGTGTTTCTCGACGGCAACGTCAAGGTGCTCGAGCCCGACTATCTGCGGAAGGATATCGGGCCAGAGCGGAAGCAGGCCGTCGTCGACGGGTATCATGCCATGATGGCAGCGACCCGCGTGGCGCTCGGTCCGAAAAAACTCATGGTCGCGAATCTCGTGCGCGCCCGATTTCCCGATGCCGGACTCGGTTGGTTGGGCGCCTTCGACGGCTCCTATTTCGAAGGCTTCGAAACCACGGTGGGCACGATCCCCCGCGAGGAATATGTCGCCAAAGGAATCGCCGCCGCTCAGGAGACGGCCCGCCGGGGAGTTATCGTGGCATTCACTGCCGGCATGGGAAAACTCGCTTTGGGCGAAACCGGCAACGCGCAGCTGACGGATGAGATTCGCAACCGCGCAACCCAGGAGGCGGAGACCCAACGGCGGCTCACCTACTGTCTCGCCATGTTTCTGATCTGCGCGGAAAAATATTCCTACTTCCTCGCGCACGACGGCTACGATGCGACCAAGAGTTCGACGTGGCTGAAGCGCCCACCCGAGTTTGAGCGCCCGCTGGGACCGCCCACGGGAAAGGCGCAGCGGGAGGGCTCCATTTATACCCGCGACTTTCGCCAGGCCTCGGTGTGGCTCGACATCAAAAACGAGCAGGCGCGCATCACCTGGCATTAGAGGGTGAAAACAAGAACGTCTCCATGAAACGCCCCCTTATCCTCCTCACCACCCTGCTGCTCGCGCCGCTGGCTCCGCTGCACGCCGCCGATGGTCTTCCGCCGCTCAGTTGGGACCGCGTCCCGCTCAACCTTCACTTCGGCAAGCGCACCACCGATCTCACAGACGCCGAGGTCGAATTTGTCGCCGGCCACAGCTCATTGATCGCGCTCGAAAAGGGCCACGGCGCGTCCATGCATGGCAGCACCGAGGCCGGCATTGCCGACTCCGCGCGTCGGATTACCCAGCGCAATCCCGCAGCCAAAGTCCTCTTCTACTTCAACGCCTTCATCAACTGGTCGGGCTACGATGCGTTCAAAACCTACCGCCCCGAATGGACGCTCCGCACCACCACCGGCGAGATCGTCAAGCACCCCGGCGGCACCGCACGCCCCGACCCCTCCAACGCCGAATTCCGCGAGTGGTGGTCGGAAGTCGTGGCGAAGGCGAACCGCTCCGCCCCGCTCGGCGGCGTCTTCGTGGACGCGCTGCCCCAGGCGCTCACGCCCGCACTCGCGAAACAAGTCGGTGATGCGAAGGCCCGCGCCGTCGTAGCCGGCCTGCGGGAGATGCTGGCGCTTACGAAACGCAAACTCGGCCCCGACCGCGTCGTGCTCGTCAACGGCCTGCGCACCACCGATTTTCGCGAGATTCTCGATTGGGAGGGAATCGACGGCGTGATGATTGAGCACTTCGGCGCCTTCAAAACGGATTCACCTGCGGACATCAAAGCCGACCTCGACTCCATCGCGCTCGCCGCCGCGAAAGGAAAATTCGTCGTGATCAAGGGCTGGCCCGGCTTCAACTGGACCGAGCGCGAAGCGATGCAGCGCCCTGCGGCTGAGCTGCTGAGACTCGCGCGCGAGCAAATCACGTTTCCTCTCGCCTGCTTCCTCGTCGCCGCGCAACCCGGCTCGCATTTCTGCTACTCGTGGGGCTACGTCCACAATCATGGTATGCTCGAACCCTACGCCGAGTTCGACCGCCCGCTCGGCCCGCCCAAAGCCGACGCAAAATGGCAGGGCCTCACCGCCACCCGCGAATTCGCCCACGCTTCCGTCTGGGTTGACCTCTCGACCAAACAAGCCCGCATCGACTGGCGTTGATCTGCCCCGGCACGTTCACCCATTCCCCCATGTCCCGCCTCCGCTCCCTTCTTCCTCTCACCCTGTCCGTCCTTCTCGCCCTCTCCGCTGTCGCAGCCACGGCCGCGCCTACGGGGAAGCCCAACATCGTCTTCGTCATCACCGACGACCAAGGCTACGGCGACCTCGGTTTCACGGGCAATCCCCTCGTCAAAACCCCGCACATCGACCGCCTCGCCGCCGAGTCGTCGCAACTCAAGGACTATCACGTTGCTCCCACGTGCTCGCCGACGCGCGCCGCCTTGCTCACCGGTCATTGGACCAACCGCACCGGCGTGTGGCACACCGTCAACGGTCGCTCCATGCTGCGCGAAAACGAGATCACCGTCGGCCAGTTGCTCAAAGCCCACGGCTACGCCACTGGCCTGTTCGGCAAGTGGCACCTCGGCGACAACTACCCCTACCGCCCGCAGGACCGCGGTTTCACCGAGGTCTATTACCACGGCGGCGGCGGGGTCGGCCAGACGCCCGATCTCTGGGACAACTCCTACTTCGACGGCAGCTATTTCCACAACGACCGCATCGTCGCCGCCAAGGGTTTTTGCACCGACGTGTTTTTCGCCGAGGCCCACCGCTTCATCCGCGAGCAAGCCGCCGCCAAAAAACCTTTCCTCGCCTACATCTCGCTCAACGCCCCGCACAGCCCGTTTCACGCCCCGCAAAACTACCTCGACCTCTACCCGCAGCAGCCGCCCGAACTCGCGTCGTTCTTCGGCATGATCACCAACATCGACGACAACGTCGGCACCACCCGCGCGCTCCTGCGTGAGCTCGGTATCGCCGACAACACGCTCTTCATTTTCACCACCGACAACGGCACCGCCACCGGCGAAAAAATCTTCAACGCCGGTATGCGCGGCAAAAAAGGCAGCGAATACGAGGGCGGCCACCGCGTGCCGCTCCTCGCCCACTGGCCCGCCGCCGGTTGGACGAAGCCGCACGTCAGCGATACGCTCAGCCACGCCGTCGACATCGTGCCCACGCTCCTCGACGTCACCGGCGCGCCCACTCCCGCCGGCCTCAAGTTCGACGGCCGTTCCATTCGTCCGCTCCTCGATCCCGTCGCGGACACCGCCTCGTGGCCGCACGAGCGCATGCTCGTCACTGATTCCCAGCGCGAGCGCGATCCGGTGAAGTGGAAACAGTCCGCCGTCATGTCGGGCCCGTGGCGGCTCATCAACGGCCAGGAACTCTACGACATCAAAGCCGATCCCGGTCAGCAGCGGAACATCATCGCCGAACAGCCCGCGCGCGCCGCCAAGATGCGCGCGTTCTACGACGCGTGGTGGGCCGAGCTGGAGCCGACCTTCGCGCAGACCACCGAGATTTACCTCGGCCATCCCGAGCATCCCGTCGTAAGTCTCACCGGCCACGACTGGATCCAGGAGGCCCTCCCGCCGTGGAACCAGCAGCACATCCGCGTCGCCGATGGATTCGCTCCCGCACGTCCCAACGCCGCCAAAGGCAAAAACGCGAAAGCTGCCGCCGCGCCCGCCGCGCCCGCCGAAAAATCCGTCCATGCCGGCCACTGGGCCGTGAAAGTCGTCACCGCCGGCCGCTACGAAATCAGCGTGCGCCGCTGGCCCGTCGAGGCGAACCACCCGATCACCGCCGCGTTGCCCCCGGGCGAAAAAGTCCCCGGCTCCGACACCGCCTTCCGCGCCCGCCCCGGCGTCGCGATCCCCGCCACCACCGCGACGCTGCGCCTCGGCGGACGCGACCTCGCTTCGTCGCCCGTGCGCGCCACCGACACTGCCATCGCCTTCACGACCACGCTCACCGCCGGTTCTCACCAACTCGCCCCGGTCTTCGAAACCGCCGACGGCCACGAAGTCGGCGCCTACTACGCGGTCGTCACGAAACTTCCCTGAGGCCTGCCTCGGAGCGGGGACGTCCGCCAATTAAAACCAATCCGCCGCTTTTTCGGCGGTGAGACGTTTCGGGGCAGGAACGTCTCCCCTGGGGTTCAGTTTTTGAGCGATGACACCCATGGCGGTCGATTTTAGGTCAGCGCGATGCTCAAGCAGCCCGACCCCCGCCTCTCGATTCACGTTTACGCAGCGGCCTGCCGGTCGCGCACGGCCTCGGC
>CAMCHO010000153.1 GCA_945874455.1 Opitutus sp. GAS368 | reverse complement strand
AGGACGATTTCGGCGGGGCGGATGTGGTCGTTGATTTTCTGGAGATCGACGAGCCGTTGGAGGTCGGCGGCCAGAGCGGTGGTCGCGCGGGTTTGCGCGGCGGTGATCAGAGAGCGACTGTGTTCCTCGGCCCGTGCCGTGGCGGACTCGATCATCTTTTTGACGAAGCTGACGTTGAACCCGGGGCGTTCGAGGAAGCGTACGAGCACGCCGTCTTCGAAATCTTCGGCGAGGCCGGCGGCTTTATAGGCGTCGGTCAGATCGTTGCCCCGCAAATCGACGACGATCCGCACGGGCGTCGGCGCGAGAAACTGATCCACGTGCCAGCGGGAATCGGCGACGGTTTCGAGGACGAAAATCGTTTCGAGGAGGAGGTTTGGTTTTACGCCCCGGAGGAAACCGAAGGCCGTGGTGCCAGCCTTAGAGTCGATGAGCAGATCGATGGCGTCCTGCACCAGCGAGTGGTCGGGCGAGATAAAGCGAATATCTTCACGCGCGATCGCGCGGGCGCGATCGAAGGTCGCCAACATCCCGTCCTTCGAAATGGAGGGAAAGCCCTCCACGTAGGCGTGGCTGGGATCAAGGAACAGATCTCCCGCCTCGTGATCCTTGAGTCGCACCCCAAAGTGGTCGAGGAGATCGGAGAGAAACGTGCGGAGAAACGGATCGGCGTCGACGGCGCGGATACGGTCGATGACGTGGGCCGCGACGGCGGGGTTGAAGGAGTTGAGTTCCAGCAGACGGTCCCGGCCCTGTTTCATTTTCAACGAGAGCTCACCGCGGAACTCGATGGTCTCGGCCACAAAGGCGTCGAGCTGGGGCTGGCCAACCTTGGCACCGCCGGAGCCGTAGTCATGGGCGAGGGCCAGGAGGCGGGTTTTGAATTTTTCCTGATAGTCGTTGCCGCCGTGGAGAGAGGTCTCGAAGGCGTCGAGGCCGCGGTGATACCACTCGACGACGCACTCCTCGGCGCTGCCGGCGACGTAGGGGACATGAATGCGGATCGTCTGGGTTTGTCCGATACGGTCGAGGCGGCCGATGCGCTGTTCGAGGAGGCCCGGATTCAGCGGGAGGTCGAACAGGACGAGGTGGTGGGCAAACTGGAAATTGCGACCCTCGCTGCCAATCTCGGAGCAGATGAGGAGCTGCGCACCGTCGGGCTCGGCGAACCACGCGGCCTGGCGGTCGCGTTGCACCAGCGGCAGGCCTTCGTGAAAGAGGCCGACCTTGAGACTGATTTTCTCCTGCAGGGCGGACTCGAGGGCGATGACCTTGCGCTGGGATTTGCAGATGAGGAGGACTTTGGCCGGACGTTGCGCGAGCAAAAAGGCGACGAGCCAGTCGAGACGAGGGTCCTCGCGGAAGGCGTAGCGGAGCGCGCCGTCCTCGCCGGTTTCTTCGGCCTCGAGTTCGCGGGAAATACGCGCGAGGTGCGTGAGATTTTGGCCGGCGTCGAGCGGGGCGGGACAGAATTTACGTTTCGGAAAGCCGGTCATCGCCGCGCGGGTATTGCGAAACACGACGCGGCCGGTGCCGTGTTGGTCGAGGAGCGTCTTAAGCAACGCTTCGCGGGCACCGGGCTTCGCCTTGGCGAGCGCACCGAGGTGTTCGGCGAGACGCGCGGGATCGCGGTTGAAGATTTTTTTTAACGCCGTCCGGTCTTTGGGCGCGAGCGGTTTTTGCTCGATGATTTTTTCGGCAATCCCGGCAACGGTGCCGAAGGTCTCGGACTCGGCGACGAACTGCTCGAAGTCGGCGTAGCGCGCCGGATCGAGCAAGCGCAGGCGTGCAAAGTGACCGACGAGACCGAGCTGCGTGGGCGTGGCGGTGAGGAGAAGCAGTCCCGGGCTGCGCTGGGCCAGCTGCTCGACGAGCGCGTAGTCGGGGCTGGCGGCAGTCGGCGTCCACGCGAGGTGATGGGCTTCGTCGACCACGACGATGTCCCAGCCGGCAGCGAGGGCTTGGTCGCGGCGGGCCTCGTTACCCGCCAGAAACGACACGGCGCAAAGAGCGAGTTGCGTGGCGAGAAACGGATTTTGACCGGGGTCGCTTTGTTCGCAGGCGACGCAACGGGCTTCGTCGTAGATACTGAACCAGAGATTAAAGCGGCGCAGGAGTTCGACGAACCACTGGTGCGTGAGGGACTCGGGCACGAGAATGAGGACGCGTTTCGCTTGGCCGACGGCGAGGAGCCGCTGGAGGATGAGACACGCCTCAATGGTTTTTCCCAGCCCGACTTCGTCCGCGAGCAAGACGCGCGGGACCTGACGCGAGGAAACTTCCTGCAAAATGTATAATTGGTGCGGGATAAGTTCGAGCCGGCCACCTAGGAAACCGCGTACATCGGACTGGCGGAACTTGGCCTGCGCCTGGAGCGCACGATAGCGCAAGTCGAAGACTTCGCCGGAATCGGTCTGGCCAGCCAAGAGTCGCTCCTGCGGCAGAGCCACGCTGGTGACGTCGGAGAGGGCATCTTCGCGCACGCGTCGGCCGCCGCAAAGGTAGGTGAGGAGACCGGCGGCGTCCTCGACCGAATCGACGGTGAGCGCCACGCCGTCCCGCGTGGTGACGGCCTCGCCCGCACGGAACTGCACGCGTTTCAGCACGGGCGTGCCGAGGGCGTAGAGCCGATTTTCTCGGCTGGCGGGAAATTCGATGCCGATGCGTTTCGCCGCCGGATCGACGCGCGCAACCACGCCGAGCCCCAGTTCAGGTTCCCGCTCACTCATACAACGCTGGCCAACGACACTTAAAGACATCGCGGCATAAGGGTGGAGACGTGCGCGAGATGAAAGGGAAATTCTCGGGACGACACCGATCCTTGGCGCCGCACTCATTCGCGGCCGTTTTCTGGCAGCTTGAAATCAGCGATCAGAGCCCTCCGTCTACGGGTCCGCTCCCGCTCTGGGAAAAAATCGCCCGCTCACCTGCCCCTCGCCATGAACACCTCCTTGACCACATTGACCGCCCGCACCGTCGCGGCGCTGATTATCTTCGCCCTACCGCAGGTCTTCGCTGCCGCTAATCGGGATGAATCAAAGGTGGGCACACTCCCCATCCCCGACGTGCTTATCGCTACGGACGGAAAACCGATTAACGACTCGGCTGCGTGGCGCGCGAGTCGCCCGGCGCTCTTGGAATTCTTCGCCCGCGACGTCTACGGCCGCACTCCTGCCGGCCGTCCCGTGGGGATGCGTTGGGAGACGACTTCGGTCGATCGCACCGCCCTCGGCGGCAAGGCCACGCGGAAAGAAATCACCCTCCGCTTCACCGCGCAACCGGATGGCCCGAAGCTCCACCTCCTGATCTATCAACCCAACGCCGGCACCGCGCCCTACCCCGCCTTCCTCGGGCTCAACTATTTCGGCAACCAGTGCGTCAACGCCGACCCGGGCATCACACTCTCGACGGCATGGATGCGCGCCAGCACCGAGTTCGGTATCACCAACCATCGCGCCACTGAAAAAACCCGTGGAGTCCACGCCTACCGTTGGGAGGTCGAAAAAATCATCGCCCGCGGCTACGCCACGATCAGCGCCTACTATGGCGACCTCTGCCCGGACCACGTCGGCGGGATCACAGAATCGATCGGTGCTTTGTTCAAGACCGGCACCACCGAGCAACGCGCCCCCGATGCTTGGGGCGCGATCGGCATCTGGGCTTGGGGCCTCAGCCGCACGCTCGATGTCCTCGCCGCCGATCCGGAGATCGACGCGAAGCGGGTCGCCGTCCACGGCCACTCCCGCCTCGGTAAAGCGGCGCTTTGGGCCGCCGCCCAAGACGAACGCTTCGCCCTCGTCATCTCCAACGACTCCGGTGCCGGCGGTGCCGCCCTCAGCAAACGCGATTTCGGCGAGACCGTCGCGATGTTGAACGAAAATTTTCCCCACTGGTTCGCCCGCAATTTCCGCGCCTACAACGCCCGCGAGTCCGCGCTCCCCGTCGATCAACATCAGCTCCTCGCCCTCAGCGCGCCCCGCCCACTCTACGTGGCCAGCGCGTCCGAGGATCTGCACGCCGATCCTCAAGGTGAATTCCTCGCCGCAAAATTCGCCGAGCCCGTCTACACGCTCCACGGCAAAAAAGGCCTCGGCGTGGACACTCAACCGCCCGTCGACACGCCGGTCGGTAACACGATTGGTTATCACCTCCGCACCGGAAAACACGACATCAACGCCTACGATTGGGCCCAGTATCTCGACTTCGCGGACCGCCATTTCGCCCGGCAACCCTAGGCCGGCGCTCATCGCCGCGCCGCACCTCACCCGCGTGACCGCGCAGGAGGTGCGGTTGAACGCATTCGATGATTGAATACAGGAACCGATCACTCGCGTACCGGTGTCGGTATCCGTATCCACGGTTTGATCGACCCATCGCGTTGCCGCGCGGCGTTCTTCGAGGCTTGTTGCAGGATCGGATGCCGCGCCATCGCCCGCCTCGCCCGCCTCGCGGCCTGCTCGGGTTCCCTGCGGTCGTGCCTGTGCGCCAGACTTCTTTCGTGCCGAGTGCCTCGGCGACACGCCTCCGTGTTCTTCGATCAGGTTATCGTCACCGTTTCCCGAATATTTCGTTTCTTATGGATCGCTCATGCCCATGCAGGGCGGGCGCTCCGGGGCAGGCATCTCGCGCCTCGACAAACGGGCATTTTGTTCGGTCGTGCCCGAAACCATGGGCGGGACCGCGCGGACCCCCTCAACACGGACTTCACTTTCCGATACACCTAACCTCAACCGCGCGCGTGGTCTTGGGGATTGCTCGCCCGCCCTCTTCCGCCTGGAGTCTTCAGTCTCTATGTTGCCTTTTCCTATGATCACCACCCCGGTCACTCGTCGCCAATTTCTCACTGCTACCACCGCCGGCCTCGCCGTGGGTCTGCTCCCGCGCAACAGCATCGCCGCGACCAAGCCGGCGGCGACCCCTCGCTGGCCCATCGGTTGTTTCAACCGTCCGTGGACCAAATGGTCCTTCGACGACACCCTCGATGCGATCAAAGCCGCCGGTTACACGCACACCGGACTCCTCACCCCGACGAAGGACGACGTCTTCACCAGCGCCAACGCCACGCCCGCATACCTCGCCGCCCTCAAGGCCAAGATCGCGGCCCGCGGCCTCAAGGTAAACATGACCGCCCTCCGCGTGAAGACCGCCCTGCCCCTCGCCGAGGCCCTCGCCGACACTCGTGCGCAAATCGCCAACGGCCACACCATGGGCGTGGAGTTCGCCCTCACGTTTGGCGAAGATAAACCCGAGCGCTACGCCCACTACTTCAAGATCATGGCCGACGCCGCCGCCTTCGCCCAAGAACGCGGCATCAAGCTCGTCATGAAACCCCACGGCGGCGGCAGCGGCTCCTCGGCGGAAATCGTCGCCGCGATCAAACAGGTCGGCCACGCCAATTTCAAAATTTGGTATGACGCCGGCAACATCGTCTATTACACGGGCAAAGATCCTGTCGCCGAACTCGCGCCGATCCTCCCGCACGTCACCGGGTTTTGCGCCAAAGACTGCTCGGTTGAGCCGGGAGCCGACGGGAAAACCAAACCCGACGTGATGATCCAATTCGGCACGGGCAAAGTGGATTTCGCCGCCGTCTTCAAAAAACTTAAATCCGGCGGCTTCAACGGCCCCATTATGGTCGAAGGCTGTAAGATCGGCGCGACCGCCGCCGAGACCACCGCCAACGCCCGCGCCAACCGCACGTTCCTCGAAAAAGTCCTCGCGACGGTCTGATCCCGCTTTCGAAGTGGAGCTTCAGAGGTGGAGCGCGTTAAACCATCGGGCTGCTGGCCGCATGCTCGGACACCCGCCGGGCCTCCGCATTCAGCTCTCGCCGCGCAGAAACTCCACATCAAGCGCGCACGTCGCGCGCTTCCCGCTCTCGGCCACCAACTCCACCCCGGCCGCGCCGCCCGCAGTCCTCTTCACCGCGCGAATCTCCGCGACGCGATCAAAGCCCTTCGGCACAGCGGCGACCGCCATGATGTAATTCACCGTCGTCGGTTTCTTCGGATTCAACCGCACCGTCGTCGGCAGTCCCGCAGCGCTCAGCGCGTTCGGCTGCACCGACTCGGCGAGTCCGAGGTGGAAACAACCCGTCACTTCCTCGATCCCCATCACCGCCGAATGCCGGCCGTTCCACGGCGCGTAGTGCCTGCCGCTATTCGACATCCACAGAATCGTGTGGCGCAACACCCGCGGATCACGCAGCGCAAACCACACGGTGCCCTCCGCGGCCCGCACCACCGCCGACCACGCAAACGGCAACGTCGCGTCTGCCGTCATCATTACGAGATCGTCGTAACCCTTGCGCGCCGGATAGCTGCTCAGATCGGTAACGCCCCCCGTCGCCAGCGCCACCTTTTTGAGCGAGCGAAACATCGCACCCGGCTTCAACGCCGAATACCCGAAATTCTCCGGCTGTTCGAAATGCATCGGCAGCACTTGCCCGCGCACAAACCGACTCGTGCTCACCGCCCCGCTCCCCGGCACCTCGGGAAATTTCAACATCGCATGGTGCCCCAGACTCATCGGTCCACTCATACCCGATAACACGTGCCGCGAGTAAACCGCCGTGTGCCCCGCGACCAGCGAGAGAAATTTATCCACGCGCCCCTTGCGCACCGTCGTCGCCAAACTCGCGTGCAGCGTCACCCGCGAGTCGGATTTCTCGAACGCATCCAACGACCAGTTCGCATTCGCCGTCTCCCCATGCGGCGGATGCCGCTCACCGCGCCACGGCGTCCCGTTGCCACCAAACGGCGCGCAGAAAAAATCTCCGCGCAGCGCGTGCAACAACGGCGGCAAGCCCGGTCCGAGCGTCTCCTCGGCCCACGGCGCCACCGAATAAGGCGACACCGTTTTTTCCCCCAACCGAAACACCACCGGCGCGAGATGCCCGCCGACCTGCGTTAGGTTCGCGGAGACGTGACTCGACTCAAACGACCAAGACGGCTGGCCAAGGACCGTGCGTAACAAGGGAGGGCTCATGATTCCGCGAGCAAACTCCACTCCCTCACTTCAAAGCAAGCCCACAGCACGGGGTCCTACTTCACGGCCTCCAAATATTGACACAACGTCTGGAGGTTCTCGATGAAGGCGCTCGTGGTGATTTGCGGCGCCGGGCTGCGACGACTGGCCGGCGCCAGCCAGCGGCCTTGCGCGTCGCACGAGGCAATCGCCTCGCGCACGCGCGGCTCGAGCGCTTTCGCGCGCGTGGCTTTGCCCTTCGGAGATGTGGCGGCGTCCTCGGCGGCTTTGCGCTTCGCCAGGATCGCCGTGCGGCCGATGGCCTTGACCTCGTCATAATAGGCGAAAATTTCCGGCATCCCATAGGTGCTCTTCCACGAGTAGCCGGTCTGCCGCTCGGGCGTGAGCTCCTCGACGGTGTAGTGAACTTTCCCGTCGCGGTCGCCGTAGATGGGTTTGTTGGTGCCGATCTCATACAGGCGCGCCCAGAGACCCGGCGCGATTTCGGAGCGCTTGAACCACGCGATGGCGCGCGGCAGCGGTTCCAGATATTTCGCGTCGCCGGTCTCAAGATAAAGATCGATGAGCAGGCGCATCGCGCCGCCGCTTTCGTTGGAGCATACGCTCGGCGGCTCAAACGCGCGCGCCCAGGCGGGCTCAAGCTGCGGGTTGTATTGCTGCGCCCAAGTGGGCTGGGGCTCGGGGAGCTGGGCCAGCAGAAGAAAATTTCCTCCCTTGAGCGCGGCGGCGCGAAACTCGGGGCGCCCGAGGCGCTTCGCGGCGTCGAGGAGCGTCATCACGCAGTCTCGCTGCGTGTTGTCGTTGAGCGTGTAGTAGCCGTTGTAGTTGTGCTTCGGATATTCCCGCGGGTAGTCCTGCGGGAATCGCGCCGCCTGCACGGGATACTCGCGCGGATCCACGGGCGTGCCGGTCCAGCGCTGCGGCCAGCCGCCGTTGGGGCGTTGGGCGGCGAGGAGTTTCGTGAGTGCGTAGTCGAGCGCGGTGCGGATGCGCATGTCACGCGGCTCGCTCGCGCCCTTGCTGGCAGCGGCCACGGCGAGGAGAAAGCGGAGGGCACTCTGGGTGTTGTCATCGTCGAAGGTCGTCGTGTTTTTCCGCTTGGCCGCGTCGTCCACCGAAATTTTCCCCGCGTCGGTGCGGCGATACCAGCCGGCACTGAGCTGCGGATCGAAGTCCACGACGTAATCCCATCCGCCCGACTCCAGCTGCCCCACCGCGAGCGCGTCCGCCGCCGCCTTCGCCGCATCGAGATAGCGCGCGTCACCAGTTACCTCATACGCGCGCAAAAAGGCCATGCCCATCGACGGCGTGCCCGGCGGCTGCACCCAAATTTGCGTGGGCGTAGCGATGCTCTCGCCGGCGCGCTCCTTCAGGTCAGGCGAGTACCGCCACAAGTAGCCGCCCTCCGTCGCGATCGACCGCATAAACGCCGTGGCCTTTTCCATCGTCGCCCGCACCTCGGTTGCGAGGGGCTCCGCGGCCCGCAACGAGCCACCCACCAGCACCACCCACAACGCCAGCCAAACCGGGGTAAGTCTTTTCATAGTCCCGCCAGCCTTGTTTTGCATCGCCCGAAAGCAATCATTCGTCACCCTCCCTCGTCCGCTCCCGTCCCTCCCTCTACCCACATGAAACTACGCACGCTCCTCCTCGCCGCGCTCTGCGCGTTTGCCCCCGCCGCCTCCGCCCAAGACTGGGCTAAACCCCGCCTCGAAAAAACCACCCGCCACTACGAATACGTCAAGGTTACCCATAACCAACGCGTCGTCACCGCCTTCGTCACCTACCCCGAGGTGAAAACCAAAGCCACCGCCGTCATCGTCATTCACGACAACCAGGGGCTCACCGACTGGGCGCGCGGCATGACCGACCAACTCGCCGAGGCCGGCTACATCGCGATCGCCCCCGACCTCCTCTCGGGCATGGCCCCCAACGGCGGCGGCACCGCCGAATTCGCCGGCAATCGCGACAACGTCGGCAAGGCCTTTAGCGAACTCGGCGGCGCGAAAACCAACCAAGTCACCGCCGACCTCGAAGCGATCTACGCCTACGCTGCCAAGCTTCCCGCGTGTAACGGCAAGGTCGTCGTCGGCGGTTTCTGCTGGGGCGGCACCCAAACCTTCCGCTTCGCCACCAACAATCAGAACGTCAAAGCGGCCTTCGTATTCTACGGCAGCCCGCCCAACGACGAGGACCTCGCGAAAATCACCAGCCCAGTCTTCGGTTTCTACGGCAGCAACGACGCTCGCATCAACACCACGATTCCAAAAACCATCGAGCTCATGAAAACGGCGGGTAAACAATTTGATCCCGTCACCTACGACGGCGCCGGCCACGGCTTCATGAAATCCGGCGAAGATCCCGCCGGCAGCCCCGAAAACAAAAAAGCCCGCGAAGGCGCCTGGATCCGCCTCAAAGCAATCCTCGCCAAACTCTGATCGCAGGAGGGCGGAGCGCGTCGTCTCGTCGCAGCCCGGCGCAGGCGAATGACCCGCCCTTTTTTGCGCCCGCGTGTCCACGATCCGGATTCACCGCTCAGGTGAATCTTCCAGAATTATAAAATTAGCGAAGATGAGCGGTGCAACGCCTGCCTCTATCCGTTTCATCCGCCCCTTCCGTGGTTAAAACTCTTTCTTCCATGCGCTTTCCCACTGCCCTCGCCCTCGCTTTCGCTCTCACGTTCACGGCCGGTGCCCAAACCGCACCCGTCCCGAAAAAAATCCCCGCCCAGGGCATCGCCCTCACCGACGCCGACCGCGCCGAGCTGACTGCCGGCACCACCGCCCTCCGCACCGAGCTCGATGCCCTCGCCCGCGATGCCACCGTCGCCGCGCTTCTCCCCGACGTCGAAATTTTCCACAAAGCCGTCGCGTGGGCCCTCGCCGACGACACGTTCTATTCCCCAAAGGAAATCGCCTTCGCGAAACACCTCCTCGCCGAGGGCCGCGAACGCGCCGCCCAACTCCGCGCGAAAAATGCTCCCTGGCTCCAAGCCCGTGGCCTCATCGTCCGCGGCTACCGCTCGAAACTCGACGGCTCCGTCCAACCCTACGGCCTCGTCATCAACCTCGACGTCGACCCGTCGGTCCCGACGCCGCTGATGGTTTGGCTGCTGGGCCGCGGCGAGAAACGCACCGAGCTCGCCTTCCTCGCCGAGCGCGAATCCGGCCCACCCCAGCTCACCCCCAAGGGCGTCATCACGCTCGTACCCTACGGCCGTTTCTGTAACGCCACCAAGTTCGCCGGCGAAGTCGACGTGATGGAAGCCCTCGCCGCCGTCCGCGCCCACTACGCCATCGACCCGCTCCGCATCGCCGTCGCCGGTTTCTCGATGGGTGGCGGCAGCACGTGGCACCTCGCGCCGCACTACCCCGGCCTCTGGTGCGCCGTTTCGCCCGGTGCGGGTTTCGCGGAAACCCCCGTCTTCACGAAGGCCCTCGCCCCCGGCAAAGAAACGCGTCCCGCGTGGGAGCAACTCCTCTGGCGTCACTACGAAGCCACCGGCATTGCCGGAAATTTCTTCAACCTTCCCACCCTCGCCTACACCGGCGACAAAGACGGCCAGAAAGAAGCCTCCGATCTCATGGCCGCCGCCTTCGCCAAAGAGGGCCTGAAACTGGAACGTTTCATCGGCCCCGACACCGCCCACAAATACCACGACGCCACCAAGGCCGAGCTCACGCAACGTTTCGAAACCCTCATCGCCCAAGGCCGCGACCCCAGCCCCCGCGAAGTTTGGCTGCAAACCTACACCCTTCGCTACCCCGAATCCGCGTGGGTCCGCATCGAGGGCATGACTGAGCATTGGCAACTCGCGGAGGTCCGCGCCACGCAACACGACAGCCTCCGCCTCGAAGCGCACACGAAAAACGTCACCGCCGTTTCCTTCCCCGGCATCAACGCCACCACCGTCGTGCTCGACGGCCAGACCGTCCCCACCACCAATGCCACGCTCCACTTTCATCGCACCGGCGACACGTGGCGCGCCGGCCACGCTGGCGGCCTCCGCAAATCCCCCGGCCTCACCGGTCCCGTGAACGACGCCTTCTTCGAACCGTTCGTCTTCGTCCGCCCGTCCGGCAAACCGCTCAACCCCGAGCTCGGCACCTGGGTCGAGAGCGAACTCACCGCCGCCCGCCACCTCTGGCGCGACGTCTTCCGCGGCGACACCCCCGTCATCGCCGACACCGCGTTCACCGACGCCGACCTCGCCACCAAAAACCTGATACTCTGGGGCGACCCCTCCTCCAACCAAGTCCTCGCGAAGCTCCTCGCCACCGGAAAACTCCCGCTCACGTGGGACGCGAAGACGCTCACGTTTCGCGGCCAGACCTACGCGTCCGCCCACCACGCCCCGATTCTCATTTTTCCGAATCCCCTCAATCCGTCGCGCTACGTCGTCCTCAACAGCGGGATCGATTTTCGCACCGAAGGCTACGGCAACAATGCCCATCAAACCCCGAAACTCCCCGACTGGGCCGTCGTCGATCTCCGCACCCCGCCGGGCCCCCGCTGGCCCGGAAAAATCGTCGACGCCGGCTTCTTCGACGAATCTTGGAAATAAAATAGGGCGCGGTCTCCGACCCGCCCTTGCATCCACCACGAAACGATCAGCGCCGAACGTTTAATTTCTAACACTCAAGTCCACCTTCCTTCACGCAAGCGTTCAGCGTTGAACGTTGAACCTTCCGCCACCTCTCACCATGCACCCCCGACTCCCGCTCCTCCTCCTCGCTTCCGCTCTCCTCGCCGCCCACAGCCCGCTGACGGCCGCGAGCCTCCGCACCATCGCCGGCACCGGAGTCAAAGGCTTTTCCGGCGACGGCGGTCCCGCCAACGCTGCGCAAATCAACAACCCCTTCGGCGTTGTCCGCGGCCCCGACGGCAATCTCTGGTTTTGCGAATACGGCGGCCAACGCATCCGCACGATTTCCTCCTCCGGCACCATCCGCACCGTCGCCGGTAATGGCCAAACCGGATACAGCGGCGATGGCGGCCCCGCCACCGCCGCGTCCCTCAATCAACCGCACGAGATCCGTTTCGACCGCGCTGGCGACCTCTATATCGTGGACATGCAAAATCACGCCGTCCGCAAAGTCGTCCTCTCCACCGGCCTCATCACCACGATCGTCGGCACCGGCAAACCCGGCTACTCCGGCGACGCCGGCCCCGCCAACGCCGCCCAGCTCAACCAGCCGCACAGCATCCAATTCGACTCCGCTGGCGATCTCTACATCTGCGACATCCGCAACCACGTGATCCGCAAAGTCACCACCCAGACCGGCGTCATCACCACCTTCGCCGGCACCGGCAAACCCGG
>CAMCHO010000152.1 GCA_945874455.1 Opitutus sp. GAS368 | reverse complement strand
GTGCCGTGGTCACGCGACTGCGAGGGAGGGTGGAGCCGATCAACGTTCCGCGACTGTGGTATCGGCACCGACGAGGGCGGCTTTCATGGCACGGAAGAAGACGTCAGTGTTATCCATTGTGCCGGTGAAGTGGGCGGCGCCGCGACCGTAGGCGGAGATGGGAATATCGGAGGCGGTGTGGACCGCGCTGGTGCCGTTCACGTGGCCCGTGATGAGGAAATTACCAGCCGTTTTGCGCTCGAGGGGATTGTTCGGGTGCGTGTTGAGAGGCGCGGTAGCGTTGAACGGTTGTTGAGTGTCGCGGATCGGACGGGGATTGCTCTGCCAGTCTTCGAAACGGTCAGAACCGCCGGCGTAGCCGATGAGCATCTTGCGGTCGGGATTGGTCGTGGCGGGGTAGCCGTCGGGCTGGATGCCATACACGGGGAAGCCGGCGAGCTCGTAAGTGCCGACGACGGGGGTGGCAGAGCCGGGTGCGGGGTCGCGGAGTTGGGCGGCGCCGCCACCGGAGTTGGCGCGGGCATTCAGGCTGGCCTGGGTGACGGTCGATGCGCCGATGATATTGACGCCGGCGCACTCGTGGTCGGCCGTGACCAAGACGAGTGTGTCAGGGTTGGCCGCGGCGAAGGCTTGGGCGCGGGCGATGGCGCGGTCGAACTCGATGGTTTCGAGAATCCAACGGTCCGTATCCATATTGTGGGCCTGCTTGTCGATGGAAGCAGCTTCGACCATGAGCACGAAGCCGGCGGGGTTTTTCGCCAAAATCGGGAGCGCGGCGTCGACCATCTCGTCGAGCATGGGCTGATCGGGGAAGCCGAATTCATTCACGACGGCAGGGCTACCGCGGCGGCCGTCGATCTTGTCGGCGGCGACATTCATATTTGAGAGCGCGAAGAGACCGAGGAGTTTTCCGGTCGTCGCGGGGAGGGACTTTAGCTGCGTCGCGTTGGCCGCATAGGCGAAGCCGGCCTTTTGGAAATCGGCGAGGAGATCGCGCGTGGGATCCAAGACACCGGACGCAACGCCCCAACCGGTGGCGAGTTCGGGGGAGAGAACGTAGTCGGTGGCATTGTTGCGGGCGGAGCCGGCAGTGGTCGAGGGGAGGAACCATTTGCGGCCGCCGCCGAGGAGCACCGTAAGATTGGACTTCACGACGGCCTCGTCGAGGTATTGGTCGCAGATGCCGGTGCCGGCTCCGCGATTCTGGGTATGGATCGCTTGGGCGGCGGGGGTGGCGTCGAAGACATCGGAGGTCGTGACAATGCCGAGCGATTTACCGAGCGTGCGAGCGAAGTATTCGCCCATGTATTCGATGCGAGGATTGTCGAAAGCATCAAGGGTGTCGTCCGGGAAGACGCCCTCTTGGTTGTTGTTGTTTTTATTGCCGCTCGCGTAGCACGAGGCACCGGGGGCGGAATCGGTAATGATGGAGTTGAGCGAGGCGGTCTGGATCAGTCCGGTGACTGGAAACGTATCCATCGCGAGCGGGGCGAGAGCCTTACCCTGGCTGACGCCATTGAGGACGATGCGAGCGGCGGTGCGGTGGGCGATGCCCATGCCATCGCCGATCATGAGAATGATATTTTTTGTTTTCGGACCGACCGAGGTGCCCAGGTTGACGATCTCAAAATTCCCCGTGGCGATCACGGACTGGCCATCGGGAAGCTGCGTCGCGCTCACGGTGAGGCGGTGGACGCCGGGCGCAAGGTGGCTGTAGGCGCGGAGCGTGGCGACGAGGGTGTTGGCCGGTAGGGCCGGCGTGGTGACAGTGGCGCGCACGAGCGTGATCACGCCCGGGACTTCGGAGTTATTAACGTAGAATTTTACTCCGGCGATATTTTGCGCGGCATCAGGGGAAATCGTGGCCTGTAAATCGAAGCGTTGGCCCGGGAGGAAACGAGAGATGTACGGCGGTGAGGGATCCTTAAACGAGAAGAGATCGCTCGGTGGGGTGAGCCGGGAGACGATCGGAGCAGCGGAGACCGCGGAGAACGCAGCGGCCAACAGAGTGGCGGCGAGCAGAATGAAGCGTGGATGATTTTGCATGAGGAGAAGGGTGAAATGAGTTAGCAGAGCGGACGAAAACGGAGGCGGCCATCAGCGGCGGGTCAGAAGGCGGAGTGGGGGTCGAGCAAAAGGCGTACGAAGGAATTGCGGCCGTCGCGTTCGGCGCGCGGACCGAATTCGAGCACACCGGTCAGGACGAGGCGGCCAGGGAGCCAAGCCGAAGGCTGCTGACCCGCATTCGGTACGATCACGTAGGCGGTATTCGGAGGAGTATCGTCGTTCGTGCAGAGTCCTTGGGTCTCGACGACCACGGGCCAAGCGGCGAGACGGTAGAGACCGGGAGCGCGTTCCTGTTCCCGCACCATGTAGCCCACGAGGCGTACGCGGCGGCCGGCGAGCCCGCGAAGTTTTTCAGAATACTCCAGCCCGCGATCTCCGATGGGGCCGTAGAATTCGGCGAACGCGAGGTCGGTAACGTCCTCCGGTGCCGGCGGGAGCGCGGCGGCGGAGGAGGAGGCCTGTAACGAGGAGAGCGCGAGTTTCGATTGAGCCGAGTAGCGTGCCCAGGCGAGGGCCTCGGGCGCGGCGGCTGGACCACGCGGAGGACGCGTGCTAGGTTCTGCAATAAGTTGGACGCCGGAAATCGACGTAAGGACTAGGACGAAAAGATAGCGCATAAGAAGAAATTTAGTGGCTGATGGTGGCGCCATCGCGACGGCCTGGTTACTAATGCGTGACGCTTCGGCGGGACGGCCTGACTGTTGATTTCTCCTCGCGCTGCGATTTCGCCTTCTGCCAACGAAATTCTATCCACGTGCCCGTAAATAATTCTGCTCGTTCCAGATCTTCGAACAGAGTCCTCAGCGCGGCATGGGCGCGGTCTGGCCGCGCGCGGGTGAAGCGGCGCTTCAGCGCGAGCCACTGCTCCAGAGCAGCCGAGCCCAAGAGCCGATCCTCTTCCTCGGCCGCGTCCAGCAAGTCATAGAGTAGCCGAGCTTCGTCCGAACGGCTCACGGCACTTCATAAACCTCGACCAAGCTGATGCCGGTCGCGCCACTGACTCCACTGACTTGCACGGTGTAGCTGCCGGGATCAAGGGTAACCAGCACGGCGGAGTCTCTGCTCCCATCCGCCAGTGCGAAGGCCCCGGCGGCGGTCGCCGCGGTGCGCACTTCGGCGCTGTTCGTCGCGGAACCCCAGTTATCGTTGGCTAGGATCATTTCGCCGGATGAGTTGAAAATTTCGAGCGTCGGATCGGTCAGGACTCCGGCTACGCCGAAATTGGCGAGACCGGGGCCGACGCCGCGGACGAGGAGTTGCCTGGGCTTCGGTCCGGTGACTGAAAATCCGCCGACGTGAACATTCGCGCCGCTGCCTGTCTGTGCACGGCTGGAAACGTTGGGCATGCGGCCGGGCAGCGTGAGACGGTAGGCGAGGAGCATGGAATCGTTTTCCATGCCGGAGGGATGCGCGTAAGCGACGCCGTCCTGCAGGCCGCCCTGCGTGATGAAATCGTTGTCGTTGCCGACGAACAAAAAGTAGTCGTTCGGTGCCGACGGATCGAGTGCGGGCACAAGGGTCATGGCCTCCCACTTTTCGGACAAGTTGTTGTTGTCGTCAGTCGGGCCATTGCGGAGCCCAAACTTGGCGAGCTGGGCGCCGTCGTTAATATCGATAAAATCGGTGCGCCTGGCGGGTGTGATCGAGGAGTCGAGTACGCCGGCGGTGGCGATAGGGTTGGCCGGATTATCAAACTTGGTGCCAGCGATATTGGTGGCGCCGGTGAGGTCGTAAATGAGGATCTTGCGATAGGTGGACGTCGCGATCGGGTACGTGTGGCCAAACCCGGCGTCACGAGCGAGGACGAGAAATTGGGTGTTGTTGATCGCGAGGATTTCGCTCTGAGCGCAGACAATCGTCGCCCCGGCGGCGGTGCGCGTGGTGGGCAACTGCAAGACGTACTCCCCCTTCAGGGTCGGTGTCGCCGTGGTGATGTCATACGCGACGAGGCGCGTATTAAAACGGTTGAGGCTGGCGCCGCCGGTGCCGCCATCCTGACGGGCGGCGGATTGGAGGAGTGCGAAGAGCGTCTTGCCATCGGGCGCGAGCGTCAGGCCTTCGAAGCCCTGATTGTTTTGGCGGCCGACTGTCGGGTCGAGTGGCGCTGGGGCGGGTTGGCCGGGAGCAGGATTATTAGAAGCGAACGAATCGGCCCCGGCACGTTGCGGGATGAAAGCGGCCGGCGGGCGGATCGCGGCTTGAAGCACGCCAGCGGCGGAAAACTTGTAAATGTAGGGACCGTATTCGTCGCTGATGTACAGTGTGCCATCGGGCAAACGCACGATGCCCTCGGCGTCTAGCGAGAGGCGGCCATTGAAGCCCTGGGGCAGCACGGGCAAGGAACCCGTCGCGCTACGCAGGCCAGCGGCACCAGCGGCGGTGTCCAGAGCCGTGAACGGGGTCCCGTTGGCTTCAGTCAACAAAGTCGTGTCAGCGACGACGATACCAACTTGGTTCTGTACCGGTGATCCGAGCGAGGTCGGATTGAAGGTGATCGCGAGCGTAAAGAAGCGGGCGCGCCAGTTGGTGGTGCCAGGATTATTGTAGCCGCGGTCGGGCTGCATGTAAAACGTTCCGCTGTACGAACCGTTCGCCGCACGTTTCCAGGAACTCGCATCGTAGGTGAGCGCAGAGAACGAGCCGAGGGTCTCGCCGAACTTGTCCTTGGCGGCGGCAGGGATCCGTCCGACGCCCACCAGACCGTTGTTGATAAAATATTGGCCGTTTATTCCGACGGTCACCGGGGAAGGCTGAGCCGAAACGAGGGGAGCGATCACGGTTGAAACCGTGACCACAAGTGCGAGGAAGCGGGTGAAGGGATTGAGAGAGTACATGGGATCAACAAGAAAATAACCCGCTCAGGTTACAGTGATGCGTCGGAGCGGAGACAGTCAGGTGACATTTCGGACCGCGCATGAAAACAGTCGGAATGTTTTCTGCATTACGTCCCCCTGTCCGGCCTGTACCCGCCGCCGCGCTGTAACGTATGTGTCGAAAATGTGACGGCAGCGTGAAGGTTTGGTCACGGAGGGACTTTCGGATTGCGGGGGAAAGTTGTGACGCGAGGTAGTGGTGAGGATGACTAAACAATGTTTTCCCCGAGCGTTGCGTGCGCTGATTTTTTTGGCCGGAAGCGTGATCGCCCTAGCCCAACAACCCACGGCATTCATTGCTGGCCGGGTGCTCAGCGCCGGGAGCGGAGTGGTGGTTTCGGGAGTCGCCGTGAGCGTTCCCGGCGGCGGTCCGGCGACGGTCACCGATCTCAACGGTCTCTTCCGGCTGGATCGACTGCCAGCCGGAAGCCAGGAGCTGATGCTCTCGAAGGCCGGATTTCAGCCGCTTACGGTGACGGGTGTTTCCACTGTCGACGGTGAAGCCGAAAAGCTTGACGTGGTCCTCACGCCCACCGACGGCGGGATCGTGCGACTCGAGAATTTTTCGGTGAGCGCCGCGGTGTTGCTGAATTCGGGCAGCGGTCTCCTCGTCGAACGCCAGAAGGCCGTCGCGGTCAGCGATTCTATCGGCAGCGATCAGATGAGCCGACTCGGATTCAACGATGCAGCCCAAGCCATGAAGGCCGTGACGGGGGCCTCGGTCGTCGACGGAAAATATGTGTACATCCGCGGGCTCGGTGACCGCTACAGCTCGACCTCATTGAATGGCGCCGAAGTGCCGAGTGCTGATCCTGACCGCCGCGCGGTGCAGATGGATTTGTTTCCGGCGGAGCTGATCGATGCGATTGTAGTCTCGAAAACGTTTACGCCGGATCGCCCGGGAAATTTCTCCGGCGGCAACGTCGATATCCGGACGAAGTCGCTACCCGATACGCGCACCTTCGCGTTTTCAATTGGGACGAGCTTCAATGCGCAGACGACAGGTGAAGCCATGCTCAGTTATCCGGCCAGCGAGGATTGGCTCGGGCGCGACGGCGGCTCGCGGCAGATCCCTGCGGAGTTGACTGACAAAACGATTCCGGTGCGCAGCACGGCCACGGATGCAGAGATCGGGCGGCTCTCGCGGCTGTTTTCTCCGGTGATGGCCCCCACGCGTACCAACGCGAAACTTAATCGAAAACTTTCCGCAACCTATGGCGACCGCTTCTCGTTTGGTTCCCAGATTATGGGCGTGATCGCCTCCCTGACGACGGACCACAATTATTCAAGCTACCGCGGGGGTCGGATCGGTCGCAATGAGCTGCAAGGCACGAACAGCAATGCGCTCTCGACGACGGTGAGTCTCGATGACGAACGCGGGAGCGAGGAGACGAGCGCCGGGGCGACCGCAAAGTTTTCGTGGCAATTCAGCCCCGAGCACGAAGTGTCTATCAACGGCCTGTTCAACTCGACCGGTGAAGACGTTGCGCGGGTCCAGCGCGGTCTCTACATTGCCGGCGGCGGTCTCGACAACGATCAGACCTACACGACGCGCACGTTGAAGTTTACGGAGCGAGAGCTGCGTTCGGTGCAGGTCACCGGCCGGCATCTCTTCCCTGCTTGGCGCGGTCTGCTGGTCGAGTGGACTGCGTCCAACGGACGCAACACGCAGGACGAACCGGATACGCGATTCTTCAATAATTCATCACGTGTGATCGGTGGCCAGACTTTCTACGAGTGGGAAACATCGGGTCTGGTGAACCCTGCGCGCTACTACCGCAAGCTGGAGGAAACCCGCAAGGATTACGGCTTTGATTTCACGCTGCCGTTTCTGACGTGGGACGGACGCGAAGCGAAGCTCAAGTCGGGAGGTTCCTTGGCCCGGATCGAACGCACGTTTCGCGAGCGGCAATATATCTACCGCTCGCTGGGGCGCCGTTTCGACGGCAACCCCGATGCATTTTTTCTGCCTGCCAATGTGGGCAACGTGAGCCCGACCACAGGCCGGTTTCTGAACGACACGTTGTTTCTACAGGATACCTCGGCACCCCGTAACAACTATGATGCGGCGATGGATGTCGACGGCTACTACTTCATGGGTGATCTCCCGATCACCGCCAAGTTGCGGGCCATCGCCGGGGCGCGGATCGAGACGACAAATTTGCTCGTCTCGAGCCAAGACAAGACACGCCGGCCCGGCGTGCTCGACCTCCGCGACACGCTGCCCTCGCTGAACGTGGTCTACGAGCTAAGGCCGAAAATGAACCTCCGTGCGGCCTATGGCCGCACGCTGGCGCGGCCTAATTTCCGAGAGATGGCTCCGTATGAGACTTTCGAATTCGTCGGTGATTTTGTGTACATCGGCAATCCCGACCTGAAGCGTACCTTGATCGATAACTTCGATCTGCGCTGGGAGTGGTTCACCGGACCCGGCCGCATCGTGGCCGTGAGTGCGTTCTGGAAGAATCTGAAGAATCCCATTGAGAAGGCGATTTTTGCCCCGACGGGTCTCATTATTAACCAAGGAGAAATTCAATATCAGAACCCGGAAAAAGGACGTGTCTACGGAGCGGAGTTTGAGATGCGACAGAAGCTTGAAGGGCTCTGGCAACCGCTGAAGAATTTCACGTTCGGCCTGAATCTCACAGTGGTGGAGTCATCGGTGGACATTTCTCCCTCGGAAGTGCGCGTCGCCCGGCTCTACAAGGCGGATGCTCCCACGAAGCGTGCGCTGGCGGGACAATCGAACCATTTGGTTAATGGTGACCTCAGCTACGCGAATCCACGCACGCGTACGTCGGCGAGTATCTACTACAATCTTTTTGGCGAGCGCCTCGCGTTGGTTAGTCCGCCCGGCACGCCCGATATCTTTGAGCAACCTGCTGCGGAATTGGATTTTATTTTCTCCCAGAAAATCGGCGCGCGCTGGAAGGTCGGGTTCTCTGCGAAGAACCTCCTGAACTCTGAGGAGCAAGCCCTCCAGACGTTTCGTGGTGTGGACTATGTCCGCTACGCGCGCACCCGGGGTAGCTCCTATTCGCTCAGCCTCGGCTACGGCTTCTAAGCCGCGCCCTACGAACCATTTTCCGTTCAGCCAAACCCAACAACAACATACGCATGAAACGCTCCGTTCTCCTCAATTCACTCCTCGCGCTGCTCGTGGCGCCGGCGGGTCTGTTTGCCGCCGATGTGGTGGTAACCTCTGCCATTACAACGAACACCACCTGGACCCGGTCCAACGTGTACATTCTCGACGCCAAGATTTTTGTCGAAGCTGGGGCCTTGCTCACAATCGAGCCCGGTACGGTCATCAAGGGCCGAGCCAAAGCGAATCCCTCTGACGCGACCGCCCTCGTGGTCGCCCGCGGGGCGCGCATCAACGCAAACGGCACCGCCGCGGCACCGATCATCTTCACGGCCGAGTCCGACAACCTGAGTATCACCACGCCGAATCTCACCGAGTCCGACCGCGGCCTCTGGGGCGGCGTCGTGCTGCTGGGTCGGGCCCGCCTCAATACCGTTAGCGGCCAGGGTAACGTCGAAGGCATCGCCACGAGCGATGCACGCGGTATCTACGGTGGCACCGACGACGATGACAACTCGGGTGTCTTCCGCTACGTGCAGATCAAGCACAGCAGTGCTATTGTGTCGGCGAACGTGGAACTCAACGCCCTGACGCTGGGCGGTGTGGGCCGTGGCACGGTGATCGAATACGTCGATGCCTATGCGGCCAACGACGACGGCTTCGAATTCTTTGGCGGCACGGTGAACACGAAGTATCTCATCAGCTCGTTCAACGACGACGACAACTATGACTGGGACGAAGGTTTCCGCGGCAAGGGCCAGTTCTGGTTCGCAATCGGTGCGACCGACAAAGGCAATCAAGCCATGGAGATGGACGGCGGCACGACGCCCGAGGACGGCCAGCCCTACGCGATTCCGGAGCTCTATAATCTGACCCTCATCGGTTCCGGCGCGACGTCGGCCAATACCGGCAGCAACGGCCTCATCTTCCGCGATAACACAGGCGGCAAGCTCTACAATTCGATCATCCACGACTATCGCACTTACGCAGTTCGCATCGAGACCGAGAGCGCGCAATCGCAGGACAGCGCCAAGCGCCTCGCGGCCGGCGACCTCGCCATCACGAATAATATTTTCGGCACGTTCGGCGCGGGCACCGGTGATGCCCAGCTCTTTATCAGCCCGAACGCCACGACGGGTGGCGCGGCGCCCGCTTCAAATTACACGGCGGAGCACATCAAGGCGGGCAATCGGATCAATACCGATCCCCGTCTCACCGGCATCAGCCGCGCTCGGAACAAAGGCCTCGATCCCCGTCCCGCGGTGGGCAGCCCCGCGCTCACCGGCGCCAAGTCGGCTCCGTCGGACGGTTTCTTCGCACAGACGGACTTTGTTGGTGCATTTAAGAACACTAACTGGGCGAAGGGCTGGAGCGCCATTTCGCAGCTCGGATATCTCACCGATGCCGATGCGGCCGTCGTCGATGAACCTGTGGTGCTCGGTTCCCCGAGCAAGCTGCTGAATATCTCGACCCTCACCACGCTCAACGCCAACGACCTGGTTTCTGCGGGCTTCGTCATCGGTGGTACCCAGGCGCAAACGGTGTTGATCCGCGCCATCGGGCCCGGTCTGACGCAACTGGGCGTGCCCGGCGTGTTGGCCGATCCGACGATGGAACTCTTCTCAGGGCAGACCGTGATTGGGAGCAATGACGACTGGGCCGGCGCCCAAGTCACGATTCTGAGCGCCAAGGTCGGCGCGTTTGCACTGCCGGCGGCGAGCAAGGATTCCGTAATCGTGAAGACCCTGCAGCCCGGTAACTATACCGTGCAAATCAAAGGCAAGGGCGCAGCCGGTGCCGTGATCGTCGAAGTCTACGAGGTGGACTGAGTTTGATTACGACGCGACAGGGTTAGTCGCAAAGTCGTTTTAGTGAGCACTAGAGGAGGGCGGGTCTTTGACCCGCCCTTTTTCGTGTCCGGATGGAGCGATGCCATTGCGCGGATTCGCGCTGGAGCGGACTGAAGTCATCCCAGCGTCCTTTGAACCCTGGATCTTTCGGTAGCCGCGAGCCCCAGCGGCTGGACGAATCACCACGCGCTGGCGCTCGCGGCTACCCGGTAAATCACAGTCTGAATCTTTTGGGAGATTCGTATCAGCGCTGCTTTGCGCCGAGTTTTGGGTGAGGTCACGGTGGATGGGTTTGGGGTCAACGGTGAGTGCGCCACGAAAATGTAACATGCCCGGTGTTGGCTTAGCACACACGGGTCTCACGTTGAACTTGATGTCTCCGCCCGCGTCCGCTGCCCAACAGCTTGTTCACAATTTCGTCGCTGCGGCGCTTTGTGGGGTAGTGACGATTGCCTATGCCGGTAGTTTTGGTGGGCTCGTTTTCGGAGGACCCTTGGAACCGTTCGTCGGTCGGGCGGTGATCGCCGCCCTCGTGAGCAGCGTCATCGTTCTGCCCATGCTCGCGTGGCGGAGTTCTTTCTTCTTCAGTCTGGGAGGGCCTGATTCGAATCCAGCCGCAATCTTGGCGTTCAGCCTTGCGGCAGTGACGAGTGAGATTCTTCAAGGGACCAAAGCGGCGCCGAGCCAATTGGTGCCGACCGCGTTGATGGTGCTTTTTTTCTCGGCGACGGCATGCGGTCTCATCCTCTTTGCGCTAGGGAAACTCGGTTGGGGGCGCTATGTCCGATACATCCCACACCCTGTTTTCGGTGGCTTTCTGGCTGGCACCGGCTTCCTGCTCGTGGCCGGTTCATGGAAAATGTTAAGTGGGCAAGCGTTAACGTTGGGGAATCTTGGGGTCCTAGCCGACCTGCATCCGTTGGCGTGGAGCACGGTGGTGATCGTGGCGGTGGCATTGCTGGTTTTGACCCGCATGTTCCGACATTTTCTGACGATACCGCTCATTATCGTGGGTGCGATGGTACTTTTTCACGGCGCGCGATGGGCGTGGGGCATTGATCTCGTGGCCGCCCGACAGGCGGGCCTGCTGCTGGCTCCGCTGCACGCGGGCGATTGGACTCATGTCGGCAATTTTCCCTACGCCGAAGTCCGGTGGGATTTGTTGATACTCCACGCCAAGGATTTTGCGGCCATGACGATGGTCGCGGTCATCACGATTTTGTTAAACACGACGAGTCTTGAATTGGCGACCAATGTCGAGGGTAACGCCGACCAGGAACTCAAGGCGCTCGGTTTGGCCAACATACTGGTCGGACTTTCGGGGGGAATGGTGGCGGTGAATTCGTTTAACCGGAGCATGCTGAATCTGAAGGCGGGGGCCAATTCACGCTGGTCCGCACGGTTTTGTGCGCTCGTTGTTTTGGGGGTGGTGCTCCTCGCGCCGGGCCTGATCGGTTGGATGCCCAAGCCGGTGCTCACCGGGCTGATCCTCTTTCTCGGTCTTGGTCTGCTCATGACGTGGGTTCTCGAATCGCGCCTGAAAATGCCGTTGAGCGACTACCTGATCGTGCTGGCGATTCTCGGGATGGTGGCCACCAGCGGTATGGTGCACGGCGTGGTGTTTGGCTTGGTGACCGCCTGCATCAGCTTTGTTTTTACGCTCAGCAAGAGCCCGACGGTCCGCAATCGTTTCTCACTGCTTGATCGCCGTTCCAATGTGGAGCGACCGGCGCAGCAGGGCGAAATCCTGCGGGCTCGAGGCAGCGCGATGCGGGGCTTTGCGCTGCAAGGGTCATTATTTTTCGGTACCACGAGCCGGTTGTTGGACGAAGTGCGGGCCGTCCTGAGTGAAACCCGATTCGTTTTGCTCGATTTCCGGCTGGTTCACGGGGTCGACGGATCCTCGACGGTAGCGCTCAAGAAGTTGCAGACGCTTTGCGTCGACGAGGGAATCACGCTCATTTTATCCGGCATGTCGACCTCGGTTGAATCGCTCCTCAGGCTAGGCGGAGTCGAAGCCGATGGCGCCAAACTACGGACGTTTCCGGATATCGATCATGCCCTTGAATGGTGTGAGGATCAGCTGATTGCCGCGGCGATCCCTCATGCCGAAGTGGTGGCCGCCCTCGCGGGTATTCTCAGCGCCGAAGAAGTCACTTACCTCTTGGCGCATTTTGAGCGGGTGGACGTGGACCAGGATGCGCTATTGATCAAGCAGGGCGAGTCCAGTGACTCGATGTTCATTATCGAAAAGGGTCGCGTGAGCGTCTATCTGCGGCTCGGCGAAGGCGCGGATGGAGAGGGGCGGGGGCTGCGGTTGCGCACCTTCACACTCGGTACCGTGGTCGGGGAAATGGGTCTGTATACGGGCGCGCCGCGCACCGCGGATGTCGTGGCCGATGAGCCGACCCGTGCGATCAAATTGAGTGGTGCCCAAGTGGCGGCG
>CAMCHO010000151.1 GCA_945874455.1 Opitutus sp. GAS368 | reverse complement strand
GGAAAGAGTTTCGGCGAATTCACCCTGCGCGGCGATTCGGAGGGATCGCGCTACGGTGCGCTCGATGTGAATCGCGCGCTCAATGCCACGACGGCCGTGCGCGCCAATATCTTTGGACAGCAAGCGCTCTATTGGATCGATCGGAAATTCGACAACCGCAGCGCCGTGGATGTAGCCGCGCTGCATCGGCCGTGGGCGAAGGGCGAGCTGCGACTCGAGGGCGAATACGGGAAATCCTCCACCAACTATCCGGCGGCGTTCTTCCGTGAAAGCTACACCAATTACAACGGCGTCTACCGCGTGACCGCACCTTTGACTGCGGCGCCCGCGGGCACCGGCATCACCCGGCTCACCGCCGATACGCTGATCTGGAGCCCCAGCCAGAGCGGGCGCGTGCAAAACCTCCTGAACTTCGGTCGCACCACCGGAACGAATCTCGCGATCGGGCCCGAGGTGCGCGTCGCCGTGCCCGGGGTCGTGGCCATCCCCCGCAATCAAAATTTCCAACCGCGCAACAACACAGGCGACATCCGACACTACCTGCTGAACGCGGCTTTCGAGCAACAGCTCAGCCGCGATCTCGTGGTCGAGTTCGCGGCTCAGTTCGTGCAGAATGCCCGTCATGCTCGGAATCAAAGGTGGGACGGTGCCTTCGTCGACGTGAACGCCGTGCTGCCGGACGGGACCCCGAATCCCAAGGTCGGCAGGACTTACGCCGAGACGCCGTGGCGCTGGTATAAACAGGACACGGAGCACTTCGATCTGCGCACGGCGCTCGCCTACAAGCTGCCGGTGCGCGGATGGAACCAGCGGGTGAACGCGTTTCTTTTCCGTCGCCGAGAGATCACCGATTACGAGACGTTTATGATCGGCCGGAACAACAACCCTACGAATCCGCTGATCAACGCTACCGTCAACGAACCGATCTTTCGGATCTATTGGGACGACCCGCAGACGCGATTTGTCCCGCCGTCGGACGATGCCGTGTACAAGTGGGAGACCCTGCGCACCACCGACCAGCGCGTGATCCAGACCATCGCGAGTGCGCAGGTCGCGACGGTCGCGGAGTTTTGGGACGACCGCATCAGTGTCGTCGCCGGCGTGCGACTAGACGATTACCAACAGCGTCAGCGCGACGGTGCGACGCGTGATACCGCGGGCCGTTTCACGGCGCAAACCTGGCAGGAAGCGGCGGCCCGTCCGCTCACCTCCTCGGGCGGATTCGTATTTTTTCCGATCCGATCGCTCGGCGTGTACGGAAACTACGCTGAGACGTTTAACCCCGCGACCAGCGGCGGCCGCGGCCTGAACGGCGAAGTGTTTGGCCCGACCCAGTCGCATTCCTACTCGAGCGGGGTGCGCTTTCGTCTCGCGGGCGACCGCATCGTGGGCTCGCTTGGCACCTACACGATGCAGGAGAAGGGGCGGCTGCTCCAGTATCAGTCCGCCGCGATCAATCGCATCTGGACCAACCTCAACAAAAGCGAGCTCCAGGTTGATCCGGCGCTGACCAACTATCGCGACAGCCTCGACTACGCGGGCAGCGGCGTGGAGTTGGACCTGACCGCTAATCTCGGGAAGAATCTCCGCCTGCGCGGCAACATCGCCAAGCCGCGGACGGACCAAACCCACACCGTTCCCGGCCTGCGCACCTACTACGCGAAATACATTGCCGAGTGGCGGAGAGGAGCGGCGGACACCGGCAATCCCAACCGCACCCAGATCGTGACGGATATCGCCTCCGTCGAGACCACGATGAGCAACGCGAACGAAGGGCGCGTGCTCAACAACACCCCCGACTACACCGGCAGCGTGTTCGCGATGTATTCTATACCGACGGGCAAGCTGAAAGGCCTCCGCTTCGGCGGTGGGGTGGCGTGGCAGGGACCGAGCATCATCGGCAACGAGATCAACCGCTCCTACGACTATATCTACCGCGCCGGATACCACACGGTAAACCTCTCGCTCGGCTACGCGCTCCGACTCGGCAATCGCCCCATCGATCTACAATTCAACATGACCAACCTGCTCGACTACGCGGAGCCGATCTACACCGGCACGAACACGTTTCAAAACCGGACGCTCCGCACGGGCCTCTATTACCTCGACGCTCGGAAGGCCGCGCTGGCCGCGACCTATCGCTTTTGACGGCCGTGGGGGAATTTGCCGAACTCCGGCCACTTCGAATGAAGCCAACCCTCGTTCTGTTCATTGTCGTTTCGTGTTTTCCTTTGGCGGGAAGGTGCGCCGAAACGCCGGCCGTCGGCTGGCCGTTAAGTGAAGCCGAGACGACCTACGTCCTGCGCCCGGAGCACGAGCGGCGGCCGGGCGTGGCGGAGAAAAAACATCAGCCCACCCTCTGGCCGGTCACGCCAACCGCCGGGCATTGGGGTGGGTCGAAATGGCTGGAGACCCACGCGAAATTGGTCGCGCACGTGCAGGCCACCCGAGGGCCGATCGATGTCCTGTTGGTCGGCGACAGTATCACGCAGCAGTGGGGGAGTGCCCTTGACCGCAAGCCGCTCAATGCCGCGTGGCAAAAACACTTCAGCCGCTACCAGACCGTCAACCTCGGCATCGGCGGCGACAAGACGCAGAACGTGCTGTGGCGACTCGACCACGGAGGAGTAGCAGGGCTCCGGCCGCGCCTCGTCGTCCTGCTCATCGGCAACAACAATATGTTTTACACGCGCGAGACCGGCGTCGCTGCCGCCGCGCAGGGCATCACAGCGTGCGCCGAAAATCTACGGGCTAAATTTCCCGAGGCCGAACTCGTCGTCGCGACCATTTTCCCCGCCCATCGTCCGGGGCACGCCTTCTACGAGGACATCAAGCAAACCAACGCCGCGCTCCGCGCGATGCAGCTCGAGCGTGATCTCAAGATTCACCTCCTCGACCTCTGGCCGGAGATGATCGAAGCAGATGGCACCCTTCGGCGCGGGCTTTTCCAGGCGGACAACATTCACCTCACGCAGGATGGCGGTTACGCGTTTTTCGCCGCCCAGCTGCAGCCGCTTTTCGCGCGTCTCCTGCGATGACCCCGTCCCCACCCGCCCGATGTCACGCCGGGATCGAGCCGCACGGCGGCCGACCGATGGCTCGCGGATTCGCTCGGATTTTCCGGCGCAGCGTTCGTGCGTTGCCGGTGCTGGCAGTGCTCCTCGCAGTCGTAGCGACTGCGGCGCCGGCCTCTCTTTCTCCCCGGGGCGCGGACTTTTTCGAACAGCACTGTTACAGCTGCCACGATGCCGCCACCAAGGAGAGCGGGCTCGATCTCACAGCGCTCCCGTTGCAGCTGTCGGTGAGGGAGAACTTAGCCCGCTGGGAAAAGATTCACGACCGCTTGGCCGCTGGAGAAATGCCGCCGAAGAAAAAGCCGCGCCCGCCTTCGGCGGACGCGAAGGCGTTGCTGGCCGAACTCGACGGCAGGCTGGCCGCCGCCGACACGGCGCGGCTCGCGCAGGAAGGCCGCGTGCGGATGCGGCGGATGACGCGCAGCGAATACGAAAACACGCTGATCGACCTGCTCGCCCTGCCGCGCCTGGACATCCAGGGCCTGCTCCCGGCCGACGGCACCGTCGCTGGCTTCGACAAAATCGCGACCGGCCTCGATCTCTCGCCTGCGCACCTCGCGGCGTATGCCGAGGCGGCCGAGCAGGCGCTCACCGCAGCGATCGCCACGCGCAGCACGCCGCCGCCGGTGTTTAAGAAACGCATCTATCCCGCGGGATTGTTTAAATTCGGGGCGAATCTCGTTCATGGACAATATGTCCTACTGAAGGACAAGCAGCCGGACCCCGCGCTCCCGGTGCGCGGCGGGTTTGAGGAGAAGCAGGGATTTGTTGATTTCAGAGGGCCGGATCTCGAGGAGCGGCGTAAGCAGGTAAATGAAATTAAGAAGACGCAGAGCCGGAGCGCGGTCGGACTGCTGAATCCCAATCTCGCGGGTTACGAAGCGGCGATGAATGTGTCGCCCCTCTACGCGGGGCACTATCGCCTGCGGCTCTCGCTGTGGGGCTTCCAATGGAACCAAGGCAAACCCGAGCCGTGCGCCGCGCCGCAGGCCGCCGTATTGCGGGCGCACGCGGAGGGGAAGCAGCAGGAAGGCGGGCGCCTGCTGCGCGCGTTCACCGCGCCGTCCATGCAGTCGAGCGAGCAGGAAATCACGGAGTGGCTCGAGGCGCACGAGAGCATCGTGTTCGATCCGGTGTCGGTGCCGTGGATCGGTCTGCGCATCGGGCAGATCGCGGGGCGTGGGGCGAAACATGTCGGTCCCGGCGTGGCGCTCGATTGGTTTGAGATTGAAGGGCCACTGAATCCGGCGTGGCCGCCGGAGAGTCATCGGCGGTTGTTCGCCGACCTGCCGATCGCAACGCTGGCCGCGGGCGCCAACGTCATCTCGCCGCGGCGCGCCGCCGTGCGCGGCATCGGGGGGTACTTGCCGAATTTTCATACCGACCTCCCGCCCGGCGAGCGCGCGCCTCCGCTCGAGACCGTGCAGTCGGCGCAGCCCGCCGAGGATGCGCGTCGGTTGCTGGCGGGATTCTTGCCGAGGGCGTTTCGTCGTCCGGTGAGTGCCGGCGAGGTCGCCCCCTACGTCGCGCTCGTGCTGAAGCGGCTCGCGGCGCAGGACTGCTTCGAGGACGCGATGCGGCGCGCCTTCGTCGCGGTGCTCACGTCACCGGAGTTTCTGTTCCACCCCGCCGATGGGTCCCGCGAGCCTGCGCCGTTTGCAAATGCGAAGCTCTTCACGCTGGCCTCGCGCCTTGCCTACTGGCTGTGGAATGGACCGCCCGACGATACGTTGCTCGCCGCCGCGCGCGATGGCTCGCTGCAACGCGCAGCGGTGCTGCATCGCGAAGTGGACCGCCTGCTCGCCGACCCGCGCAGCGAGCGCTTCATCCGCGATTTCACCGACCAGTGGCTCGACCTCCGCCGCGTGAACGAGACCACACCCGACCCTAAGCTCTATCCCGAGTATCGCTTCCTGTTGCACGAGGGCATGGTCGCCGAGACGCGCGCCTTCCTCCGCGAACTCATCGCCCGTGATGCGCCCATCTCCGCGCTCGTGCGGCCGGACTTCGCCATGCTCACGCAGCGCCTCGCCGAGCACTACGGCATCGCGGACGTGACGGGCGTGGACGTGCGCCGTGTGGCGTTGCCCGCCGGGAGTCTGCGCGGCGGCCTGCTCGGCCAGGCGGCGATTTTAAAACTCACCGCTGACGGCACCACGACCACGCCCGTGAAACGCGGCGTATGGGTGATGGACCGCCTGCTCAATGACCCCGCCCCGCCGCCGCCGCCGAGTGTGGGCGCGATCGACCCCGATACGCGCGGCGCGACGACGGTGCGCGAGCAGCTCGACAAGCATCGCAACGACGCCAGCTGCGCCGCGTGTCACGCGAAGATTGACCCGGCAGGGTTCGCGCTCGAGAGCTTCGACCCCGTCGGCGGCTTTCGCACGCGCTACCGCTCCACCGGCAAAGGCGACGTGCCGCCAGAAAAAGAACGCGTCGCGTGGAAGGTGAACTACACGCTCGGCCTCGCCGTGGACGCGAGCGGCGCACTTTCCGACGGCCGCGGATTCAAAGACGTGCACGACCTCACCGCGTTGCTCGCCGAAGATCCCGCCCGCCTCGCCCGCGCCTTCGTCGCGCATCTGAGCCGCTACGCCACCGGCGCGGAGGTCAGCTACGCCGACCGCGCCGAGATCGCCCGCATCGTCGAGAGCACCGCGGCGAAACAACACGGCGTGCGCTCGCTCATCCACGCGCTCGCCGAGAGCCGATTCTTCAGTCCGGGAAATCCGTGAAGCCAGTAACCCACCTCTTCCCACTTTTATCCGCGCAGCGAGACGGGCGAAACTTGCCGGGCGCACCCACATTTGGAAAACTTCGGGTCCGTTCGTTCCAAGGGTTGGAAACATCCCGTGAGACGACTGCCCATGACGGGATGGGACGAATCGAATGAAGATAACAGAAACAACCATGAAGACGCTCCGCCTCCTCACCGCCCTGCTGCTCGCGCCGCTGGCTGTGCTCCACGCGGCCGTGCCTGGCGCCAAACCCGCTTGGGGCGATCAAGGTAATGGCACTTACCGCAATCCGATTTTGTGGGCGGATTACAACAACCCCTGTGTGTTCAAGGCAGGCGACACGTTCTATCTGACCAGCGCCTCGCATCATTTTATGGGCATGCCGTTGTTGGCGTCGAAGGATCTGGTCAACTGGACGCACGCGGGCCGCATCTACTCGCGGCTCGGTGGGGTGCATACGGACTTCACGTTCCCCGGCAAGGCTTGCTCCGCCGGATCACAGGATGGCGAGGTCGGGTTCTTCCGCGGCACGTATTACCTGTTTAACTGGAGCACGAAATACCGGGGCTTTGTCTGCAAGGCCGCCGCGCCGGAAGGTCCCTGGAGTGAGCCGATGAGTCTTTCGGAAAAGATCGTGGGCGACTTCGAGGATCCTTGTCCATTTTGGGATGAGGATGGCAAAGGTTACGTGTTCCTCGTCGGCAATCCGGGGGCGCTGCGGATCTATCGCTTGAACGACTCCTTCGATGCCATCGTGGACCAGGGCACCGTCCTGATCGATGACATCCCGCCGAAGGGACCGCAGGTGTTTAAGCGAAACGGCTTCTACTACATCTCCGTGGCTTCCACGGGTAAGAACAAAGACAAGGCGCAGTATGTCTATCGCTCGAAGTCGCTCTACGGGCCGTATGAGAGCCGGAAGATTTTCCACGCCGGCAAAGCCGATATCAACGCCGCGCAGGGATCGCTCGTCGAAGTCAGTGGTGACCGCTGGGCCTTCCTGCATCACGACTACAACCTCTTCGCCACTTATGGCCGCCGCGTTTACCTTGAGCCTGCGGGTTGGACGGCTGACCACTGGCCGTGGATCGGCGTGGACTCCGATGGCGATGGCATCGGCGAACCCGTCGGCCTCACTGAGCCCTGCGCCAAACCCGCGCTGCCGGTCCAACCCATCAACGCGGCGGACCCGGCAGATGAGTTTGCTGCGGCCACGCTCGGCGGTCAGTGGGCCTGGCATCACGACCCCGATGACTCGCGCTGGTCGCTCACCGCGAGGCCGGGACACCTGCGCCTGACAGCGCGGCATCTAAACACCCAGGGCGGCGTTTCCCAGTTTGGTCGAACGAAAGTCATCCATCGCGAAGACCATCTCCTCTTCGCCTACAATACGCTCGTCCAGCGCCTCTACGGAGCCGAGTCCGCCATCGTCACGAAGCTCGACACCGCGAACATGATTGAAGGCCAACGCGCTGGCCTCTGCACCATGATTGACGATTACACGTGGATCGGAGTCGTCCAAGAAGGCGGCGTGAAACGCATCCGCTTTGCCAAAGGCACCGCCACTTCCGGCCCCGGCGCACTTACCGCTGGTCCCGAACTCAAGCAAGACGCCCTGTGGCTAAAAATCGAACATCGTCACTACAAGGGCACGATGTCTTACAGCCTCGACGGCGAACACTACGAGCCGCTGGGCGATCGCGACTATCCCTATCGCACCGCCTGGTATGAAGGCACGAAGGTCGGTGTGTTCACCTTCAACGTGACCGCTGGACCCGCAGGCGGTCACGCAGACTTCGATTTTTTCCACCAGCAGCACGACGGGCCGAGGACCGCCCGCAAACCGTGACCTTGAGCATTCGCCGATCATCGCAACCATTCACTCCACCCAACACCATGAAGCGTTTCATTCTCTCCCTGCTCCTGCTGACCAGCATCGCCCATAGCCATGAACCCGCCGCCGCAGCCCCCAAGGGTAGCGGCCTCAAAGTGCTGGTGTATTCAAATACCGGCTACTACCGCCATCCCGAGATTCCGAAGATCAATCGCTGGCTCGTGCTCCTCGGACACGAAAACGGCTTCGAGGTGGACGTGACCGAGCATGGGAAGGACATGCGTGCCAAGGAACTCAGCGGCTACGACGTGCTGGTGCTGAACAGCGCCAACGAACTCGACAAGGTGCTGCCCGAGGAGCAGCGCCAAGCCGTGGAGCAGTGGTTTGCGAGCGGGAAGAAAGGCATCGTGGGCCTGCACGCCGCGCTGGTGCATCAGAAGAAATGGCCGTGGCTGAATGCGCTCGGCGGTTGCGACTTCAACAGCGACTCCGACTACGCCAAAGCCAAAGTCACGGTGAACCCCGCCGCGAAAGACCATCCGTCCGTCAAAGGCCAGCCCGCCGAATTCTGGATCGAGGCCGACTGGACCAATCACGATCGCGCCGTCACCGGTCTGCCCGGCTTCAACGTGCTCTTGCGCGTGGACGAGAGCACCTACACGCCCGTGCGCGACTACTTCAAAACACGCAACGGCAAGCCCATGGGTGCTGACCATCCCATCGCCTGGACTCACGAACCCGCCACCGGCGGCCGCTTCTTCTACACCGAGTTCGGCCATGATCTCCGCTCCCTCAGCACGCCGTTCGTGCGTCAGCACATCCTCGAAGCCATCAAGTGGGCAGGAGAGCCAGCGAAGCAGGTAGTGAAGTGAAGAGGCTTGGTCGAGCATGCTGCATCTCAGCGGTCGTCTCTCGGTTTTTAGATCGACAGAAAATGACCCGTGACTGCGCACCAAAGCCTTATTTGCCCGCGCCCCTTCAGCTGCTTGCTTCAAAATGATCACCCGCCGCCATTTTCTTCGCGCCACCGGCGCATGTCTCGCGCTGCCGCTGCTGGGGCGCGCCGCCGATAAGTTGCCGCCGAAGCGGCTCATCGCGATTCATGTGCCGCTCGGGATGATGCCGCAGTTCTTCTTTCCGCAGGCGGGCGACCCATCGAGCCCGTATCTCGATCTGCTCGCGGAGCACCGCGCGCAGTTCACCGTCGTCTCCGGACTGTCGCATCCGGGCGTGGATGGGAATCACCATGCGGGGCAGTGTTTCCTTACCGGCGCCCCGCATCCGGGCCAGCCGACGTTCCGCAATTCACTGTCGCTCGATCAACTAGCCGCGGAGAAAATCGGACTCGAGAACCGCTTCCCCTCGCTCGCGCTCACGGTGAAAAACGGCGACCACTACGGCGACTCGCTCTCTGTGTCGCGCTCGGGCGTGGGCGTCCCGGCGGAGGCGAGTCCGCGGCGGCTTTACCGCAGCCTGTTCGTCGCCGGTACGCCGGAAGAGAAGGCGGCGACGATGCGCCGGATCGAGGCCGGCGGCAGTGTGCTCGACCTCGTGCTCGGCAAGGCCGCACGCCTGGAAAATTCCGTTGCGCCCGAGGACCGCGCGCGGCTCGACCAGTATTTTCAAAGTGTGCGCGAACTCGAAGGCCGCCTTCAGCGCAGCATCGCGTGGGAAAATCGGCCGAAGCCGCAGGTAGATTTTCCCGAGCCCAGAGACATCGCTGACGCCAATCAGGTGATCGAGAAGTCGCAGCTCATGTTCGAGCTCATGCGGCTCGCTTTGCAGACCGACAGCACGCGCGTGGTCACACTCTCGCTCAGCACCTTCTCCGTCGTGCCACATGTACCCGGCGTGAAGAGCGAGACGCACGGCCTCACGCACCACGGCAACGAGTCGGAGAAAATCGCCGAGCTGCGCCAGATCGAGGAGGCGCAGCTGCGCACGTTTGGCTACCTGCTGCAGAGGCTGGCCGACACCCGGGAGACTGGCGGCACCTTGCTCGATCACACGCAGGTTCTCTACGGCAGTTGTCTCGGCAACGCGAATTCGCACTCGACTAGGAATTTGCCCCTGATTCTCGCGGGCGGTGGTTTCAAGCACGGGAAACACCTCGCGTTCGATGCCACGAATAACGCCCCGCTCGCGAATCTCTTCGTGAGTATGTTGCAACGTCTGGGCGTCGAGACGGACAAATTCTCCAGCAGCACGGGCCCGCTGGCCGGACTCGCGGCCTGACGCTCCCCGCGTACCGTTCCAAGCGTTTACCCCTGGCCTCTCGATTTTCAACGTCAGCTTCCACCTTCACCAAACCGCTCATGATAACCTACCGTTACGTTTCCTTGGCCGTGTCACTCCTGCTCCTGTCGCCGGTCGCACTCGCCCAATCCGCGACCCCGGCGAGCGCCCCTTCGACCCGTGGGTCGACGGACACGAATAACCCGGTGATGCTTTCCCCGTTCCAAGTTTCGACGGACAACGACGTCGGCTACGCCGCGGCAAACTCCCTCTCCGGCAGCCGCCTCAACACCGAACTGCGCAACACGCCCGCTGCGATTTCCGTTTTCACCAAGGAGTTTCTCGATGACATCGGCGCCCTCAGCACGTTCGGCGCGATGGAGTATGCGATGAACGCGTCGCGGGAGTTCACCGACTACACGGGCCTCGCCTCCGCGCAGCAGAGCGACGGTAATATCCAAGTGCGCGGTTTCACCGGCGCCTCGCTGGGCCGTGATTTCTTTACGTGGCGCGTCTCCAGCGATGTGTTCAACACCGAGCGGCTGGATTTTTCGCGCGGGCCCAACTCGATCCTCTTTGGTGTCGGCGGCCCCGGCGGCATCGTCAACACGACGACGAAGCGGGCGCACGTCGCCGGCAAGTCCACCGATCACGTGCAGGTGCGTGTCGGGAGTTGGGACGACTATCGCGCCACCGTCGATGTGAACCGCAGCGTCGGGAAAACCGTCGCCGTGCGCGCGAACGTGCTCTGGCAAGATCGCGAGAGCTGGCGCGAGTTTGAGTTTCTCAAAACTAAAGCCGGCGCCCTGTCCACGACCTACCGCCCGTTCCGGCACACGGAGATTCGCCTGCAGGGTGAGTATGCGGATCGTCAGCAGCTCAATGCCATGCCGTGGCCCAGCTCGGATTACACGGGCGATTGGATTGCGGCCGGCCGCCCCGTCGCAGCGAACAATACCGAGGCGATCGGCGGCACGATCGCCAACGGCAACCGCTTCGTGGTGTTCGATCCCTTAGGGACGACGCCGCTGGTCTCGTGGACCAACACGCGACAGACGACCCGTGCGCCCGGCGCCCCGACGCTCACCGGCAATGCCCGCGCCCTCACCGATTTTTCCCTGGTGCCGCGTGCCGCCTATCTCGGCGGCCCAGGCACGGGCTCGGATAACTGGTATCGCACGTGGTCGGGTTTCGTTGAACAACGTCTCGGCGATCTCGTGCTCGAGGTGGCTTACAACCGGCAGCGCGATCTCCGCCGCGCGGATTTCGGGGTCACGTGGAACAACATGGGCGCGTTCGCCGATGTGAACGCGCTCATCCCGAGCACGCCGTTGCCCAACGGATCCCTTCCGGCGAATGCCGGGCAACGCAATCCCAACGCCGGCAAACTTTATGTGCAGTCGCAGCCCGGCTACCGCGACATCGACAACGACACGCAGACGTGGCGTGCGACCGCCGCGTTTGAACTCGACCTGAAAAAGCGCGGTCTGGGGATGCATCGTTTTGCCGGCCTCGCTTCGAGCGAGCAGACGGTCGGCTTCACGGAGGCGTTGAACGAGGTCAACGTCACGCCCGCCGGCAACGCGACTTACCCGTTAGATATTACCGTCGCCAGCAACCAAATCTGGCGCCGCACCTACCTCGATTTTTCGTCGAACGATCCGCGCAAACGCGGCGGGCTCGACTACAAGGAGTTCCCGCTGGTCGGGATGAATGGCTTCACCTCCGGCTTTCGACGGACGGGCGATACCAGCAATGTGCAAACGACCACGACTGATTCGCTGATGTTGGCCGGCCAGAGCAGTTTTTGGTCGGAGCGGATCATCGGCACCTGGGGCCTCCGCCGCGACGCCCAAGATTTTTGGACCGGAGGAAACGCGACCCGCGATCCGGTCACGCGCGAGTTCAGCCGCAAGCTCGCGAGGCAAGCGAACACCGACTTCGCCGGCAACACGCGCACCTTCGGCCTCGTGTTCCGCGCACTGCCGTGGCTCGGTCTCGTCTACAACAACTCGAACAATTTCGTTCCGCAGACGCCGATCGACATTAACGACCAACCGATGGGCCCGCGTTTCGGCAAAGGCACGGATGTGGGTGTGAAGCTGGCGTTCTGGCAGGGCAAAGTGAACGTGAACATCTCACGCTACAAACTCAGCGAGACCAACCGCACGGCCAACGACGCCGCGGTGACCACGAGCCTCGTGCCGGCGATCAATGAAATCTGGGAGGCGCTCGGCCAGCTCGGCAAACAGATCGCGAATCCGCGCGACAGCGTGGACAACACCGGCCGCGGCTGGGAGGTCGAGGTGACGGCCAACCCGACCCGCAGCTTTCGCGTTACGCTCAATGCGAGCGAGACCGAGGTCGTCCAGTCGCGCACGCTCCCCCGCGCCGGCGTCTATCTCGCGAGCAACCTCGCACTCTGGCAGCAGAGCGCCGCGCGCCCGCTCATCTCGCCGTT
>CAMCHO010000150.1 GCA_945874455.1 Opitutus sp. GAS368 | reverse complement strand
CGGCAGACAGTCATAGTTTTGACAAACTCGTCAAGCGCGATTCCCAACCTTACGAATTCCTTGTGCCTCACCCGCTCAGGATTGGGGGTGGCCGACCCGTTTCTGACCCGTTTCTGCAAACTGGTTTCCCGCTGCACTGGCGGCTTGCCACTCTCCGTCGCGGTTTGCCACCGTCCCCTTTCCTATGCCCACACTTAAGTTCGCCGTCCTTGCTGGAGACTACATTGGCCCCGAGGTGATGACCGAGGCCCTGCGCGTATTTGCACACGTCGCGAAGCAGGAGAACCTCACCCTTGCCTTCACCAAAGCCGACGTCGGCGGCGCCGGCATCGACAATCACGGCAAAGCCTTGCCCGACTCCACGCTCGAGATTTGCGCTGCGTCCGACGCCATCCTGTTCGGCTCCGTCGGCGGTCCGAAGTGGGAAAAACTTCCGCCCAAGGAACAGCCCGAGCGCGCCGCTCTCCTCCCGCTCCGCAAGCACTTCACACTCTTCGCCAACATCCGCCCCGGCCTCCTTTACCGCGAACTCACCGACGCCTCCCCGCTCAAAACCGAGCGCATCCCCAACGGCATCGACATCGTCTGCATCCGCGAACTCACCGGCGGCGTTTACTTCGGCCTCCCCAAAGTGACCACGACCCTCCCCGACGGCGACATCCAAGCCATTGACACAATGGTTTACAAAAAATCCGAGATCGAACGCATCCTCCAAGTCGCAATCACGACCGCCCGCGCCCGCAAGAAAAAGCTCTGCTCCGTCGACAAAGCCAACGTCCTCGAGACCTCCGTCCTCTGGCGCAAGACCGTCACCGACTACATGGCCGCCCACGCCCCCGACATCGCGCTCAGTCACATGTACGTCGACAACGCCGCGATGCAACTCGCGCGCGATCCCAACCAGTTCGACGTGTTTGTAACGGAAAACATGTTCGGCGACATCCTCTCCGACGAGATGGCCGTCATCTGCGGCTCACTCGGAATGCTCTCCTCCGCATCCCTCGGCGCGGGAAAAAATTCCCTCGGCCTCCCCTTCGGTCTCTACGAACCCGCCGGCGGCACCGCCCCCGACATCGCGGGCAAAGGGATCGCCAATCCCTGCGCGCAAATCCTCTCCGTCGCTTTAATGCTTCGCTTCAGCTTTGGCCTCGACGCCGTCGCCACGCGCATCGAAGCCGCCGTGCGCGCCGCCGTCACCGGTGGGACGCGCACGGGCGACATCGCTTTCGGGAAACCCTCCGTGGGCACCCAAGCGATGGCCGACGCGATCATCCGTCACCTCTGAGCGAGCGCCGGCGCGACCGTCAGTCGATCGCGTCCTCAATCGTAAAGACAATCGGCACGCGCGTCCGCGTGTTCACTTTTTGACTAGCCCGCACGCCCGGGCGAAATCTCCATTTCTGGCCCCCCATCGCCGGAAGCTCGAAATCATGGCGCGTAGATTCGAAGACACGTGCGGGCAAGTTCCCCCCTTCGAGTTACACGGAACGGGGTGATATTCATCACGCGCGCGATGCTCGGCATCGCAGCGGAAACCCTCGGGGGAGATAAGGCCATGGTCAGGCGAACACTATAGATTCGGAGGGCCATCCGGGCCTCGCACGCCTTGGCGAAGGCGGCGTAGCTCTTGCGTGCGTCACGAGCCGCAGTGCCGCCCCCTGCTCCCCGCTCCTCGCAATCTTCATGCCGTCATATAATTCCCATGACGAACCACACGCTCTCCGACCAGCCACCGGTGACTCACCCGCCCGCGAAAGCAAGCGCGCCAGGCGCGCGCCGCCAAGCTTGTACGAATAGGCAAGAGCGGGTGGCGCACACCCACCCCCTGATTTTGCAACGAGACCGAAAGCTCTCGGGGCCTTATTTTTTTCGTATTCCCAAACTACAGCGAAACCTGTCCACTCCTCGCGTTTAGCCGTCCACTCCCTTGCCCTCCGACTCCATGCGCTTGTCTCTCTTCCTCCCCACCACGTTCCTCCTTGCCCTCGCTTCAACCCTGCCCGCCGCCGACCGACCTGCTCCGGCCGCAGCCGCGCCCACCCCCTACGCGCTCATTCTCGGACCCATCCGCCTCTGGGAGGGCGATGCCCCCGGTGCTCTCGGCCAGCGGCCCCAAGATATCCCCACACTCACCCCTTACGCCGCCGACAAAGCCAAGGACACCGGCGCCTCAATCCTCATTTTCCCCGGCGGCGGCTACGGCGGCCTCGCCGAACACGAGGGCACGGGCTACGCCGAATTCTTTGCCGCTCACGGTATCACTGCCTACGTCCTCAAATACCGGCTCGGGTCCAACGGCTATCGCCACCCGACGATGCTCAACGACGCCGCCCGCGCGCTCCGCCTGCTCCGCGTCTTCGCCAAACGCGACGGACGCGACCCCAGCCGCATCGGCGTCATCGGTTCCTCCGCCGGCGGCCATCTCGCCTCGACCTTGGTCACCCACTTTGACTCCGGAAACTCCGCCGCCACCGATCCCATCGACCGCGAAAGTTCCCGCCCCGATCTCGGTATCCTCTGCTACCCGGTGATCTCCCTGCTCGAATTCGCCCACGCCGGGTCGCGCAAGAACTTGCTCGGCGACAAACCCGATCCCGAACTCGTGAAGTTCCTCTCCAACGAACTCCAGGTCACGAAGAACACGCCACCATGTTTCCTGTGGCACACAATCGAAGACAAATCAGTCCCCGTCGAAAACACCCTGCTCTTCGCCGCCGCCCTCCGCCAAGCTGGCGGGCTCCCATCCGTCCATATCTACGAAAAAGGCGCGCACGGCCTCGGTCTCGGCCGGCCCGGCAAACTCGCCCCGCCCTGGTCCGACCAACTGCTCTACTGGTTCCGCGAACGGAAATTCACTCCGTGATCTGAACCGCAGCTTGCCCCCAGGGGATTTCCTTCCGGTGCCGCCGATTGCCACCCTCGTCATCGGCACGGAGTTCACCGGCCTCGCCTCCCTGCTCGCCGGTCGCGGCGTCCCGCCGACTGCTGGGCTCAGCCGAACCCTCGTCCTCACTGGTGTTCTCCTCGTCTTGACCTTCGTGAATCGCACCCGTCGCGCCCTAGCCGATTCGCCCCTCCACCGATGACCGACGCCACTCTTCCCGCCTCCCCGCCGGGCCGGACTCACGGATGCTCTGCTCACGTCCTCGCTTTTACGTGGGGCCTCGCCGAAGCGACCATTTTTTTTATCGTGCCCGATGTCCTGCTCACCCGTCTCGCCCTGAGCGATTTTCGCCGCGCCCTCGTCGCCTGCCTTTGGGCTGTCGCCGGAGCCTTGGTCGGCGGCACCGCGCTGTGGTTCGCCGCCCGTCATGACGCCACGCAGTTTTTCCTTAACGCGTTTGACTGGCTCCCCGGCATCTCGCGCGGGCTCATCGTTCGCATCGCCCAGGCCCTCCACACCGACGGTCTCACCGCCCTCGCAACCGGAGCCCTGTCGGGTCAACCCTACAAACTCTATGCCGTCCACGCCGGCGCCCAAGATATCCCGCTGACGGGGTTCCTGATCGTCTCCGCCGTCGCCAGTTTTGTCCGTTTCACCCTGGCCGCGACCGTCGCGTGGCTCGCCGGCCGCGTGCTGCACCACCTCCCAGAAGCGTCTCGCCTGCGACTGCACCTCTACTGCTGGCTGATCCTTTACAGCTGCTACTTTGTGGTCACGGGATAAGGTGTAACCCAGTGCAGCCTTAAAAGTCCGCTCACGTCTCGACATTCCTTCCGCCGATCACCGCACCGTTTCAACACAAGGACGGAAGGCAGAGTCCGGCGCTCCCCATTCATCCGCGAGGCCGCGAAATCGCCTGCACACCTTGGGATGAGGGGATCACCCACGTCACGTTTGGGTGACAGTGAGCGCCGCGGATTCCAGGTCACTCAGAGTCCATTTTTGTCAAAGTGAGCTTCAGCCGCAGAAACGATGGGCGACACCCCGCCTTCGGCCTTGCATTCGCCGATCGCGCTCCGCACGTTCTTGCCTTTTCCATCGAAACATCACGCCTCGCGACCATGAACCAGAGCATCCGTAACATCGCCATTATCGCCCACGTCGACCATGGCAAAACCACCCTCGTCGACAAACTTCTCAAGGAGGGTGGCGTTTTCCGCGCCAACCAACGCGTCGAGGAGCGTGCCATGGATTCCATGGACCTCGAAAAGGAGAAGGGCATCACGATCAAGGCCAAGAACACCTCCGTTCACTGGAAGGATAAGATCGTTAACATCGTCGACACTCCCGGACACGCCGACTTCGGTGGCGAGGTCGAGCGCGCGCTCCGCATGGTCGACGGCGTGCTCCTCGTGATCGATGCCTACGACGGCCCACAGGCTCAAACCCGTTTCGTGCTCCGCAAGGCCCTCGCCCATGGCCTCAAGGTCGTGATCGTCATCAACAAGATCGACCGCGAAAACGCCGAGCCTGCTAAGATGTACGACAAGGTGCTCGAGCTCCTCATGGAACTCAACGCCACCGAAGAGCAGTTCGACGCCCCGGTTGTGTATGGCTCCGGCCGCGACGGCTACATGATGTTCCACCTCGGCGAGGAAAAGAAGGACATGGCCCCGCTCTTCGAGACCATCCTCGATCACGTTCCGCCTCCCTTCGCCAAGCCCAGCGAGCCCTTCCACATGCTCGTGTCCAATATTGACTGGAGCGACTACGTCGGGCGCATCGCGGTCGGCAAGATCCTCGGCGGTGTCGCCACCATCGGTCAAAACGTCTTCATCATTCGCCACGAGGACGGCAAACGTATCCGCGCAAAAATTACCAAGGTCTTCGAATTCACCGGTCTCGGCACCCGTGAAACCGAAAGCGCCGTCGCCGGTAACATCGTCGGTCTCTCGGGTTTTGAGGACATCGATATCGGTGACACGCTCACCGCCGACGAAGCGGGCCACGCCCTCCCTTTCACCCAGATCGATCCGCCAACCCTCGAGATGCAGTTCTGCGTCAACGACGGCCCGCTCGTCGGCCAGGAAGGCAAACTCGTCACCTCCCGTCAGCTGCGCGAGCGCCTCATGCGCGAGTTGAAGACCAACGTTTCCATCAAGATCGAAGACACCGACAAAGCCGGTATCTTCAACGTCAAGGCCCGCGGCGCCATGCAGGTCGCCGTCCTCGTTGAGACCATGCGCCGCGAGGGTTTCGAACTCCTCGTCTCCCGTCCGACGGTGATCGAGCGGATCGTCGATGGTCATCGCCACGAACCGTATGAGACCGTGTGGATCGAAGTTCCCGATGAGTGCGTCGGCTCGATCATGCAGAATCTCGCCAACCGAAAAGGTCTTCTCACCAACATGGAGAAGCTCCCCCACACGACGATGATCGAGGCCACGATCACCACCCGCGGTCTCATCGGCATGGAAATCGACGTCGTCAACGCCACCAGCGGCCGCGGCGTCCTCAGCCATCTCTTCAAGGAATACGGCCCCTACGCGGGCGAAGTGCTCACCCGCATCACAGGCACGCTCATCGCGACCGAAGCCGGCGAGACCACCACCTACGCCCTCGTGATGGTGCAGGAACGCGGCAAACTCTTCGTCAGCCCCGGCGAGCAAGTGTACGAGGGCATGATCGTCGGCGAGAATCCCCGCAACGAAGACATCGCGTGTAATGCCGTCCGCGAAAAAGCCCTCACGAACTTCCGTTCGCAGGGTTCGGGTGTCGCCACCGGTCTCACGCCGGCGTCGAAGCTCTCGCTCGAGCGCGCGATCGAATACATCGCCACCGACGAACTCGTCGAGGTCACCCCAAAGAGCTTGCGTCTGCGCAAGCGCATTCTGAACAACGCCGCCCGTCAAAAGGCCGCGAAGTCCGGCAAGTAAGCTCCGCCGGAAAATTTTTCAGGGCCGCTCCTCACCGGGCGGCCCTTTTTTTTCGGCCGTGCTCCGAGGTAGCGCGAGGCTTCAGACTGCGTCTGGAAACAGCCGCACGCGAGGACTCAACCACCGTACTCTCTCAATCGCCGCCATCCTCACAAAAGCTCTTTCGGCAGTTTCCCGACGATCTGCTTGATGTTCTGCACCGCATCGCGGTGGCACACCAAGATCGCATCCGCCGTCTCGACCACCACCAAGTCCTTCACGCCGCACAACGCGATCATCCGACCATTGCTGATGGCAATATTGTTGCTCGCCCCCGCGACAACCACCGCGCCGCGCGAGGAATTCCCCTCGGCATCCGTCGCCAAATGCTTGGGCAAGGCCGTCCACAGTCCGACGTCGTCCCAATCAAACTTGGCCACCAACGTCTCCACTGAGCGGGCTTTTTCCATGATCGCGTAGTCGACGGAAATTTTCGGCAGCGCCGGAAAGCGTTGCGCGAGAAACGCACCGAATTCTCCTGCGGGAAACTCGCGGATAAATTGCGCCAACTCCGGCGCATGGCGTTCGGCCTCGGCCACAAACGTGTCCACGCGCCAGAAAAACATTCCCGCGTTCCACGCATAGTCTCCACTTTCAAGATACCGCTGCGCCGTCGGCGCATCCGGCTTCTCGACGAAGCGCTTCACTTGGCGCACCGTGCCCGCCGGCCCGATGGCGCGCTCTTCGCCCATCTCCAAATAACCAAAGCCCGTCGCTGCATGATCCGGCTTGATCGCGATCGTCATGATCGCACCGGCATCCGCCGCACGACGGAGCGCCGCACCCAATTGCACCGCACAGGTCGTCGCATCCGCGATAAACGCGTCAGCCGGGAGCAACGCCAACGTCGCGCCCTCGCCGCCCCGCGCGCGCACCAGAGCCGTGGCCAACGCCGCCGCCGGTGCCGTATCCCGTTTCGCCGGCTCGGCGACGATCTGGCTCGCCGGCAGCAAACCCGCGAGCGCCGCCCGCGTGCCGGGCAGCTGTACTTCGTTAGTGAGTACAAAAATATTGTCTGGTGGCACCGCCGCGCCCAGCCGTCGCACCGTTTCTTCGACGAGCGTCCGCGCTGAGAGGAGCTTCAGCAGATGCTTCGGCGTTTGCGCTCGGCTCATCGGCCAGAACCGCTCACCGCTGCCACCAGCCATGATACACGCGAAGAATTTAGAATTTCCGGCCATGTTAGAACCCAAGTTCTCCCCTGCCCGCGGGACCACGCCAAGCCTGAATCCTACGAGATCCGCACGACGATCTTCCCGCACTGCCCGCCCCGTTCCATCAACGCGAAAGCCTCGCCCGCTCGCGCCAGCGGAAACACCTCGCTCACCACCGGTCGCACCCGGTGCAGAGCCACAAACTCCAACATCGCGCTCCAGTCCGCCGGCGAACCCATCGTCGTCCCCAACAGTGAAAGTTGACGCCAGAAAATTTTTCGCAGCGGCAGCGCCGGACTGTTGCCGCGCGTGCCACCGAAGAAAACGATCCGTCCGCCGGGCGCCGCAAGATCGATCAAGTCACCGAAGCCTGCTCCCCCCGCGCTGTCCACGATGACGTCAAACATCCCCGCGATCTTCGTCGCCTCCACCGCCCAATCGGCCCGCGTGTAGTGGACTCCTCCCTTCGCCCCGAGCGCGATTGCCTTCGCGATCTTCTCCGCCGAGCTCGACGTCACCCAGACGTCCGCCCCGCACACCACGGCAAACTGCAGCGCAAACCACGCCACGCCACTCCCGATCCCGGTCACGAGCACCCGCTCGCCCGCGCGCAGCCGCGCTCGCGCAAACACCGCCCGATACGCCGTCAGCCCCGCGAGCGGCAGCGCCGCGGCCTCCTCCCACGAAAGGTGCGCCGGTTTCGCCGAGAGTTGCGCAACCGGCACGGAGATTTTTTCCGCCAGCGTGCCGGCGCGCGGCAGCCCGAGGATCGTGAAGTCCGGCCCCTGCGCCTCCTGGTGAGAGCCCCAATCGAAACTTGGGTTGATCACCACCTCCCGACCGCTCCACGCCGCGTCCACCCCGTCCCCAACCGCCATCACCACGCCCGCCCCGTCGGAGCCGGGCTGACACGGCCATTTCACACCGGCGTATTGCCCAGTCTTGATCCACACATCCCGGTGATTGAGCGCCGCCGCTCGGATGGCGACCACCACTTCGCCCGCTCCGGGCTGTGGTTCGGGAGCCGTAGTAACTGTGATCTCGTTGACCGCGGTGAAGGTGAGGGCCTGCATGGATGTAAACTCTGCCCACCGCTCCCCTCCTCCGCAACCGCGTGCTTCTCGCTCTCCACAAACCCTACGGCGTCCTCTCGCAATTCTCCCCCGAGCCCGGATCGCGTTGGCGCACCCTCGCCGACTTCGGTCTGCCTCCCGACGTCTATGCGCTCGGTCGCCTCGATGCCGACTCCGAGGGCCTACTGCTCCTCAGCGACGAGCCCGGGTTGAACCACCGTCTCCTCGATCCCCAGTACGCCCACCGCCGCGAATACTGGGCCCAAGTCGAAGGCCGCCCCTCCGCCGAGGCGCTCGCTCGCCTGACACTCGGCGGAATCGCGATCGACAACTACCGCACCCTCCCAGGTCGCGCTCGCCTGCTCGATCCCGTCCCCCTCATCGCCCCGCGCGCCCCCCCGATTCGCGTCCGGAAAAATATCCCCGACGCGTGGATTTCACTCGAGCTCATCGAAGGAAAAAATCGTCAGGTTCGTCGCATGACCGCAGCCGTCGGCCATCCGACACTCCGCCTCGTACGCGTTCGTACGGGTGATTTTCAACTCGGCGAGCTGGCCCCCGGCCGTTGGCGCGAACTCTCCTCCGCCGAGCGCGCCGCCGTGTTTGCTTAGTCAAAACGATGCCCTCGCGCGTCGAGCGCCGAGCAGTGCGCAAAACCAAATAGTGAACCGTCTCTCCGCCAAAAAACCCGCGTCCTTACTCCGCGATCAACTCTCCGCTTCCCGTTTAATTTATCCAGCTGAATTTATCCGTCCTATACCAACGTCGGGGGGAGTTTTTTGACCGCTGGTCTTTGCGCGCGTGAGCAAGGGGTGTTTCGCCTATCGTCCACCTATCACGAGGCGTTGGTATTAAATCCGCACCACGACATCCTCGGTCTTGAAACGCACTTTTTTCCGCGTCGCGTTCTTATCGTCGGCCGCGCGGTAGCCCGCGGCACACGCCACGACCGTGGCGTAATCCGTGCCCGCTAATCCGAGAAGCTCGTCGAACTTCGCCGGCTCGATTCCTTCCATCGGGCACGTATCGATGCCCAGCATTGCGGCGCACGCCATAAATTGGCCGAGCGCGATATAGATTTGATGTTCCTGCCAAGTATCCAGCCGCCCCTCGTCGCGCGCCTTGTCGAGATTCCCCATCATCATCGCCTTGAACTTCACCAGCGACTCGGGTGTCACGCCCAGCACTTCAACCATCCGGCCGACATGCCGATCCACATGGTCAACGCCCAGATCACGCCGCACCGCGAACACCACGAAGTGCGAGCATGCCGCCGCCTGTTGCTGGCCCCACGAGGCCGGGACCAGCCGCGACTTGGTGTCAGCATCGGTCACCACCAAAAATTTCCACGGCTGCAATCCGATCGACGACGGCGCCAGGACGAGTGCCTGTTCCAACGCAGCCCAGTCTGCGTCGGCGATTATTTTCGTCGGATCGAATTTCTTCGTCGCGTAACGCCAGTTGAGTTGCCCGAGCATTGTCTCGTTGGAAACAGGTTTCATTGCAGCGATGTCATTGCGAGGAGCGGAGCGCCGAAGCAATCCCTCTGATGTTTCGGCCCATCCCGTTTTCTCAAAACGCCCTCGCTGATTACCCCCGCGAGGCCTGCGCATTTGCCTTCTCCAAAGCGGCGCTCGCCCAGCGCGGCGCGAGGATCCCACCAACGACGAGTTGGAGCGCGTGGTAAATCATGAGCGGCAGCAGCACGAGCCCGGCCGCGGGATGTGCCGCTAAGAGCACTTTTGCCATGATCACTCCTTGCGCTAGGCTCTTCTTCGAACCGCAGAAAATCAGCGCCACTCGGTCGCCGTGATCAAAACCGAGCAAGCGGGCGATGCCCACCATCGCGAACACCAACACCGCAAACAGCACCCCTGAGCCCACCGTAATGCCGACCAACAGCGTCAGGCTATGGCCCGCCCAAATCTTGTGCGCGAACGAATCGCAAAATGAGGAATAGATTAAAAACAGGATCAAACACCGATCCGTCAGTTGCAGCTTCGCCCGATGCCGCGCCGCCCAGGCCCCGAGCACCGGACGACACAGTTGCCCGAGCGCCATCGGGAGCACCAGCATCCGCGCAATATCGAAAATCGACGATCCGAGGTCGCCCTGCGCCCCGGCGACACCCGCCAACACGTAGAGCCACAAGGGCGTGAGCACGACGCCGAGGAGGCTCGATAACGTCGCGTTAAACACCGCTCCCGGCACGTTCCCCCGCGCCACGGCCGTCAACGCGACCGAGGAGGAAATCGTGGACGGCAGCGCACAGAGATAGATAAACCCAAAGCGCAAATCGGCTGACATCCACAGTGCCGCGACCTTCACCAATCCAAATCCCGCGATGGGAAAAATTAAAAACGTCCCCATCTGCACGGCGAGATGCAGCCGCCAATTCATGGCCCCACCCGTGAGCGCTGCGAACGATAACGTGAGTCCGTAGACAAAAAACGCGATCATGACGCCCACCTTGGTCACCGTCTCCACGTGCAGCGGGCCACCCGTCGCACCCACCGCCGGAGCCAGCGCGGCCAGCACGACGGCACCCGCCATGGCGGGGAGAAACCAGTCCACGCGGCGTTTCAGGGGAGCACTCATGTCTGCGCGCCCCCCGACCGCCGATTGCGGGCCTTGGCGATGATCGCCGCCACGTCTTCGCGGCCCTCGATCTTTAGCGCCCACATGAGGGCGATGTAGACAGTCACGCCCACCGCAATCAGGACGAGGAGCGCCACCGCGTCTGTCGCCCGACTCGCCCCCACGGTCCGCAGCCAACCCCACCAACCCACCGCCACGACGCTCCCCATGATCGCGCTCGCGAGGATTACTTTCACCAGATCTCTCGCCAGGTGCTGAAACCGCAACCCGTCGTGCTTGCTCGCCAGTGCGCGTTGCAGATACCAAGCCTGTACGACAATCGCGACATTGCCCGCCACCGCCAGCCCCACCGTGCCCCCAGGCCCCATCAGCACGATGCTCAGGAAAAGGTTCACGCCAAAACTCAACAGCGCCGCGCGCACCGGCGTCACCGTGTCCTTTTGCGCATAAAACGCCCGCAGCACGAGATTCACAAACGCGAAGACTGGCAGTCCCGCCGCATACACTGCCAGCACCGGTTGCATTTCCGCCGTATCCGCCGCCACAAACGCACCGCGCTCGAAGAGCAGCCGAATGATCGGCACCGCCAGCACGACCAAACCGACCGCCGCCGGCACGTTAATGACCAAAATCAGGCGCATGCCTTTGCGATACGCCGTCGCCAGCCCAGCGCCATCACCCGCCGCCGCGTATTTCGCGATCAACGGAAACACCACGGTCGAAATCGCCACGGCAAAGACCCCGATCGGCAGCTCCATGAGCCGCGTCGCGAGATTGAGCACCGTGACGGCGGAGTCGCTCAGCGAGAGTCCGATGAGCCGTGAGACTGCCATGTTAATGAGATAAATCGCCGACCCAAAAATCGTCGGCCCCATGAGGCGACCGATCTGCCGCAGCGCCGCCCCCCGCGCTAGATCGAAGCGCGGCCGCCAGCCCTCGCGTCGGAGCGCCATGGCCGGCACGAGCATTTGCAAAAATCCCCCGAGCAGCACCCCCGCGCACAACCACCGCATCCGCCCATCGGCCGTCGGCGACCACCCCCCATAGACTGCGCCGCCGAGCACACCAATCATCGAAAGATTGAGCCAAATCGGTGACAGCGCCGGCTCAAGAAATCGCTGCAGCGTTTGCAGCGCGGCGCTGAAGGCCGCCGCCAAACACACAAAAACCAGATAGGGAAACAGCACGACGGCGAGATCCGCGGCCTGCACAAAACGCGGCGCCGTATCAGCCGCCCAACCACACGCCCGCGTCGCGCCCGCGAGCCACTCCGTCTGCCCGAACACCGCCATAGCGAGCAGGACAATCCCTCCGGTCACGACCAAGAGCCAACTTGCCACTTGGTTCACCAGCGCAAACGCCCCCGCCCGCTCCCGCGCCTTCAACTCCTCGTGCAGCGTCGGCACCAGCGCTGCGGTCAACGCTCCTTCCCCGAGTAATCGCCGGAAGAGATTGGGCAACGTGAATGCCGCGTAGAACGCGGAGGCCCAAGGCCCCAACCCAAACACCGCCGTCACCAACATGTCGCGCCCCAAGCCCAACACGCGCGACACCATCGTCGCCGCGGCCACCACGCTGATATTCTGGAAACTCTTCGACACCCGCAAAGTTTTTGCCCCCGCGCACCCGTGAGCAAGACCTTATGCCAAAGTCATTTGAGTTTTCGATTTACGGTCGCTACGAGCGTGAGCGCGTGGTGTTTCG
>CAMCHO010000149.1 GCA_945874455.1 Opitutus sp. GAS368 | reverse complement strand
AATTTCCGATCGATCCAATAGAGCGCTTGCTGTCCAAAGATATTGGCGCGCACGGCCGTCGTGGCATTGAGCGCGCGATTCACATCGAGCGCACCGTAGCGCGATCCCTCCGAATCGCCGCGCAGGGTGAATTCGCCGAAACTCTTTCCAGTCCGCGCGCGCTTGGTCATGGTGTTGAGCCCGCCGCCGATCGCACCGTCGCCAAAGAGCAGAGAGTTCGGACCGCGCAGCCCCTCGAGCCGCTCGATGATGTAGCCGTCGACGGGCCGGGTGACGCGGAAGTAGTTTCGCATTTGCACGCTCGCCGGCAGTCCCCGGAAGAGTGACTGGTTGTGACCAAAGTCCGTCGTCGCGACGGGCGAGGTCAGGCTCATCGAGGTCATGTAGGGCGCCGCGTCGAGGTAATCGAGCGCCCCGATGTCGCGGAGAAATTCCTTCGTCAGCACGGTCACATCGGCCGGGGTCTTGATGAGCTCGGTGTTCACGCGCCCACCGGCGAGCGAGTGCGACGCGGCGTAGCCCTGATCCTTGTCTTCGGACACCTCAAACGGTGAGAGGGTGACGGTGGCTTTCGGTTCCACCAGCGCGGCTGCCAAAGCCGGCGAAGGGATCGATTGCGCGAGCGCAGCCATCGGCAAGAGCAACATGGACGCAGTCACAGCAAGGCAGCGGTAGTTTTTCATGGGGATTAGGGATGGGGATTAAAAACAGGGGCGATCAACGCAGGCAGGCGTTCAGGATGCCAAAATGGCCGGCCTGGAGGATTCGGCCTCCCGACCGGTTACGTTCATCTTGAAAGCAAATGAGCATCAGAACGAGCCCTTGACGCCGACCGTCCAGAGCTGGGCGTAGTCGTAGCGGGAGAGAATCTTCGCGTAGTCCGGCGTGTTGGGACCGTGGCGCTCGAGGTCCTCAGGCGCGTTGCCCAGATTCCGGATACTGAGGAAAACGCCGAATCCAGGCGTCAGATTGTATTCGCCCTTGAGGTCGATGTAGAGGGCTTGTCCGATCCAGTTGAAGGAGCCCGGCTCAATGCTGCGCGCCGAAGCCACGATGGGTGCGGTGCGGCGTGGTCCGCGATAGTTCCAGTTCATGCGGACATTGTATTTCGGTCGTGTGAGGCTGACACCCCAGTTGTAGATGCGTGGCTGGTAGTTGGAGAAACTCGCCGTCTCATCGCCCGTCGCACGCTGGGCCGTCAGGTTGGCGAACACCTGCACCCCGCGCGCCCACTGCGGCAGAAACGTGAGTACCTGTTTGTAGTCGAACTCCACGCCTTCCATGCGGACGAGACCGGGGACGTTGTAGTTGGTGGCGACGTAGTAAGGTTCGTAGGTCTCCCGATCGAGACCGTAGAGCGCAAGAAACTCCGGCGTGGCCTGAAAGGTGAGCGAGCCAAAGAGATTTCGAAATTCGCGCCGATACCCGCCGAGCGAGATCTGCCCGACTTTCTCGAAGTAATATTCGAAGCGCAGCTTGGCAGTATTGGCGCTCCACGCTTTGATGCCGGCGTTGTTCACGCTGATCCGGTTGCTGGTGGGATTGGGCGGCAGCTCCGTGTCGGGCAGCGTCAGGCCGCCGGCGTATTGGTCCACGCCCGGTCGCCCGACCGACTGGTAAGCGGAGCTGCGCACGATCAGGTTTTCAAGGAGGTTGAAGCTCGCGTTGAGGCTCGGGAAAAATCGCAGGAATTCCTTCTGGATGTGCCCGCCGCGCTGGAGATAAGTGAGCTTAGAAATCGCGAGCGCATTGGTGAGCGCGGCTCCGCCTGCGGGATTGGGAATCGTCAACGGCTCGATCAACGTGGGCGCAGGGATGCGGTTCACGCCGGTGCCCGTGAAGATGATGTTGCCGCTGGCGTCGCGCTGCGGAATCACCTCACCGCGGGCGTCGCGCCGGTAGTTCAGGGTAGGATCGCTGACAAAGCCGTTGGCGTTGACGTTCGTCTGCTCGGCGCGGACGCCGCCGACGAGTTTGAGCCGGCCGCCGAACAGGGAGGTATCGCCCCGGATATAGACGGCGGAGACCACCTCGGCCGCATACTTCGAGCGCAGGACGGCGTTGCGGTATTCGGCGTTCAGGTCGCGGGTGAAATACTCGGGGTGTTTGTTGTAGAGTTCCCACAACGCATAACCGTCCGGGTACTGAACGCGGGGAAATCCCCACGGGGCGAAACGCTGGGAGAAACCTTGGTCGAGGATGATAGCCGCGCCGTCGTCGACCACGGCCGCGGAGGGCGTCGTCGTGCGAATCTTGTCGGCGCCGACGAAGCTGTAGGTGTCGCTCCGGCCGTTCATGTCGCGCTGCCATTGCTGCAGTGCGGCGCCGACCTTGATCGTGAAGGGCACGCCGCGTACTTGGAAATCGCGGGCGAGGTTGGCCTTGAGGCCCCGCTGGAGGTCGGCCCCTTCTGTCGGGGTGCTAGTGCCCGAGTTGATCACGTAGTTGCTCAGGCTATACGGACTGACGGGCGCACCATTGCCGCCGTCGTACACCGTAATCCGCCCCGGAATTTGGCCAGCAATCTCGTTGAACGCCACCGTGACATTGGTCCGCTGGGCACTGGTGGTGCGAAAATAACCTTTGTCGATGTCGCGATAGTGGTTGGTGGAACGGGCATAACTGCCGCCGAAGTCGGCCTTCCAGATCGGGCCGTTGTGCCGCCAGATGAGCGAGGGCGTATAGGTGGTGCCGGTTTTTTCGTTGGCGGCCGAACTGCTCGTGATGGTGCCCTGGCCGACGTCGCCGTTGGTCGTGCGGCCGTCGAAGTTCCCGGGGCGCACCCGTGTGATGTCGAACGCCAGGGAGCGGTTGTTGGGCGCCGCGTAGGACTGCGCGTATTGAAACGACAGCGAGATCATGTCGTTGCGCGTCAATTTGAAATCCATCGTCGAGCCCAGCGAACTGCGGGTCCCGGCGGCGCTCCCGTCCTCGAGCCTGAAATTGGAAAGATACGGCTTGTCCGGCGTCGTGTCGGGCAAGGCCCCGGGCACGCTGACGCCGTCGACGACGACGGGAGCGTTCGTCGCGTTGCCCGCGCCCCTCCACGTGTTCGAGAAGTAGTCCTGCAAGGTATGTTGCGACGAACGGGCGCCGGAGACGGTGAAGCCAAAGCGCTGATTGACGGGCACGACATAGGAAAAATCGAAGCCCGGTTTGATTTTGTGGGTCTTGTCGCGGGCCGGTCCGGGCGTCTTGTGCAGTTGTTTCTCGGCGTCGCGGAACATGAGAAATGCACTCCAGTTGAGCAGCGGCTTGGAGCGTTCAAATGCACCGCGCGGCACCATGTTGACGCCGCCGGCGAGCGCCGAGCCGGGGGACTCCGGCGTGGGCGAGTGGTAGATTTCGATCCGCGAGATATTATTAATGGAAATCTGCTCCAGCTCGACGCGACGGCCCGCGTTGCCGGAAGTCGCGCTGGCCACGCTAAACCCTCCGATCGTGACCGGCACATTGTCCGGCGACGCGCCGCCGATTGAAATCGAGCGCGACACGCCGGCGCCGGTGTCCATCGCCAGGCCGGGCACAAATTTCAAAAACTCGCCCACGTTGCCCTCGGCGACATGGCCGAACTCGTCCGCCGAAACGACGTTGATCATGTTGCGCGCGAACCGCTGCTCATTGATCGCGATGGCGGCGCCGTCCATTTCCTTGGAGGCGCCCACGACAAATTGGGCGAGCTTCACCGTGCCGCTGTCCTTGCCGGCCGCGGGCGTTTTTCCCGCGTCGCCGAGATTGAAGTCGCGCTGCACGACCGAGCCGCCACTGACGACGACCGTTTCGGTGAGCATCTCGAGGCCGGTGAAAAAAGCGCGGACCTTGACCACGCCGACCGGGACGTTGAGAAAACGATATTGGCCAGTCGCGTCCGTGAGGACCACGAGCGCCGTCCCCTCGATCGTGATACGGGCGTTTTCCAGAAACTCGCCATTGCGGGTGTTGAGGACGCGACCCTCGATGGTGCCGCTGACGGTGGTTTGTGCAGAGGCGGCCGAAGGCAGGCCGAGGCTCACGATCAGCAGAACGATTCGGAGGAGCAGGCGGAGTGAGGCGGGGTGGGGGCAAGCGGAGGGGTAATCCATAAAACTGAGTGGGGCGGGGTTTGCTAGCAGCCTGTCGGAGTTAGAAAATAAAGGCCTTTGGAAGCGATTATTTGCGAGTTTGAGTTAAACAAAAATCGAATATTGGGTCCAAGACGCCTTCACGCGACTAGGTCCGAAATACTCCTGGGGAGATTGGCGCGCACGGCCGTCGTGGCATTGAGCGCGCGATTCACATCGAGCGCACCGTAGCGCGATCCCTCCGAATCGCCGCGCAGGGTGAATTCGCCGAAACTCTTTCCAGTCCGCGCGCGCTTGGTCATGGTGTTGAGCCCGCCCCCGATCGCACCGTCGCCAAAGAGCAGGGAGTTGGGACCGCGCAGCCCCTCGAGCCGCTCGATGATGTAGCCGTCGACGGGCCGAGTGACCCGGAAGTAGTTTCGCATTTGCACGCTCGCCGGCAGCCCCCGGAAGATCGACTGATTGTGACCGAAGTCCGTCGTCGCGACGGGCGCGGTCTGGCTCATCGAGGTCATGTAGGGCGCCGCGTCGAGGTAATCGAGCGCCCCGATGTCGCGGAGAAATTCCTTCGTCAGCACGGTCACATCAGCCGGGGTTTTAATGAGCTCGGTGTTGATGCGCCCACCGGCGAGCGAGTGCGACGCGGCGTAGCCCTGATCCTTATCTTCGGACACCTCAAACGGTGAGAGGGTGACGGTGGCTTTCGGTTCCGCCGGAGCGGCTGCCAAAGCCGGCGAAGGGACAGATTGCGCGAGCGCAGTCATGGGCGAGAGCAACATGAGCACGGACAAGGAAGAGAAGCGGTTAGTTTTCATCTGGGGTTTGAGGTGGAAGCAAAAATTGAAAATCAGGAGAGCGTGACGTGCGCTGTTGCAGCGTCACTGCGCGGCGTTTTCCGCCGCGACCGTGGCGGCCGGACGCAGGAGCAATTCGGCCTTCACGTCGTCGACATAGGAGCCAGCAAACGTAATCGGCGTCGCCGTCGGTTCCGGCCGCGTGCGGTTGATCCGGATGTGGACCACGAGAAACCGTGTGCCCGCCGGCAGCGGCAGACGCGTGGCCACGCGTTCCCACGTCGCCGGATCGTGATCGGTGCGTTCCTGCTGCTGACCGCTGAGACCGAGATGGCCTTCATACCAGGCATTCCACGTCTCGCTGCGGTAGTCGCGCGGATCTCGCGCGAAAGCAAACAACGTCACGCCACCGGCAAACTCCTCCCCTGCCCCCGGCGCCACCTGGTTGAACCACGCCTCGGCATGGGCCACCACCCGCCCAGTCCCGATCGCGGCGCGATGGGCCGCGAGGTCGATGATCTGCAGCTGATCGCCGACATGGCTGAGCACCGAATTCTCACCCACATAGTCGGAGCGCAGGAGCCGCAACATCCGCGGGCCCGTGCGGGGCGTGACGCCTGCGCCTGCCGTCGCGAGCTCCGCCTGATCGCCGCCCCACGTGCCGAACGCCTGCGGCACGCCTCCGTTGCCCGGCGCCGAACCCGTTTCAAAACTGTCGGCGACCAACGTGGCCACAGGCTGCATCGCCTCGGCCGCCAGCGGCGCGACGTAGGCCCAGACAACGGACGTGAAGGCCGCACCGATGGCCAATCCCGCCGCGCTCGGCGCGCGCCAGCTGCGCAGCAATACACGGTCGAGCCACGCTGCGCTCTTCCCCGCCCCCGCCTGCGACTCACGCGTCCCCGGCCGTACCACCGCCGCGTGAGCCGCGTCGGCCGCGAGCTCACGCAGACGCACCTCTGCCGCCGCCCACGAGCGCAACTGGGCACGCGCGTCGGCGCTCTCGAGCAACACCGCGTTGAGCCGCGCCAGCTCTTCGTCCGAAATCGTCCCGTCAAGATAAGCGAGGATCAGCGGGGAATGATCGGTGTTCATGATAATGCCTCTTGTTTCAGGGTGCCCTCGACGCAGCGCTGCACATCGACGCGGATGCGCCGCAGCAATTGGTAAAGTCCATCGACGGTGCGGCCGGTCTGGGCCGCGACATCCTTGATCGCCGTCTCGGTCGCATAACACGCCAGGAGCAATTCACGCCGCTCAGCGGGCAGACCGTCCACACACACCTCCAGCGCCGCCATTTGGCGCGCCCGCAGCGGCGTCTCGCCGGCACCTTCATCAGCAAGCTTGGCGATCACGGCCTCGTCGAGCACGAGCCGGTCGCGGGCCCGGTCGCGCCGAAACCGCAGCGCCTCGTAGCGAGCAATCACGCAGGCCCAGCGGGGAAAGGCCTCGGGCTCGCGCAACTCGGAAAACTTGCGCCATGCCACCAGCGCGACGTCGGGCATCAGTTCATCGACATCGGCCGCGCGCGAAACGAGCGACCGCAAGTAGCCGCGAATCACCGGTTCGTGCCGCGCGAGCAGTTGCATGAAGATTTCATGCGTTTCACGGGGAGAGGATGACGGCGGGGTTAACATGCGGAAGAGGGGCGCTTCAGTGAATGACTCCGGCATCCACTCCAATCTGACGAACTTTTTTCTGAAAAACTGCCAGCCGGGAATTCGCTGGAGGCGCGGGTTCATTCGCCCGCACCGTGGCACTCACGCCACCCCAGGGTCACCCACGCCCCGCGCGCGCGCAAAGCTCCTTCTCATCCAAGGTGCGGAACCGTCAATCTGCGCTGATTCTCCGGAAGCGACAGCCGTCGAGGTCGTGCGTGCTTGGCCTGATCGGCCCCGCGCGGCCCGCTCTCGGGCAGTTCGCAAGAGCGAACATGAGCGACGATGAGCGGTTAATCGTCCGGGAAATTTCTTCGCGACGCGTAAACATCCGAGCACGTTCAGCGTGGAAAGACTTCCAGGAGCGCCCGACAACTCACAGCTTCGGCGCGGGGCGGACAGCGTGTCGGCCAGCTTCGCCGCTTCCGCCGGCGTGATCGTGAATCCCGGGGCGACGGAGCGCGTCGCGCGGTCGGAGAGGAACCAGGCGCCCCATTCCATATACGGCGCGTCGTCCGGCAGGTGGGCGAGCGCCTGCGGCGCAGGCCGGCGATTTTTCCGAGGCTGCGGTGGCGGTCACGAACTGGCCGTCTTCGCTCAGCGTTTTTCCCGCGCAGATGACCGCGACGTCGCGCAACCACTAGGGCGTCTTTCCGCCTGCGGGCAGCAGCGGCACGGAGCAGATGGCCAAGAGTCGCGGTGAAATTCTTCGCGGATTAGGACTGCGGCTTTGGCGATTCAGCTTCGCCTGCCAGTCGCAGCGCTTCACGCACGAGTTGATCGCTCAGCCAGAAATTCATGGTCTTCAATCGCGCGAGCGGCTCCGCTAACGACGGAATCAACTGGCGCCGTTTGGCTTCAAGCAGGATGCCGAGGACCCCGGTGATGCGCAGGCCGAGGCGCTGCGCGATTTTTCGGCCGCGGGCTTCGTCGATCAGCAGCAAATCGGCGGAAAGTTCCCGAGCCAGACGGATGGCGTCGGCCTCACCGCGATCAAGGGAATCGATTTCTTTGATCGGCGGCGTCGTCGCGGGCGGTGCGTGGCGGCGAAGCCACTCGGGTGGCGCGGGCATGGCCGACGAAAAACGGGCGGCGAGAAACACTTCCTGCCACACGGCGTCAGGCACATGCACCTGGCCATAGAGTCGCGGCAGCAGCGGCCACGCTTCCAGCCGATGCAGGACTATGAGCGCGGAAGCATCGCCGACGACGATCACAGCCGGCCGAGCGCCCGCAAATCCGCCACGTCAGCCGCAAGATCCGCCGAATTGTAGGCGACGGACAGCCCGCGCCGTTCAAGTTCGGCGGCAAAATCAACCATGGGAACACCAGCCAGTTCGCTCGCATCGCCGAAAGAGAGACGTTCCGCCTGGTAAAGCCAGACCGCCAGCGTGAGGCGTGCCTCCGCGGGAGTGAGGTGCGCGGAAGCGACGGATTTTTCGGAAAGTTCCAGCGTCATGACACCGGTAAAATGCGCGCCGCCGTCGAAAGAGTCAACGCCCCGGAAGTCCTCGCTCGCCTGCGGCCTCGCCGCGGTTTCAGGCGGGTAAGCGAAACGCTCAACGTTCCACGATCAAGTTTCGGAGCGGCTCCGGGAAGTTCTGTTCCTTGAGCGTTGAGTGTTCAGCGTTCAGCGTTTTTCTAAGCGCACGCGCGCGCTCACGGCCTCGGTGCAGGCGCGGGTGCCACCGTGGCGGGAGGCGCGGTCGCGGGCACCGCCGCCATTTCCTGTGCGAGCTTCTCGGCGTCGGCGGGCGTGATCGTGAATCCCGGGGCGACCGAGCGCGTCGCGCGGTCGGAGAGGAACCAGCGGCCCCATTCCACATACGGCGCGTCGTCCGGCAAAGCGGCGAGTTCGCGGCGCACCTCGTCGAATGCCTGTTCGCCACTCGCCTGTTCGCGCAGCACGGCTTTGGCGTCCATGGTGCCGCCCGCCACTTCGGTGGCCAGCTTCAGCAGCCAGCCCGGCACCGGGCGGCCGATGGACGAGGGCGGCAGCGGCCAGACATAAAAATCTCTCGTAACCGTCGCGAAGGTCAGAAACCGGCCTGACGCGTCGAAATCCAACCAACGCACGGAGCCGGAGACGCGGATGGGCTCGACGAGCAATTGGCCCGAACCCGCGTCCCACACGCGCACTTCACCGCCCGCGGTCGCGCTCGCGGCGCGCGAGCCGTCGGCGCTAAACGCCGAGAAGCTTACGGGCTCATTGCCGCCGGGCAACGGATCCGTGACCGGCGCGCCCGTCTTGGTGTCCCACACGCGCACGGCGTCGGGCGACGCCGTGAGCAGCCAGCTGTGAACGCCACCGCGCGCTCGCGCCGCTCGCCCCGGGCCGCACCGAGCGCGAACCGACGATCGCCTCCTCGACCGCGACGGTCTCGGCGTTGTGCCCGTGCTCGTGTTCGATCAAGCGGGGGCGACTCTTCCGGGCGGCGCATCGACTCGACCGCGATCTTTCCCCTGGTCGAAGCCCAGACGGCGGGCAAGGTCGTGCTGGGGTTTTCACTCGGCGCACTCTGCGCCCAGCTCCGAGCGTGGCGTGCCCGGCACCTGATACTTGGCTCAATTTCGCCGTTCTTTCTCGAAGACGACGATGAGCCCGAACGCCGGATGATTTCCTTTCGCAGTGGCAACGCCGCGACACCGGCCGCCATGCTGCTGGGCACCCTCGAGGGCGAGCAAATGCACCGCCGCACGACGGCCGTGCGCGACGGCTACCGCCAGCGCAGTGAACCGCCGAGTCCGCCGGCGCCGCCCTACTTCCGGTTGAAATACGCGACCGCGTTACGCGTTTCGCGACCGGCGAGGATCAAGTCCGTGCGACCATCACCGTCCAGGTCGGTAGCTTTCAGATCGTAGGCTTCTTGTTTGTGGCCGACGTCAATGTCGTGCGGCGTGAAGCCACCGCGACCGTCGTTCTCATACCACCGAACCGTAAACGCCGTGTAGGACGCGACAGCGACATCGAGGTCACCGTCGCCATCAAAATCACCCACGGCCAGGGCGTGCGGCGTCGCGAGGTCCGCGTCGATCACGTGCTTCGTCCATGTCGGCCCTTCGAACCAAAACACGCCCTTGCCGTGGCCACACGCGCCAACCACATCAGCGCGACCGTCGCCGTTTATGTCGCCCGCCTTGATATTCGTCGCGCCTTTCTCCTGCGCGATCAGATGTTTCGTCCATGGCGCCGCGTCGTTCACGCCGCGCTCCCACCACGTCAACGTGCCCTTGCCGGAATCGCCCAACAAAATATCCCCGCGGCCGTCGCGGTTCAGATCGGCGAAATCCAAATAGTGAGGACGGCCATCGGCACCACCGGAGGTCACCACGTGGCGCGCGGCGGGCGCGGCGGCTTTCTCCGCGAGCGAAAACCAGGCGACACTGTTCGGAAAAAACGGACCGCTGATGCTGCCAGCGATCACGTCGGGCCGGCCATCGGTATCGACGTCGCCCACCGCGAGGCCGTGGATGCCGTTGAGCTCGCGATCGACGACGTGCAGCGGCCACGTGCCCGCCCGCCGGCGGTTCTCGATCCACGCCACGCTGAAATCGGGCCCCTTCGGCTCTGGCGGCACACGCTTGCCCGAGACGCGCGGCGCACGAAATTCGATCCACGGAATCTGATAGCGGCCGAGCGCCAGATCCAGGTCGCCGTCGCCGTCCGCATCCACGGCCGCGCAATAGAGGAGCTTACCCTCCTGCGCGTCGAACAGCACCTCCGTTTTCCAGTTCGCCACATCGACCGCGAATACCTTGGTCACGCCCATCGCGATGACTTCCTTCACGCCGTCGCCATTCGTGTCGAGGGCCTCGACGCTCCAGATCGACTCGGGCAACGCATACGCGCGCCGCTCCCAATTCACCGTCTCGCGTTTCACCGCGGACGCGCCGCTCGGCTTCGTCTGCGTCGCCACCTTCGCCGCTCCCCCGAAGTCCGCGCCCGAAAAATCCACTTCGAAGATCATGCCTTCATAGCCGACGACATAAATTTTCCCGCGCTCGTCGGTCGCAAACGAGGCCAGGCTCTCGGGCGCCACGCCGATGATGCGCATCGCCTCGAGCCGCCCCTGCTTTTGCGCGACTCCGAAAATATACCGCGACGTGTAGTCGCCGAAAACATACACCCCGTGGAACGACGAGGCCGGATCGCCGCGGTAAACGTGTCCGCCCGTCACCGAGTTACCATAGCGCCGGCGATAGGCCGCGACCGGCGGCGAATAGCTTGCGCCCTCCCGCTGGCGCAGGTTGGAGAACCGCTCGAAGCCCTCGATGACGTTCCACCCGTGGTTCTCGCCGCGGCGCACAAGGGCGACTTCCTCCACGCGATCCTGGCCGACATCCCCAACCCAGAGATCGCCGGTCGCGGAATCAAAGCTGAAGCGCCACGGCTCGCGAAAACCCAACGCCCAGATCTCCGGCCGCGCACCCGCCTGCCCGCGAAACGGATTGTCCGCTGGAATCGCGTAGGCGAGCCCGCCTTCGCGGTGATCGACGTCGATGCGCAGCATCTTGCCGAGGAGCAGCCCGAGGTTCTGCGCGTGGCCGTTCGGATCCTGCTGCGGGCCGGTGTCGCCCATCGCGAGGTAGAGAAACCCATCCGGCCCAAACGCGATGCAGCCGCCGGTGTGGTTTTGCGTGACCGCCGGGATCGCCATGATTCGCCGCGCCGGCTCGCCCGAGTCGGCGCGCAGGTCCGCCGAGGCGCGGAGCTCGACGAGCGCCGTCACCATCTGCCCCGCCTCCATCGCCTGGTGTTTAAGGTAATATTTCCGGTTCTCGCGAAACTTCGGATGAAATGCCACGCCGAGCAGCCCGTTGGGCCCGCGTTGCGAAAACACGCCGGCGGAAAAATCGCCGAACAGCGTCTTCACAAAACCCCTGTCGGTTTTTTCCATCCGCCAAAGCTGGCCCAGTTGGTGGGCGACCAAGAACACGCCCTCGCTGCCTGGCACCTGCCCGAACCACGTGAGCCCTGTGCGGACGTCTCCCGGCTTGCGCACCACGGTCACCGGAAAACGCAACGCCTCGTCGAAGAGCGGCCGCAGCGTCACCGGCTGCGCCAATTCAGCGATGACGTCCGGCATACCTTGATGGCTGCGGAGCGACGTCTCCGGCTGCTTCAAGCTCACGAGGTATTCCACGACATCGGTAAACTCCGCGAGCGACAGCGCCGCGTGGAGCCCGGCCGGCATGAGCGAAACGGGACTGCCGCGCTGCGCTGAGATCGTCGCGGTGGACACGCGCACCGATTTCCCATCCGCGCCCATCAACGTCACCGCCGCGGCATCGGCCTGCTTGATGACCCCGTAAAACGTCTCGCCGGATGTCGTCTCCACGATCGTCGCATCGTAGCCGACGGCGATCGTCGCCGAGGGCTCGAGGACCGCCTCAATCAACTCGCGGCGCGGAAATTTGTCGCCGATTGCAAACAAGTCCGGGCCCGCTTTGCCACCCCTGCCGTCAACCGTGTGGCACGCCGCGCACGCCCCTTTTTCAGCCGTCGCAAACAACACCCGCCCGCGCTCGGCGCTGCCGTCGCGACGCACGGCGTAGTCGCGATAATCTTTGAGCGGGCGCACCTCTTGGGCGGCCACGTGAGCGACGACGATCAATCCGACGACAGCGAGCGCGCAGGAGAAGTTCATGAGAGCGGCGGCTCAGTCCTGCTGCGCACGTTTCCCCTTTTTCGCCGCGGGAGCCGGCACGTCCTTCGCCGGAGCAGACAACGCGAGCGTCATCGTTTCCTCGAGGTGCTGCGTCCACTTCGCCGCCAGCTCGCGCACTTTGGCGGAATTTTTCGCGGCGAGATTTTCCGACTCACCGCGATCGCGGGCGAGGTTGTAGAGCTCCCACTCGCCCTGCTTGACCGTCACGAGTTTCCAATCGCCGGCCCGGATCGCGCGATTCCCTTCGTGTTCCCACCAAAGAAACTCATGCGCGACGGCGACGTCCTGTTTGAGCGCCGCCGCAAAACTCCGGCCCGGAGACGGCGGCACCGGAAAGCCCTTGATCTCGGTCGGGATCTTCACGCC
>CAMCHO010000148.1 GCA_945874455.1 Opitutus sp. GAS368 | reverse complement strand
GGACGTCCGGCACTGCCGTGACCACGTGGGCGCGGGGCCAGGGCACGCAGTCGGCCCCGAGCTATGCCGGCGTAATGCAGATTTCTTACTCGAGGGATTGGGTTTATCTGCGCTCCTCGGGCCTCGGTTACCATGTGATGGGTCCTTGGTATCTCAATACCGCGCACACCCAGAGTTTTCCGAATTTTCCTGCCAACCAAAACGTGCTCTACCGCGTGCCGCGCGTTCCCGTCGTGCCGGCGAACAAGACGCTCACTGGCAACGGCGTGATCGGTTACGGAGTAGATGGCGTCGCATTCTTCGACAACCGCGACACGTTTTCCTATTCTACCGCGAGCGGGCAGGATGCCGACCCGGTCAACCGCCTCCAAGGCACCGGCGTCTGGAACCGCGACGCCTACGTGAACGAAGGCGTGACCTTCGACCCTGCCTTCGCCCACCAGGCGGGCGCGAATTACCATTATCACGCCAACACTCCCGCCCTGCGCCATCAGCTCGGGGACCACGTGGACTACAACGCGACCACGCGCGGCTACATCGAGAGCGCCGGGGCCGTCACCCGCCATTCACCCATTCTCGGTTGGCTGGCCGACGGCCATCCCGTGTATGGGCCCTACGGGTACGCGAGTGCGCTCGACGGGACGAGCGCCGTGCGCCGCATGGTGTCCGGCTACGTGAGGCGGGACGGCGCCAACGCGACGACCGATCTCGCAGCCACCGGCCGCACCACGCTCCCCGTCTGGGCCACCCGCGCGCAAAACCGCGCGGCGACCCTCGCCGCCAATCTCCAAGGTCCCCCTGTCAACGCGACCTTCCCGCTCGGCCGCTACCTCGAAGACTACGATTATCTGGGCGAACTCGGCCGGACGCAGGGCAGCGACTTCGACCTCGATCTCCACAACGGCCGCTTCTGCGTGACGCCCGAGTTTCCCGCGGGCACCTACGCCTACTTCGTGACCATCGCGGCGGATGGCTCGCCCCAGTTTCCCTACGTGATCGGCCGGTGGTACTACGGCAGCCCCACCGGCGGTGCCGTCGCCGCCGTTACCGAGACGGTGACAGAATATGTTCGCAGCGGCCCGACCACGCCGATCGTCATCGCGGCCACGGCGTCGGGTACCGGGGTCGCGCTTAACTGGAGTTCCGTCGAAGGCGCCACCTACCGGATCGAATCCTCCGCCGACGGAGCGACCTGGACGACGGTGGCCGCCGCGGTCACGAGCACGGGCCAGATGACGGGCTATGCCGCGACGGCCGCCGCGAATTTTTTCCGCGTCACGGTCGCGGCGATCGCGACCTTTGATGCGCGCGCCGTGACGGGTACGCCGGTGGGAACGATGGCCACGGTGCCGTTCGTCGGCACGGCCACCGTTCCGACGATCACGTTAGCGCCTGCGGCCAGCGCGGTGATCGCCGGTGGGGTGGCGAGTTTTTCGGCGACGGTGGGCGGCCCCGGCCCGTTTTCCTATCGCTGGCAGAAGGACGGTGCGGCCATTGAGGGCGCGACGCTCGCGGTGTTTTCTCTCGCGACAGTGCGAGCGGCCGATGCCGGTTTCTACTCGGTGGTCATCACCAACGCTGGCGGTTCTGTGACGAGTGCGGCGGCCGAACTCACCGTCGTCGTGGCCACGCAGGCGGTGGTCGGGGCCGGCTACGTCGCGGGCGGCACGGCCACGGTGGACCAGACGGTGAGCTTCACCGGCTCTCCTACGCGGGTGAGCTGGCAACTGCTGCTCCCGGTCGGCTGGAGGTTCGGGGCGAGCACCGCGGTGGGCACCTCGGCTGCGCCGCCGGCGGGCACTGCCGAACTCGCAGAGTGGGTCTGGGAGTCGCCACCCGCGAGCCCGTTGGCCTTTCGTTGTACGCTCACCGTGCCGGACGGTGCGACTGCGGCGATCGGCCTGAGCGCGGTGTTGGCGGGACGGCGCAGCGATGGCTCGACGTTTCAGGTGCTGGTCACGCCGGACCCGCTCGTCATGTCCGCCGCGCCGCGCCTCCACAGCGCCGACTCTGACCAAGACGGCCGGATCGGCTTGGTCGAGCTCACGCGGGTAATCGAACTTTACAATACCCGCAACGGCACGGTGCGCACCGGCCAGTATCACCCGCAGTCGGGTACGGAGGACGGCTTCGCAACGGGCCCGTAGGCGGGGCCATGCGTAGGCGTGGCCATGCGTGGAGTGCGGAGGGTTATTCATCTGCCGCCGGGCAGAGCGGCGTGGTCGTGGCCGGCCCGACGACTTCGGCCGACCGGGCGAACGTTTCACCCCGCGGGTGAAACGTTTGGGCTACTCCGGTGCGACTATCATGTAGCCGGCGGAGCGCACGGTGCGGATGAAGCGCGGCTCCTTCGCATCGTCGTGGAGTTTTTTGCGGAGCGAGGAAATGTGCACGTCGATTGAGCGGTCGAACACGTCGTAGTTGCGGTCGCGCGCCTCATCGAGGAGGGCCTCGCGGGATTTGATCCGCCCCTTTGCCTTTGCGAGACTCACGAGCAGATCAAACTCAACCGGCGTGAGCACGAGCGGCTCGGCGCCGAGCACGGCGCAGCGGGCGTCGAGATTGAGCCGGAGATCGCCCACGACGACTTCCTTGGGTGGAGCCTCGGCGTTGGCGGTGACGGTGGCGTTGAGCGTACTGCGGCGGAGCACGGCGCGGAGGCGGGCGAGGAGTTCGCGGGTGGAAAACGTTTTCGGGAGGTAATCATCCGCGCCGACTTCGAGGCCCACGATGCGGTCGGTTTCGTCGCCGCGTGCCGTGAGCATGAGTACGGGCACGGTAGATTTTTGGCGGATGCGTTTCAGGACCTCGAAGCCGTCCATGCCGGGGAGCATCACATCGAGAATGAGCGCGTGCGGGGCGGTGGGTCCAGGAGCGGTGGCGCGTTCGACGCCCTCGGGGCCGGTGTGCACGGCGGCGACGTCGAATCCGAGTGGCTCAAGGTACGTGGTGACGAGGCGGCAAAGTTTTTTGTCGTCATCAATCATCAACAGGCGCGTGCGGCCGGAGTCTGGAGCGGCGGAATTCATCAGCGGCGATTTCTGGGGAGTTGTCGCCGCGCGTGCAATCGCCGAGAGCTTAACGTGAGTTTAACAATTCTCACCCGTTCGTCTTACATTCGCTTAACCTCGGTGCCTTATCTTCGGCCGATGCGCTGCATGCTCCTCCTGTTCCTCCTGTGCTCGCCCTTGGGCGCGGCGGAGCTGCGGATGGACGTGCAGTTGCGCTGGCGGGGTGTGCCGGTCGCGGTGCCGTCGGCGGAATTGGCCGGGGCGACTGGCCAGACGGTGCGCTTGACGCGGTTTGCGGCAATTGTGGCGGGGGTCGTGCTCATGCGCGCCGAGGGCGGCACGGTGCAGCTCGACGGGCAATACGGTTTTCTCGATGCGGAGTCGGGGCGGCTCGCGCTGACGCTCCGCAACGTCCCTGACGGCGACTACCACGGGTTGGAGTTTCAGCTCGGGTTGCCGGCGGCGGTGAACCACGGGGATCCGGGGCAATGGTCGGCGGGGCATTCCTTAAATCCGATCGTGAACGGGCTGCACTGGGGTTGGGCTGGTGGCTATGTGTTTACGGCGATCGAAGGTCGCTGGCGCGCGGCGGCGAGCGGAGTGAGTACGGAACACGCGATCGACGAGCGGGGATTTTCGTATCACCTCGCGACGGATGCCCGCGTGATGCGCGTGGGTTTTGTGGCGTTGGTGCAGGTGGCGGGGCCGACGACGGTTTCGCTCGCCCTGGATTTGGGCAAAGCGGTGGGCGGTCACGCGCTCGCGGCGGACGATGGCAGCGAGTCGACGCACTCGGGCGAAGGCGATGCGTTGGCGACCACGCTGGCGAAGGCGATGGAGCGGGCGTGGTTTTTTCTGGAGGCAAAACCGACGGTCGTAGCGGAAGACGTGAGGAGGCCGGCTCCACGTAGCGAAGAAATCCCCGGCCTCGTGACCTCGTCCGCTACGACGCCCAGGCCGTTTGTCGTGCCGGCGGGATTTCCGCAACCGGAGCTGCCGGCGGACAATCCGCTCACGCAGGAAGGCGTCGCGCTCGGGGAGGCGCTCTTTCAAGACCAGCGGCTTTCGGCGGGATACCTCCAGAGCTGCGCGAGCTGCCACGCGGCGCCGCGGTCATTTTCCGACGGTCAGGCTACGAGCGCGGGCGTCGATGGTATTCGCGGCACGCGCAGTTCCATGCCGCTCTTCAACCTCGCGTGGAGCCCGAACTACGCGTGGGACGGCGCCAAGCCGCGCATCCGCGACCAAGTGCGCGCGGCGATGACCAACCCCATTGAAATGAAAGCCGACCTCACCGTCGTCGTGGCGGAGCTGAATCGCGACGCCGGACTGCGCGATAAATTCGCGGTGGCGTTTGGTTCGCCGGAAATTACGGCGGACCGCGTGGACCTCGCGCTCGAGCAATTTCTGCTGACGCTGTTGGCGGCCGACTCAAAGTTTGATCGCTCGCTGCGCGGCGCGGAGCAGCTCACCGAGGAAGAGCAACAGGGCTTTGCGCTCTTCGTGACGGAATATGATCCTGCGCGCGGGCGGCGGGGCGCGGATTGTTTCCATTGTCACGGCGGCGCGTTGTTCACGGATTTCGGGCTGCGCAGCAACGGACTCGATCTTGTCAGTGCCGATGGTGGCCGGGCACTCGTCACCGGTAAAAAAACCGACGCGGGCAAGTTTAAAACCCCGTCGCTGCGCAATGTGGCCGTGACTGCGCCCTACATGCACGACGGTCGCCTCGCGACGCTCGAGGACGTGATCGCGCACTACGACCACGGCGTGAAACGCGCGGCGACGCTCGACCCGAATCTCGCGAAGCACCCCGCGGCCGGCCTCGCTCTGACGGCAGGGGAGCAGCGCGCGTTGGTGGCTTTCTTGCGGACACTCACCGATTCGACGGTGTCGGCCGCGCCCGCTGGATTCCGCGGCCGGTAAACGCGGGCTAGCGATGCCTGCTCAGAACGCTTTGCCGTCGGCCTTGGTGCCGCACACGCAGACTTCGAGGCCGAGTTCGGCGGCGAGCGCGGCTTTGGCGTAGCAGGCGAGATCGGCTTCTTTGGCGCTGTGCGCGTAGGCGACTTGGATGTGGTTGGCTTTGTGGCGGGCCATCATCTGGTCGCGCGAGACGCCGTAGGTCACGGCGTGCATGATGGGCCACTGCATCGTCGTCTCTTTCCAACGGCGTTCGGTCTCGGCGAGCGGGAGCGTGATGACCTTGGCGCGGCCGAGGTCCATCTTGAGTTTGCCTCCTTCGACGAAAATGCGGCTCCAGACGATTTCGCCGGGTTTGGCGATACCGCGCACGGTCCCGCCGCCGAGACGGAAATACATCGGAGGCTGGCGCAGCGAGTCGGTGCCCTTGTATCCGCCAATGTGGTGCGCGGGAGGCGCGCTGCCGGAGATGAGGAAGACCCAGACATACTCGTCGGTCGTGCCGCTGGCATCGGGGGCGCCCCAACGCAGATCGTGCAACGTGTTTTCGACGGGCTGGCCGAGGGCGGTGTGGATGCGGTGGGTGAAGAGACCGTCGAGGCCGGCGCACTCGTCGACTTCGTTGAAGTGGGTGAGGGGCTGGCCGGGCCGGATGACTTTCCCGGCGGCGTTTTTCACGGGCGGACGGTCGCTGTTGTTGAGAATTCCTTCGACCAGATCGCTGGCGGGGAGGAGATCCTTGAGGCCCTGCTGGTATTGGATGCCGATGGACTCGCAGCCAAACTCGTCGGCGATGCGGAGAGCGGCGACGTAGGTTTTACACTGCCAGAGGACCTGCGTCTCGGTGAGCTCGGTGGCCTCGTTGGTGCCGAGGTGGAACGTCATGCCCTTCGCGCGAAGCCAGTCGAAGACGGCACGCGCCTCGGTCTCGGGCACCTGCGTGGCGGCGTAGTAGAGCGCGGATTGCGAGAGACGCTCCTTGTACACGCCGGTTTGAAAGAGCAGTTCGTCGGGGATGATGGCATTATACATACCCATGCAGCCCTCGTCGAAGATGCCCATAATCGATTTCCGGCGGCGAAGATCGTCGGCGATTTTTTTTGCGATGGCGCGGGCCTTCGGGGGGACGGACGCTTTGGCGAGCGGTTTGACATGCGCGGTTTTGTGCGTGGCGACGCCGGTGGAGAGCCACGCCTGCAAGCCGGTGAGAAAATAATCGTCGGAGAAATCGTCGCTCCAGAGGGTGGAATATTTCACGCCGGCTTTGGTGAGGGAGCCGTTGAGATTTAACATGCCGACGAGACCGGGCCACGTGCCGGACCAGTTGGCGACGGTGAGAATCGGAGCCTGATGCGAGATGAGGCCGGCGAGGAGATGGTGGGAGTATTGCCAGACGGCCTCGGCGACGATGAGCGGGGTCTTGGGATCGAGGCCGGCGAAGACCTCCATGCCCTCTTTTTGAGAACTGATGAAGCCATGCTTTTGGGCGGCTTTGTAGGGGTGGGCGCGGACGAGTTTAAAGCCGAGCTTGGCGACGGCAGCAGTGAGGGTCTGCTCCATCGCGTGTTGCGCGGGCCAGCAGACTTCGTTGGCGGATTGGCGGAGGTCGCCGTTGGCGACGAGTAAGATCGTTTTGAGTTTGGCCATGGTAAAAGGGCGGGGTGAGCGTGAAACCGAAGGGTGGCGAGAGAAGAGTGCCCGACAAGTGCGGAGTCTGGATTTCAGGAAGATTCGGCGATTTTTTGCGGCGCTCGACGGCGCTCGGCAGCGGGCTCGACGCCGGTAGCGAGATGCTTGCTGGGTGGGCGCGCAGTGACTGTAGACGCGATCAAGGTCGCCACGGGCAGGCGGCGGATGGTCATTCCAATTTATTTTCGAGATGAGCTTAACCGGCTGGGAGTAGGAGCCTGCTTGCAGGTGATTTTTACGTCCTAAATCGCCCGCCAGCAGGCTCCGACCAAAGGCCGTCATGAGACTCATCTCGAACGCAGGTTGGAATCACAAGCAGTGACGCGAGCAGCGCTCTGGGAGGACGAAGCGAAGGAGAGGGCTTTATGGGGTGGCGGGCCGAGAGGGAAACGGTGCGGTCATCGCCCTGAGAAAGTGAGACGCGGGAGCGGGCGGCATGACCACACTTGCAGCGAGCCGGCGGGATGTTTCTCCTCCCGCGGTGAACCTTTCCAAGCCCTCGTTTCCGATTATCCGGTCCGTTGAAGTTACGCCGCTCGATATTCCCCTCTTCGAGCCGTTTGGGATTTCCGGGGGCGCGCAGGCGGCGGCGAACAATGTCCTGGTCACGCTCGAGTTGGCTGATGGCACGCTCGGCTATGGCGAGGCCGCGCCCTTGCCCGCTTATAACGGCGAGACGCAGACGCAGGCGTTGGCCGTGCTCGCCGGGTCGCGGCGCTGGCTCGCGGGTTACGTGGTGAAAGATTGGCGCTGGCTCGCGGCGGAGTTTCGCGGCCGCGGCGGTGCGTGGTGTGGTTCGGCGCAGTGCGCGTTTGAGCTGGCGTTGCTCGACGCGCTCACGAAGCAGCGGGGCGAGCCGTTATGGAAATTCTTCGGCGGTGCAGGCACGACGCTGGAGACGGACATGACTGTCACGACCGGCACGGCGACGGAGGCGGCGGACAATGCGCGGGCGATTCGGAAGCGCGGCATTCGCATGATCAAGGTGAAGGTGGGCGGAAAACTCGGGCCGGCGCACGATCTCGAACGCGTGGGTGCGATCTCCGAGGTGGCGCCGGATTCGCCGCTGATTCTCGACGGCAATGCGGGTGTGTCTCGGGCGGCGGCGAGCGAACTCGTGCGCGGGCTGAAGGCGCGCGGCATTGTGCCGGCGTTGCTGGAGCAGTGGTTGGCGAAAGACGATCTCGCGGGGGCCCGGGCACTCGCGGAGGAATCGGGTTGGTTGGTGGCGGCTGACGAGAGTGTGACCAGCGCGGACGATGCGCGCCGGGTGGTGGCGGAGCGCGCGGCGGGTGCGATTAATATCAAGCTGATGAAGGGCGGAGTCGTGGCGGCGCTCGATATCGTCGCGGTCGCGAAATCGGCGGGGCTCACGCTGATGATCGGCGGCAACGTCGAATCGATTCTGGCGATGACCGGGTCGGCGTGTTTCGCGGCGGGGCAGGGCGGGTTTGATTTTGCGGACCTCGATACCCCGCTGTTTCTCGCGGAGAATCCGTTTGACGGAGGCTTCACGATGGATGGCGGGAGAATTTCCGTGGCGCACCTCGCGGCAGGTCACGGGGTGACGCCGAAGTGGTAGGGCGAAAGGAAAGTCCAGAAACGGCATTGCCGGATAAGTGCGGCTCCACTTCGCTGCGCGCTAATGTCTTCGAAAACCGCTCTCATCACTGGCGCATCGCGCGGCATCGGCCGTGGAATCGCCATCGAACTCGCCCGCGCGGGCACGCGCATCGCCATCAACTACGCGGGCAACGCTGAGGCGGCCGCCGAAGCGCTCGCCCTGGTGAAGGCGGCGGGTGGCGATGGCTTCATCGTGCAAGGCGACGTGGCGGTCGCGGCGGATCGCGAGCGACTCGTGGCGGAGACGGTCGCGCAGTTCGGCCGGATCGATGTGCTCGTGAACAACGCGGGGGTCGCTCCGAAGGTGCGCGCTGATTTGCTCGACGCGGGCGAGGAGAGTTTTGACCGGCTCTTCGCGATCAACCTGAAGGGGCCGTTTTTCCTCTCGCAGCTCGTTGGGAAACAGATGCTCAAGCAGGCGCCCGACGCCGAAGGCTTCCGCGGGCGCATCGTCAACATTACCTCGATTTCTGCTTACACGGCTTCGATTAACCGCGGCGATTATTGCATGGTGAAGGCAGGGCTCGCGATGATGACGAAGCTCTTCGCCGACCGGCTGGCGAACGACGGGATCAACGTTTACGAGATTCGCCCGGGCGTGATCGCCACCGATATGACCGGCGGGGTGAAGGAAAAATACGACAAGCTCATCATCACGGACGAGCGCGGTATCACGCCGCTTCGCCGTTGGGGAAAAGCGGAGGATGTCGGGCGAGCGGTGCGCGCGATCGCGGAGGATCGTTTTCCGTTTTCGACGGGTGCGTGTTTCGACGTGGACGGTGGGTTTCACCTGCAGCGACTTTAAAGCCAGCTATCGCGCGCGGGGATGATCCCGCCGGCGGGTAGGAATCCGTCGCTCCGTGCGACCTCCGCCCGCACTTCCCGGGTGAGCGGATTTTTTTGCGCACTTGAGAAACGTCTGCTGACCACTACGGTTTTCTTTCTATGAAAAAACTCGTTACCCTCCTCTCCTCGCTTTGTCTCGCGCTGGCGGTGTATGCCGGCTCGGGCAAAGTGGCCGATATCTCGCACGCTGATCTTCAGGCGGCGATTTCCAAGAAAGCCGTCACCGTCCTCGATGTGAACGGGAGCGACTCTTTCGCTGAAGGCCGCATCCCCGGGGCGATCGATTTTTCTGCCAACGGCAAGAAACTCGCCGCCCTGCTGCCGAAGGACAAAAACGCCCTCATTGTCGCCTATTGCGGCAATGAGTACTGCAACGCCTACCAGGCGGCGGCCAGCGCGGCGGTCGCACTCGGCTACACTAACGTGAAGCACTACGCGCCGGGGATTGATGGCTGGAAGAAGTCGGGCGCGAAAACGGAGAAGAGCTGAGCCCGTCGGAGAAAACGAAAGCAAAAATTTTTTGCAGACCAAGCCCGGGCCGTGAGCCCGGGCTTTTTTGCGCCTGCACGGCGAAGCCTACCGGGCACTGGGGCATGGGAAATGGGGAAATGGGGACGCGAAGTCCCCGTCGCGTGGTCGGGCCTTTCGCGACGAGGGCGTCGCGGTGCCAATGGGCGGGGGGCCGATTTTTGCGCTCGCGACACGACGCCGGGCGGGCACGTTCGCGCGGATGTTGCTCACCTGCCAATCCGGATTCGAAACGTTGCTCGGTCGCGAGCTGGCGGACGCCGGCGCGCCCGCCGTCGAGCAAGGACCCGGTTGGGTGCGAACTGACGTCGCGGTGGCGACCGAGGGGTTGGCCTTTCCGTGGCTCACCCTGCGCGATCCCCTCGAGGTGAAAGGCGAATCCGTCAACGCCCTCGCGACGCGCGTGGCAGAATTTTTTCTCGCCAGCTTGCGCGGTGAGCGGATCGAGGCGGCGTGGCCGAGTGTCTGGCTGGGGCCGCAGGAGACGGTCGGGCTGGGGCGCCGTCTCTCGGCGGTCGAGTCGGCGTTTGGTGAGCTGTTGAAGAAAAAATTTTCGCGTGTCGCGAAGCTCGCGGTTGCGGACGTGCCACGGGGCGTGAGTCCGGATGGCTATGTCGCCCGCGGGCTGTGGGTCTATTTCGTGGATTTTGGGCGTGCCTACGTGGCGCGCGAGGCGTTTGTGCACGGTCAGCGCCGGATGGCGGACGACGATCTCGCACCGTCCCGCTCGTATTTAAAAATCGAGGAGGCCTACATTATCCTTGGTCGCGAGCCGGGGAAAGGGGAGTGCGTGTGCGATCTCGGTGCTGCGCCCGGTGGTTGGAGCTACAGTGCGGCGAAACGCGGCGCGCGGGTCGTCGCCATCGACAACGGTCCGCTCAAGGGCGGTGCGCTCGATCACCCGCGGATCGAGCATTTGTGCGCGGATGCGTTCAAGTTCATCCCGCGTGTCGGCGAGAACTTCGACTGGCTGTTCTGCGACCTCGTCGAGGAGCCGCACCATGTGTTGCAGCACATCGTTGCGCCGTGGCTCGCGCAGGGCTGGTGCCGCCGTTTCGTGATCAACTTCAAGATCGGCCGCGTGGACGCCGTGGCGCTGTTGCGTGAGCTGCGGGCACCGGACTCGCCGTTGGCGAAACACGCCCCCGGCTTCCGCATCCGCCACCTTTATCACGACCGCGAGGAGTTTACCGTGGTGGGCGAAGTGACGGGGCGCTGAGGGGACTACGCCACCCGCACAAAATCTGCGTTTGCGACGTGGTGCCGAACGGTGGTGACGAGCCCCGTCACCCCTTCCGAGCCGCCCGTCTTGATCGCTTGATAGAGGCCGGCGTCCAGCGAACGGATCTGCGCACATTCACCACGCTCGATGAAACCGCGCAGGTCGCCATCCCACACGAGCGCGTGAAAAATGTGCCGCAGTTCGCGCCTCTCGGTCAGCGGGGTAGGGGCGCTGGTTCGGACGTTCGCAAGGGCCAAAGGCGCGACGCCATCGTATCGTCGATGGGGATCGGGGGGCGTGCGGAACTGTTTTGCGATTTCGAACTTTTGTTTGGTTTCGGGGCGGTAGGTAAGGCAGGGTGGGGAATGGCTCACAATCCACGGCTTGGTTTTCATCCTTCTCTCGCGGCGCGCGCGGCGGCCGCGCGGGACGCAGCGAAGGCCGGGCCGGCGACGCCGGGCAAGGGACCGGCTCCGATCGTCCGTGAAGAACTCAAAGAACTGCGGCTCTGCGGACTCGCGGCGGTGCAGGCTCGGTTTGCGCGCGATCCGGCTTCGATTCAGCGCTTATTTTACGAGGCGGCGATGGGGCAGCGCGTAGGCGGAATCTGCAAAGTCCTCGCCGTCGCGAAAAAAGTTTACCGGCAAGTTGAGGCACCGGAGTTGGAGAAGGTCGCTGGGTCGCTGCACCACGGAGGGGTTGTCGCGGTGGTCACGCCGGAGGTGTTACGCGTCCCGACGGCGGCGGATATCCGCGAGTGGGCCAAGCGGGGCGAGGCGGTGCTCGTGCTTGATCGCATCGGCAACGCGCACAACCTCGGCGCGCTGGCGCGGACGGCGGCGTTTTTCGGTGTGGCGCGGATCGTGATTCCCGACCACGCGAATGCGGCGAAACCCACCGAGTCGGCGCACCGGGTGGCGGAAGGTGGGCTGGACGTCGTCGAGGTCTGGCAGACGCGCGATCTGGTCGGGTGCGTGCGCGAGCTCGGCGCGGCGGGCTACGATGTCGTCGGTGCGGCGACGCGCGGTGGCCGGCCCGAGGTGGTGCCCGGTGCCTTGCGAAAGCCCGTGGCGCTCGTACTCGGCAACGAGGAACACGGGCTCACTCCCTTGGTGGCGTCGTCGTGCTCGCGGCTCGTGACGATTCCCGGCAGCGGAAAAATCGAATCGCTGAATGTTTCCGTTGCTGGTGCAGTCTTGATGTGGGAACTACTGGGGCGGCGGGCCGGCGAGTCGGTATAGTAGGAAAACGTTCCGACACTGCTCACCCCTCAAGATCCCCAGCCGGCTCGCACGTTTAGTTATTTTACCCCATACCATGAACACGACCAACCGCAGAGCTTTCATCAAAACCAGCGCGCTCGGCACGGCCGGAATCACGATCGGAGGCATGGGTTTTTCAGCAAAATCCTACGCGGCCATCGCCGGCGCCAACGAGCGAATCAACCTCGCCGTGATCGGACTCCGCAATCAGGGCACCCTGCACCTCAACAGTTATTGCGGACTGAAGGATAGTCACAACGTCCACCTCCGCGCCCTCTGCGATACTGACGAGGCGCTCTTCGCGCCCGCATTAAAACTGGTCGCGGAAAAATCCGGGCAGAAGCCGACGACGCATTGGGATCTGCGCGCGGTGCTCGACGACAAGGACGTGCACGCCGTCTCGATTGTCGTGCCGAATCACTGGCACGCGCTCGCGGCGGTCTGGGCGTGTCAGGCGGGCAAGCACGTCTACGTCGAGAAGCCGGCGTCGCATAACATTTGGGAAGGTCGGAAAATGATCGAAGCGGGCCGCAAGTATGATCG
>CAMCHO010000147.1 GCA_945874455.1 Opitutus sp. GAS368 | reverse complement strand
AAACTCACGGTCCGTGCCGAGGTCGAATACGGCCACGTGAAGAACTCCCTCACGCGCCTCTACGCCCCGTTCGACAACGTCTCGCTCTGGCGCACGAGCGGTTCACCGATCGTCAATGGCCTCGCCGCCGCCAACACCCCGCTCGGCATCGGCAAACGCGCCGCCACCACGCGCCTCACGTTCGTGGGCAACGACGATACCGTCCGCAATTTCTCGCAGACCGTCTTCAGCCAACCCGCCGCCAACCGCGTCAACTCCGTCGTGCTCCCCGGCGACTGGGCGACCTTCGAGCCGCGCACCCCCTTTCCGCAAACCGCGAGTTTCTCCGGCCCCGGCGGCACCAGTGAATACAAACAAAAGCTCGTCGGCGCCGTGGTCGAAGCCCAGCCGTTCAAAGACTTCTTCGTCGAGTTCGCCGCCGTGAACGATCTGCGCGACCACGATGTCTACGACACCACGCACGACGTGTATCGCCTCCTCGGCGAGCCCGGAAACACCTTCCGCGACGGCGCCGCCAATCCCTACGCCGGTCTCTACTACACCGATACACGCTGGGTTCTACGGCGCGCGCGCGACAGCGGCGAACGCTTCCGGCTTACCGCCTCCTACCAGCTCGATCTCGGAAAATTCGGACGGCACAGCCTCTCCGCCCTCGCGAGTCGCGACAATTCCGGCAACCCGCGCCACGTCGCCTTCCTCGTGGCCGACGGCTCGCCGTTCAACGCCCAGCCGCAGAACGCCGCCAACCAGCTCTGGACCCGCCGCTATATCACCCACCCCGCCGACAGCTCCCAGTTCGCCGCCCCCGATTTCCGCCGTGTTCCGCGCACCTTCACCGCCGTCGTCGAGCCCAACGCACCGGCGCGGACGTTCACCACGGCGTGGGCCTACAACGAGCGCAACGACCAGTGGGGCCACGGCGACACCCGCCTCCTCGCCCTCCAGAGCTATTTCCTCAACGACCGCCTCATCACCACCGCCGGCTGGCGCTACACCGAGGTGATCAACTACGCGCGTCCGACCAACAGCCCCAACACGCAGCTCGCCGCCCGCTCCGATTCGTTCGGCGAGCTGCGCTTTCTCGGCGCCGCCCCACCTGCGCAGCCCTACGATTTCGAGCGCCGCAGCTTCGGCGTTGTCGCCAAGGCCACCAGGTGGCTCTCCGCCTACTACAACTATTCCGAGAACGCCCAGCCACCCGGCACCACCCAAACACTCATCCCCGACGACTCTCCCTTCCCGCTGAATTCCGGCCAAGGCCGCGACGCCGGTGTGATGGTCTCGCTCTTCGGCGGCCGCGCTTTTCTCCGCGCCGGGTGGTTCAGCACCACGTCCGTCGATCAAGCGGCCGCGTTTGCCGCGGGCAACGTCTCCGAGCGCAACGATCGCATCATGGACGCCCAGCTCGCCGCGGGTCTCGTCAACCCCGCCAACGTCCCACGTTTCGTCGGCGGCGCCTTCGACCTCTCCGACCTCGCGACCGACGGTTACGAGCTCAGTTTTACCGGCAATGTCACTCCCGCCTGGCGCGTGATCGTCAACGTTTCGAAGACCGCGTCCGTCCAGACCAACATGCTCAAGCGCAGCCGCGCCGCCGCCGCCCGCGTCGTCCCGCTCTGGCAGAATCCCGCAGCGCAGAATCTCCAGACCACCGCCGGCGTCTCCGTGGCTCAGGAGATCGTCAACTATCAGAACTGGCTCGCCGCCACGACTGCCGTCGAAAACACCGGCACCATCGGCCACCGCGAGCTCGAGGCGCGCGCCTTCACGCGCTACGATTTCACCACCGGCCGGCTCAAGGGCGCCTTCATCGGCGGAGGCCTCAGCTACGGCAGCGCGCCCGTGGTCGGCCGCAGCACCGCGGGCGCTCTCTTCACCGCCAGCATCCGCCGCGAAGCCGACGCGCTCCTCGGCTACCGCACGCGCCTACCCCAATGGCTCGGCCGCGCCGGCGTCGAGTTCCAATTCAACGCCACCAATCTCCTCCAGCAAAAAGACTACACCCTCGTCCGTCGCGACCCCGACGGCCAGCTCTTCCGCGCCGCCGTCAACCCGCCCACGAGCTACGCGCTCAGCGCCCGGCTCTCCTTCTGATCCTCGCCCCGCACCCCCGACATGAAGCCCCTCTCCCTCTTCCTGCTCCTCGTTGCACCTGCACTCGCCCCCGCCGCCCCGGCCCCGCGCCCCAACGTCCTCCTCCTCCTCGTCGACGACCTGAAGCCCACGCTCGGCGCTTACGGCGACCGCACCGCCATCACGCCGAATCTCGACCGCCTCGTCGGGCGCGGCCTGCGCTTCGACGCCGCGTATTGCAACCAGGCCGTCTGCGCCTCCTCCCGTTTCACGCTGCTCCTCGGCGCGCGCTCCACCACCACCGGCCTCTACCAATTCGGCCGCAACTTCCGCGACACCTACCCCGACGCCGTCACGCTCCCGCAGTTTTTCATGCGCCACGGCTACCGCACCGAGTCGATGGGCAAAGTCTTTCACGTCGGCCACGGCACCTACGACGATCCCGCTTCGTGGAGCGTCCCCGTGCACAAAGATCTCGTCATCGAGTATGTCGATCCCGCCAGCACGCGCGAAGGCTCGCCCACCAACGAGCAGGCCCTCTTCACCAACCTCCGCCGCCCACCCGGTTCCGGCCCGCTCCCGCGCGGCGCCGCCTGGGAATCGCCCGACGTGCCCGACGATGCCTACGCCGATGCCCGCGTCGCCACCCACGCCATTTCGCGCCTGCGCGCCGCCCAGGAAAAACCCGCCGAGCCTTTCTTCCTCGCCGTGGGCTTCGTGCGCCCGCACCTGCCCTTCTCCGTGCCGAAAAAATACTGGGACCTCTACGATCCCGCCAAACTCCCCATGCCCGCGCGCGAGACCGCCCCCGACGGCGTCGTGCCGATCGCCATGAAACGCGGCGGCGAGATCGACGCGTTTTTCCCCGTGCCCAAGCCGCCTGTGCAGCCCTACCCCGACGACATCAAGCGCAAGCTCATCCACGGTTACTACGCGAGCATGAGCTACGCCGACGTGCAGATCGGCCGCGTCATGGCCGCGCTCGACGAATTGAAACTCGCCGACAACACCATCGTCGTCCTCTGGGGCGACCATGGCTGGCACCTCGGCGACCTCGGCATCTGGACCAAGCACACCAATTTCGAGCAAGCCAACCGCATCCCGCTCGTCGTGATCGCGCCCGGCGTCACGCGCCCCGGCACTCACACCGGACAACTCGCCGAGACCGTCGACCTCTATCCCACACTCGCCGAACTCGCCGGCCTCCCCAAGCCCACCGGCCCGCTGCCAGTCGACGGCACCAGCCTCGTGCCCGTCCTAAAAAATCCCGCCGCCCGCGTGCGCGACCACGCCTACCACTGCTTCCCCCGCGGCGATCTCGGCCGGGCGATCCGCACCGAGCGCTACCGCCTCGTCGAGTGGAAGCAACCCGGCGCCCCCGCCGAAACCGCGCAAATCGAACTCTACGACTACGCCACCGACACCGTCGAATCACGCAACATCGCCGCCGAGCAACCCGCCGTCGTCGCCCAACTCCGCGCCATCCTCGCCCGCCACCCCGAAGCTCGCCCCGCGCTCCGTCCGTGAGGTGGGCGGGCAAGTCCCCGTGCCTGCATTCGCCCGCCTCCCGCCACCCCACTACCCCCGCAAACGTTTCTCCATCGCCCTCCCCTTCGCCAACTCAGCGACCCACTGAGCACACGGGGAAAATCTCGAACCCACCGCGCTCAACGAGTGTGCGACCACCACAGCACCGATCGGCCTCCATCATCCCGTCCGGCGCCGGTCCTTTGAGGGCGATATCGAGGGTCATGACGTCCTGACCGGCAGGCTCCTCCGCGACGAGCAGGTGTCGCCCAATCTGCCGCACCCACAAAACCCACGGATCTCCTTTTACTGATAACGTCCCACCCGAAAAGTTTGTTCTCTCCCTCCAAACCGCCACCGTCCCACGCGTGAATCCCCGCTCCCTTCTCTTCGTTCTCCTCACCGCCCTCCTCACGCCCGTCCACGCCGCCCACGACGTCGTCGTCTACGGCGAAACTCTCGCCGGCATCAGCGCTGCGATCTCCGCCGCTCGACTTGGAAAATCAGTCGTGCTCCTCTCGCAGACCACCCACCTCGGCGGCGTCGCGACCGCCGGGCTGACCGCGACCGACATGAATCGCAGCGCCGTCATCGGCGGCATCGCGCGGGAATTTTACGGTCACATCTACGATCACTATCTGCAGCCCTCGGCGTGGCGCGGCGACGATCGCACCGACTTTTTCGAACGCTCTAAAAAACGCACCTACACCGGCAAGAACGACGCGTTGCACATGCAGTGGGTCTACGAATCCCGGATCGCGGAAAAAATCCTCGCCGACATGCTTCAACGCGCCGGGGTCACCGTCATCCGCCGACGCCTCCTCGCCGAAACCGCCGATGCCGTTGAGCTGAAAGACGGACGGATCATCGCACTGCTCACCACCACCGGCGAGCGCTACGCCGGTCTCGCCTTCATCGATGCCTCTTACGAGGGCGATCTCATGGCCCGCGCCGGGGTCAGCCATTTTATCGGTCGCGAGAGCAACGCTGCTTTCGGCGAAACCATGAACGGCATCCGCCCCGCCGGCATCGTCGGCGCCGGCGAGCGCTCCATCGATCCGTGGGTCCGCCCCGGCGATCCCACCTCCGGCCTCCTGCCGTTCATCGACCGCGCCCTCTGGGGCAAACCCGGCGACCAAGACAACCGCAGCCAATCCTATTGCTACCGCGTCACCCTCACCAACGACCCCGCCAACCGCATCCCTTTCACCAAGCCCGCCACTTACAATCCGCTCTGGCACGAGGCCCTCGTCCGCAGCCTGCAACTCAAGCCCGACACTCCGCTGCAAAAAATCGTCTCGCTCACCCCGATGCCCAATCGGAAGACCGACACTAACCACCTCGACTTCGTCGGCGCCAATACCGACTACCCCACCGCTACCCACGCCGAGCGCGCCCGCCTCGCCCAACTGCACCGCGACTACGCCCTCGGCATGCTCTGGACCCTCGCCCACGACCCCCGCGTCCCCGCTGCCATCCGCGAGGAACTCGCCCCGTGGGGCTGGCCCAAGGACGAGTTTACCGACCACGGAAATTTCCCGCACCAGCTCTACGTCCGCGAAGCCCGCCGCATGCGCGGCGCCTTCGTCATGAAAGAGGAAAACCTCCGCCGCCAAGCCCGCGTCGACGCCGGCCACCCCGTCGGCATCGGCTCCTACGCCCTCGATTCCCACGTCGTCTCCACCTTCGTCGACACCGACGGCCACGTGCGCTTCGAAGGCGCCCACCTCGTCTCCCAATCGATCCGTCCCTATGGCATCAGCTATTACGCGCTCGTCCCGCAGAAATCCGAGTGCCGCAATCTTCTCGTCCCCATTTGCCTTTCCGCGACGCACGTCGCCTACACGTCCATCCGTATGGAGCCCGTCTACATGGTCCTCGGCCAAGCCGCCGGTGCCGCTGCCGCCCTCGCCATCGATCGCCGCGTCGCCGTGCAGGATATTTCCTATCCGCAGCTGCAAGCCGTGCTCACCGCCGGCGGCCAAGACCTCACCATCCCGCCGTAAACCTTCCGCCCCGCGCAGTCACTGCGAGGAGCGCAGCGCCGATGCCCTTCAACTGAATTCCCCCTCGCCCGCTCCCCGCCCCTTCCGCCGCCGCGTTCCGTGATGAACCATTTCCGTCCCTCCAACCTTTACTGGTATTCGTGAGTTTGGCCGTTCTCTCTCCTCGCCTTTGCCCATGTGGAAAATCATCACCCTGATGTGTGAACTCCACTCTTCCACCTTAGTCATTAGACATTAGTCATTAGTCATTTCACCTTAATCCTCATTCTCCCTCATTATGCCCAACCCTTGGACCGGAAAAGGAAACCCTTACACGCGCGAAGAAGTGCGTGCCCGCCTCAGCGCCACCCTCGCCAAGGGTGACGCCATCATCGCTGCCGGGGCCGGCACCGGCATCAGCGCCAAGTTCATCGAGAAAGGCGGCGCCGATCTGATCATTATCTATAATAGCGGCCGCTTCCGCATGATGGGCCACGGCTCCACCGCCGGCATGATGGCCTACGGCGACGCCAATGCCATCGCCATGGAGATCGGCGAATATGAGGTGCTCCCCGTCGTCGAAGAATGTCCGGTCATCTGCGGCGTCCACGCCACCGACCCGCGTCGCCGCATGTGGCACTGGCTCGGCCAGGTCAAAGAAATGGGCTTCTCCGGGGTGAATAATTTTCCCACCCACACCATCGTCGACGGCCACTTCCGCGGCGTCCTCGAAGAAACCGGCATGTCCGTGAAAAAGGAATACGAGATGGTCGCCCTCGCCCGCCGCATGGACCTCTTCTCCGTCGTCTACGTCGGCTCGCCCGAAGAGGCCATCGAGATGGCCAAAGCCGGCGCCGACGCCATCATCGCCCACGTCGGCACCACCGTCGGCGGCAGCATCGGCGTTAAAAACGCTCTCGTGAGCTGGGACCACACCATCAAGACCACGCAGGACATCATCCACGCCGCCTCCACTATCCGAAAAGACATCTTCTTCCTCTGCCACGGCGGCCCGATCAACACCCCCGAGGACGCCGCCCGCGTCATGGCCGCCACCACCTGCGACGGCTTCGTCGGCGCCAGCAGCCTCGAACGCATGGGCGTCGAAGAATCCCTCACCAACCTCACCCGCAAATTCAAATCCCTGAAAGTGCCCGGGAACCGCAGCTAATTTCGATCCGAGTCCCGGAGTTCACAGAGAATTTCTCTGCGTCCTCTGTGTCGCCTCAGTGACCTCGGTGTCGAAAAAATAAACCACTCCATGTCCCCCGCCGAACGCCGCTTCGTCCAAATCGCCGACGCCCTCCGCGAACCCAACGCCTGGACCAACAACGAGTGGCTCTGCCGCCCCGACCTCGTCGCCGCCGAGAAACTCCTCCTCGTGCGCGCGAACATGGACCCGCTGCACTGCCACCCGTTTCACTACCACCCACACCGCGAGGAAATCATCTACGTGCTCTACGGTCGCGCCGAACAATGGGTCGGCAACGAGTATCGCATCCTCAGCGCCGGCGAAATGGCGCACATCCCGGCGGGCACCGTTCACGCCACCTACAACCCCCACGCCGAGCCGCTCGTCTTCCTCGCGATGCTGTCCCCCGCCAAACTCCCCGATCCCCTCGCCAGCGTCCCCGACCCCTTCGACGTTTCCACCCAAGAACCCTGGGCCAGCCTTCGCAACCACCTCACCCCCTGCCGCACCCGCTCATAGCACCGCACGTCGGTTTCTCCCCTCTCTCCATCTCTCCCTCTCTCTTCCGCTCCACCCCATGAAACGCCTCCTCACCCTCGTCACCCTCCTCGCCGTCGTCCTCACCTCCGCGCTCTCCGCCGCCGCCCCGCTCCGCGTCTTCATCCGCTCCGGCCCAAAAACCCACGGCCCCGGCGCCCACGACCACCCTCGCTTCCTCGCCGAGTGGGCCCCGCTCCTCAATGCCCGCGGCGCCGTCGCCTCCGGTAGCAACACGTTCCCTACCGCCGAGCAACTCGCCGCCACCGACGTCCTCATTCTTCACGCGCCCAACGCCGGCGACATCCCCGCCCCCGACCGCGCCAACCTCGAAGCCTACCTCGCCCGCGGCGGCGGCATCGTCGTCGTCCACGCCGCGGCCGTCTCGAAGGACACCGACTGGTATAAATCCATCATCGGCGGCTCGTGGCGCCAGGGCACCACCAAGTTCCTCGAAGCCCCGATGCATCTCTACTTCATCGACCGCGAACATCCCATCACCCGCCACGCCTCCAACTGGCAAATGGAGGACGAGATCTACTACGACCTCGATCTCTCCCCCGACGCCCACGTCCTCGCCACCGCCTACACCCCGAAAGCCATCGACACCGGCGGCCGTGGCAACCGCGAGGCGCAGGCCCGCGCCGCCGAAGCCGTCGCCACGAAAAAGGCCGTCAACATCTACGATATCCAACCCCAGATGTGGACCTACGAGCGCACGCTCGCCGGCTCCGCCAAACCCTACCGCGCCTTCGTCTCCATCCCCGGTCACCTCTACGGCAACTTCGACCGCCCCAACTACCGCGCCATTCTTCTCCGCAGCATCGCCTGGGCCGGCCACCGCGCCAACACCGACGAACTCTGCCGCGCCGACGAACTCGGCGACGCCCTTCGCTACCCCGAGGGCGGCCCCACCGCGCCCTCCAAAGCCGCCGCCAAAATCCAAGTCCACCCCGAGTTCAACCTCTCCCTCGTCGCCTCCGAGCCCCTCATCAATAAGGTGATGAACATCGACTGGGACGAAAAAGGCCGCCTCTGGGTCTGCGAAACTCCCGAGTATCCCAACGGCCGCCGCAAGCCCAACACTCCCGCCAATTCCGCTCTCCCGCGCTGGAAAGACTCCGGCTCCCACAAACCCTACGTCGCCGACCGCGACCCCGAAGATTCCATCTCCATCCTCACCGACACCAACGGCGACGGTATCATGGACACGAAAAAAGTCTTCGCCGACAAACTCGAGCTCGTCACCAGTTTCGTCCTACACCGCAACGGCGTCATCGCCGCCACCTCACCCGACATCTGGTATCTCGAAGACACCAATAACGACGGCGTCGCCGACAAACGCACCAAGCTCTACACCGGTCTCGGCATCAACGACACCCACGCCGTCATCAACAATCTCCGCTGGGGCCACGACGGTTGGATCTACGCCACGCACGGCTACTCGCGCGGTGATGTGACCTCCGGCGACGGTTCGAAAAAATTCGGTCCCGACGGCTCCGGCGTCGTCCGCTTCAAACCCGACGGTTCCGCCTTCGAGCAATACTCCAGCAAGAACGGCAACACTTGGGGCCTCGACATCACGTGGGATGGCCAAGTCTTCTGGACGCAGCCCACCAGCGGCACCGTGTTTTTCCACTCCGTGCTCCCCGAGAGCATCCTCGCAAAGGGGAAACTCCCCGGCACCACCTCGTGGAAAGGCATGATCACGAACCAGCGATCCTTCCCCGCGCTAGAGTGGCCCGAGCAAGCCTACGTGCAGATCGACCAGGTCGGCCGCTTCACCGCCGCCGCCGGTTGCGCGATCTACGAAGGCGGCGCCTGGCCCGCCAAGTGGAACACCAGCTACTTCACCACCGAGCCCACGCTCAACATCGTCCACCACCAATTCGTCCGCCGCGACGGCGTGAGCTACTCCGTCGAAAAAGAAAAAGGCCGCGAGGAAACCGAGTTCATGCGCAGCACCGATCTCTGGTTCCGCCCCATCGAAAATCGCGTCGGCCCCGACGGTGCCCTCTACGTCGTCGATTTCTACAACCAGGCCGTCATCCACAACGACACCCGCGGCCCCGTCCACAGCCAGTCCAACGCCGCCGTCCGTCCCGACCGCGACCACTACTTCTCCCGCATCTGGAAAGTGCAGCACAAGGAGGCGAAGGTCCTCCCCGCCGTTGCCGTCGACCGCAAAAATCTCTCCGGCCTCGTCGCCGCCATCCAGACGAGCCCCAACGCCCACGTGAAAAAACTCGCGCTCCGCCTCGCGCAAGAAAATCACGCCGGTGCCGCGCAACTCACCTCGCTCACGCCGAAGATGGGCAGCTCCGCCCTCGCCCGCTACGAATCCGCCCGCACTGCGACGACCCCCGCCCAACGCGCCGCCGTCCTCGCCGACTTCGCCGCCGCCACCGATGACTGGACAAAATCCGCCCTCATCGCCGCCGCCAGCGAACACGCCGCCGACTTCCTCATCGATGCCCTCGCCTCCGTAGCAGCGAGCGCCAGCAAGCCGACCACCACGCTGGCCCCCTTCGTCACCGCCCTCGCACCCTCCGTCGCCTCCGCCGACATCGGGCGCCTCACCGCCGCCGCTGCCGACTCGCCGACTCCCCTCGCCGCCGCCCTCCTCCGCGGGCTTGCCGCGTCCTCCGTGACAGCGAGCACCAGCGAGCCCACCCTCGCCGCCGCGCTGAAAACCCTCCTCGCCGCACCCGACACCACCGCCGCCGCCCTCGGTGTCGCCGCCAAGTGGGATACCACCGGCGCCCTCACCGCCGCCGTGGCCACCGCCGCCCGTCGCGTCCTCGCCGATCTCGCCAACCCCAACACCTCCGACACCACGCGCGCCGATATCGCCACCGCCCTCGTCGCGCTCCCAGCCCATCGCTCCACGGCCCTCGCGAAAATCGGTATTCTCCTCAGCGATACCGCGACCTCCGACGCCATCAAGGCCCCGCTCATCGCCACCGTCGGCGAGCTCGCCGGCAGCGAAGCCGTCGATGTGCTCATCAACGCCTTCGTCCAGACGAAGTCCGCGCCGATCTTCGAACAAATCCTAAAACGTCAGGAATCCGCCCTCGCCCTCATCGCCGCGATCAGCGCCAACCGCCTCAGCCCCTCCGCCCTCGGGCCCGCCAACATCGCGCGCCTCCGCCAGCACCCCACCACCAAAGTCGCCCGCGAAGCCCTCGTCGTCCTCGGTGCCACTAACGCGTCCACGAAAGCCAAAGACGATCTGATCGCGAAACTCCTCCCCGACGTGCAAAAGCCCGGCGACCTCGCCAACGGCCGCACGCTCTACGCCGCCGCCTGCGCCATCTGCCACAAACTCGGCGACGTCGGTCTCCGTGACGTCGGCCCGCCCCTCGCCGGCATCGGCGCACACGCCCCCGTCGATTTGCTCACCGCGATCGTCGACCCCAATCGCCAGGTGGAACCGAATTTCTGGCAATGGAACATCACCACGAAAAAAGGTGAGACGTTCTCCGGCGTGATTGTTTCCGAAACCACCGCCGCCCTGATCGTCCGCAACCAAGGCGGCGACACCGAAGTCAAAATCGCCGATATCACCACCCGCGAAAATACCCGCCGATCCCTTATGCCCGAAGGCTTCGAGGGCCTCGGCGCCACCGGCCTCCGCGACATCATCGCCTACCTCGCCGCGTCATCTTCCCCGGTAGCGGCGAGCGCCAGCAAGCCGACCACCCCCGCCGCCCCTACCGATCTCACTCCCAAAGCCGGCGGCCGCGGCGATGCGATGCTCCCCGAAACCACGCCTGTCGTCTGGGAACCCGGCAAGACCCGCGTCCTCATCATCGGCGGCGGGAGCTCGCACAAATTCGGCGAATTCTTCGGCAAGGCTGACAGCGCCATTCTCCGCGCCGGCGGCTACACGGTGAACTACACCGAAGACCGCGACCAAGCCGCCGCCGAACTCGCCGGTGCCGACGTCGCCGTCATCAGCGTGAATCGGAAATTCTTCGACACCCCCGCCTACCGCAAAGCGCTCTTCGCCTTCGCCGCCGCCGGCAAAGGCATCGTGATGCACCACCCCGGCACGTGGTACGGCTTCGCCGAGTGGCCCGAGCTCAACGCCCAGATCGTCGGCGGCGGGGCCCGCGGCCACGACAAGATCGCCAACTATTCCGTCAACGCCCTGCAACCGGCGCACCCGATCATGAAAAACGTGCCCGCGAGTTTCGAAGTCGAAGACGAACTCTACTACATCAACGCCGAGCCCGAAAAAATCCCACCCGGCACCTCCCCCATCGACGTCCTCGCTGAAACTTCGCCGTCACTCAAATTCAAGAAACCGCATCCCGTCGTGTGGACCACGAAGCACCCCACCGCCCGCATCGTTGGCCTCACCATCGGCCACGACGGCCGCGTCCACGACCTCGCCCCCTTCAAAACCCTCCTCACGAACGCCGTGAAATGGGCGGCGCAAAAATGAACTGCCGTGGATCGTGTAGCCCTGCTCGTGAGAGCAGGGACGGTCGGTAGGCACTGCGCAAACTCATCCCGCCGCTCACGAGGCGGGCTACCTCAATCCGCCGCGCAAAAATAAACCGCCGTGGATCGTGGTGCCCTGCTCGTGAGAGCGGGGACAGTCGACAGGCACTGCGCAAAAACATCCCGCCTCTCACGAGGCGGGCTACCTCAGTCCACGACGCCAAAATAAACCGCCGTTGATCCTGGTGCCCTGCTCGTGAGAGCACGGACGGTCGGTCCCCACTGCGCAAAATCATCCGGCCTCTCACGAGGCGGGCTACCTCAATCCGCGCCGCAAAAATAAACTGCCGTGGATCGTGTAGCTCTGCTCGTGAGAGCAGGGACGGTCGGTAGCGGGCCTCACTTTTCCGCAGCGTAGGCGGCAAAGAGGTCGGCGATGCGGGCGGATTTTTCGTCGCCGCGGTGAAAAATGAGGCGATAACGCAGCGTGAGCGAGCCGCCGGCGGGAATGACGTGGTCACCCGCGGTGGGCTGGTCTTTGAGTTTTTCGAAATCGTGCCGGCCAAAGGGATTTGCCGAGAGGAGGCCGTAGTCGCGCGCGTGCCACCACGTGGGGTGGCGGAAGTTCTGCGGGTGCTCGAGCAGCGCGACCCCGATCACGCGACCGTCGGCCAGCGGGCCCGAGGCATCGCACCACGCCGCGCGCTTGCCCCAGACGGGAATGCCGCGATCGCCGGCTGCATTGACGAGCGCGCCGGTGCCGGGCCGCTTGTCTTTATTTTTCCCGTGCGTGACGCGGAGCGCTTCGTTGATGCGGACAGCCATCGTGCCCTCCTCCGTGTCGCCGAGCGTGACGGCGCCGTGGGTGGCGCGCAGCGTGACTCCGTAGTCGAGGATGGTGCCAGCGGCCGTGCGCTGAATGCG
>CAMCHO010000146.1 GCA_945874455.1 Opitutus sp. GAS368 | reverse complement strand
AGAAAAGACCGAGCTTTACACATATCAACGCTTACATATCCGTTGATATGTCATGCCGCACGACCGTCCCCTCTCCGAACTCTTCGCGCAGAACCGTCCGCTCCGGTCGCTGGAATTCTTTCCGCCCAAGGACGACACGGGCGTTGACGCCCTCCGTGCCACCGCGACCGCGCTGAAGCGCATGGCCCCCGATTTCGTATCCGTGACCTACGGAGCCGGCGGCACGACCCGCGACCGCACGGCACAAGTCTGTGACTTCCTGAAACGCGACTTTGGCTTCACCGTCATGCCGCACCTCACGTGCGTCGGCCATACCCGCGCCGAACTCTCCGAGGTCGCCGATCGCATTTATGCCGGTGGTTTCCGTAATATCATGACGCTGCGTGGCGATCCGCCCAAGGGCGAGACGACCTTCACGCCGGGCAAGGACGGTCTCCGTTACGCCAGTGACCTCGTCGCGCTGCTGAAGTCCCGCCACCCCGATTTCTGTCTCGGCGTCGGCGGCTACCCGGAGAAACACCCCGAAGCCCCGTCTCTCGAAGCCGATCTCACTGCGCTCAAAATCAAAATCGACGCCGGCGCGGACTTCATCACGACGCAGCTGTTTTTCGACAACGCCGTGTATTACCGTTTTGTGGACAAATGCCGCGCCGCCGGCATCAGCGTCCCGATCGTCCCCGGCATTATGCCCGTGCTTTCGTTGAAACAAATTCAACGCTTCACCGCGATGTGTGGCACGACGCTCCCGGCGAAACTCAGCACGCGCCTCGAAGTCGCCGCCGAAAACACCGACGTCGTTGAAACGATCGGCATCGATTGGGCGCTCACGCAAATCCGCGACCTCCTCGCGCAAGGCGCCCCCGGCTACCACCTCTACATTCTGAATCGCGCCAAAGGCGCCCTCGCGCTCACCGCGGGCTTGGCCGCCTGATCGCGAATTTCACGGACGCCAAAACGGTCGACGTCTGCCGCTCGGGATCATCCCCGGCGTTGCCCAAGCACCATTCATGGGCGTTGGCCACGCACCACGCATCGGAGGTTCAATCGACGACTCCTTCGGCTCGGCTCTGCCGTTGCTCCCCCTCCCTTACGACATTACCCGAACAACCCGCCGACATCCACCCGCAGCTCCGGCAGCACCGGCGACACCGCCACTTCTCCGCGGCGCACGATCCGTGTCTCGCCATATTTTCCCGCCACCGGCTGCGTAAAAATCTCGATCACGCCCTTCTCCGGTAACACGAGCCAGTACTCCGCCACGCCCGCCTCCGCGTAAATCGAAGCTTTTTCCCGGTCGCTTTCCTCACTCGAAACCGCGACCTCTACCACGAGGACGGCCCCGTCGGGGTGTCCGTCGCGGAAATCTTCCCGCACGCCCTTCACGATTGCAATGTCCGGCTCGGGCTCGGAATCGACCAGCGTCACGGGTTGCTCTTTGCGGACGAGGTGTCCGGGGAATGCCATCGAGCGCAGTTGCTCGTAAAGTGTATCGACCAAGAAAACATGCAGGGGTGATTTAGTCATTTTTTCAACAATCGCACCCCGTAACAATTCCGTGCGTTCGTCCAACCAGCCCTGGGCGGACATCACATGGTAGGCCTCGACACTGATCCGCGCCACCCGCTGGCGCACCGTTGGCAGTTCCAAGATGCTTAACATGGTCGCACCGTAACCGCGCCACTCCCGCGCGCAATGCCGATTCTCGACTTCCCCGCGACGAGACCACGGCACCTGCGCTCTCTCCGAACATCCGTGTCGATCCGTGTCCATCCGTGGTTAATTTTCCGCGTTCCCCGCGTTCCCCGCGTTTCCCGCGTTTCCCGCGTTTCCCGCGTCCTCGGCGTCCTCGGCTTCACCCGCCCGCCATTACCGGCCGAAATCCCGCCTCGACCAAAATTTTTGCCATCTTCTCCCGCTGATCACCTTGAATCTCGATCGCGCCGTCCTTGACGGTCCCGCCGCAGCCGCACGCTCCGCGCATTTTTTTCGTGAGCTGCTCTTTCTCCGGCAGCCCGATGCCCACAAACCCACTGACCGTCGTCACCGTTTTCCCCCCACGCCCTCCGGTCTCACGACGAATTTCCACACGCCCGCGATTTTTCTCCGGTGCGGCCTTCGCTCCTTGTCCCACGCCGCCGAGCTTCGCACCCGTGCCGCCGGACGTCTTCGCCGCGAGCGCCGCCGCCGCTTGGTCCAAGACCGCTTTCGGCGCCACCGGCAACCCCGCCCCACTCAGCGCCGCAAACGGATTCTGCCCCAGTCCCTGCCCCCCCTGCATCGAAATTTTCTCACCACCGGCCATAAGTCAGGCGCTCCCTTCCGCCGCTCGGGCCGGCTGCCCCGCCCGTCCACCGCACGCTCCGACTGGAATGTCCGTCTCGCCACCCAGGAACATGACCGCCTTCACGTAACTGCGATTCTGCAAAAAATGCCCGAGTTGCGGGTGCAATTCTCCCGAAGCCTCTCCGCGCTCTAAATATCCGTCCAGTTTCACCATTTCCTCGGCAATCACCCGCCCGTCGCCAGCCCTAATGCCGGCCAAGAGAGCGAGGAGGGATTCTTTGATTTGGGTTTCCATGGATGTAAGTGTAAAAACTAATCCCGCTGTTACCGACGTTAAGCTCCATTGCAATCTCTCTCCCAAACCGGCTCGCACTTGAATTCTGCGCCGCGCCCTGTTTCGTTGGTGCTTCCTTTTCTTTCAACGCCGCGCTCATCCGCGGCCTTCACCATGACCCGCGTAGCCTCCACATCCTCCCTTCCCACTCACGCCAACGCCGCCGTTATCGAGGCGGCCTATGAATCCTGGCTCCAAAACGCCGACTCCGTCGATCCGACGTGGCGCGCCTTCTTTCAGGGCTTCACCCTCGGCAGCAACGGGGCCTCCCCCACTGCCGCTCTCGCTTCCGGCGACACGCCCGCCGCGGCCACCGCCCCCATTATCGACAGTCTCAAGCAGTCGCGCGTCCACCATCTCATCAATACTTACCGCGCCATCGGCCACTTCGAGGCTCATCTCGATCCACTCGCCGCACCGCCCGCCCCACACCCCAAGCTCTCCCTCGCCCAGTTCACACTCTCCGACGCCGATCTTGATACGTCCTTCGATATCGGCACCTACCTCGGGGGCGGCCAGATGAAGCTCCGCGACATCCTCCTCGCGCTGCGCACCACCTATTGCGGCCACATCGGCGTCGAGTACACGCACATCACCGACGTCGACGTCCGCCACTGGCTCCAAGAGAAAATGGAATCCACGCGGAATCTACCCGATTTCTCGAAGGCCGAAAAACTCCGCATCCTCCGCCGCGTCCACAAGGCCGAGCTGTTCGAACGTTTCCTCCACACCAAATACGTCGGCCAGAAACGCTTCTCCCTCGAAGGCGGAGAAACCATGGTGGCCGCCGTCGATTCCATCATCGAGCACTGCCCGCACGTCGGCGTCGAAGAAGTCGTCATGGGCATGGCCCATCGCGGTCGCCTCAATATCCTGACGAGCGTCATGCGGAAAAATTTCGACGTCCTCTTCGAACAGTTTTCCGAAAACTACCTGCCCGAAACTGTCGGCGGCGACGGCGATGTTAAATACCATCTCGGCTACGAGGCCATCCTCGAGACCGCCGCCGGCAAATCGGTCGAGGTCCGCCTCGCCGCCAACCCTTCCCACCTCGAAATCGTCAATCCCGTCGTCGAGGGCAAAGCCCGCGCCCGCCAGCGCATCCGCGGCGCCATGGAAGACCGCAATCGCGTCCTCCCGCTCCTCATCCACGGTGACGCGGCGTTCGCCGGTCAGGGCGTCGTCGCCGAGACACTCCAGTTCTCCCAACTCCCCGGCTACCAGACCGGCGGCACCCTCCACTTCGTCATCAACAACCAGATCGGCTTCACCACCGAGCCCCGCGACTCTCGCTCCACGCGCTACTGCACCGACGTCGCGAAGATGATCGAGGCCCCGATTTTTCACGTCAACGGTGACGACCCCGAGGCCGTCTGCATGGTCGCGCAACTCGCCCTCGCGTTCCGCGCCAAGTGGGCCCGCGATGTCGTGATCGACATGTATTGCTATCGCAAACACGGCCACAACGAGACCGACGAGCCCGCCTTCACCCAGCCGCTCCTCTACCGGAAAATCGCCACCCACCCGCAGGTCTCCACCGTCCTGACCCGCAGGCTCGTCGCCGAGGGCACGATCACCGAGGCCCAAGCTGAGGCGATCAAAGCCGAATACAGCGACGCCCTCGAAAAGAATCTCGAAAAGGCCAAAGCCTCTGAGACCGCAAAATCCGCCAAACGCGCCGCCGCCGCCGAAACCAAAAAATTCGCCGGTTCCACCGCTGTTTTCCAGCCCGACTTCCATTTCAAAAAAGTCGCCACCGGCGTATCCGCCGAGCTGATCCACCGAGTCGTCCGCGGCCTCGCCACGCTCCCCCCCGGGTTCAAACCCAACCCCAAAATCAAACGCTTCCTCGACGCCCGCGTCACCGCCCACCAAGACGGCGGCCCCATCGACTGGGGCTTCGGTGAGGCCCTCGCCTTTGGCACCCTCGTACTCGAAAACAAACCCATCCGGCTCAGCGGCCAGGACTGCGAACGCGGCACCTTCAGCCACCGCCACGCTGTGCTCCACGACATGGAGACAAACGCCACCTACGCGCCCCTCCAAAACCTCGATCCCCAGCAGGCCCGTTTCTGCGTTTACAACTCGCTGCTCTCCGAAGCCGCCGTGCTCGGTTTCGACTACGGCTACTCGCTCGACTACCCCAATATGCTCTGCATCTGGGAAGCTCAGTTCGGTGATTTTGCCAACGGGGCCCAAGTCGTCATCGATCAATTCCTCGCCGCCGGCGAATCGAAGTGGCACCGCACCAGCGGCCTCGTGCTCCTCCTGCCGCACGGCTACGAAGGCCAGGGACCCGAGCACTCCTCGGCCCGCTTGGAACGTTTCCTTCAGCTCTGTGCCGAGGACAATATCCAAGTCGCCAACATCACGACACCCGCCAACTTCTTCCACGCGCTCCGCCGCCAAGTGCTGCGCGACGTGAAGAAGCCGCTCATCGTCATGTCGCCCAAGTCACTCCTCCGCCACCCCGCCGCCGTCTCGAAACTCACCGAGTTCACCGCCGGCGGATTCCAAGAGGTGATCGACGACGCGCAGTTCGGCTTAGCGGCGAGTACCAGCGAGCCGACCAAGGCCCAGCGCCTGATCTTCTGCTCAGGAAAAGTTTACTACGACCTCTGCGACTACCGCGACAAACACAAGATTACGAATACGGCCATCGTGCGCATTGAGCAGCTCTATCCGTTGCACAAAAACGCCATCACCAAACTTGCCGATCACTACCGCGGCGCCCGCCTCATCTGGTGCCAAGAAGAGTCGCAGAACATGGGCGCGTGGAGCTACATCGCTCCCCTGCTCTCGGAAATCTTCGGGGTTCTCCCCGTCTACGCCGGCCGCGACGCCGCGGCCTCGCCCGCCGTCGGCGCCCTCGCGCTCCACCGCTTCGAACACGCTGCGATGCTCCAAGACGCCTTTGCCGTCTAGGCGCCTGCTTGCAGGCAATTCCTCCTTCCCTCCCACTCCAGATCATTAGCGCCACTGAGCTCAGATTAGCAGTTCACAACTCCGCTTCCACCATGTCCCTCCTCGAAGTCAAAATCCCGCCGATGGGCGAATCCATTGCCTCCGGTATCCTCGCCAAATGGCACGTCAAAGACGGCGATATCGTCAAAAAAGACCAACCGCTCTTCGAACTGGAGACCGATAAAATCACGAGCGAAGGCACCGCCGAGTCCGCCGGAAAAATCGCCTTCAAAGCCGCCGCCGGTGACGAAGTCAAAATCGGCCAGGTGGTCGCCACGATCGACTCCGCCGCCAGTTCCTCACCGGGAGGCAGCCCCCCGGCTGGCGCGTCCGCCGCCGCCACTGCCGCAAAATCCACGGAGGCCTCGCCCGCCGTTCGCCGACTCGCCGCCGAGACCCAGATCGATCCGGCCACGGTCGCCGGCACCGGCAAAGGCGGCCGCGTCACCAAGGGCGACATGCTCACCGCCGCCGCCCCCGTAGCGGCGAGCGCCAGCGAGCCGAAATCCCCTGCCCCCGTAGCTGCGAGCCCCAGCGAGCCGAAATCCGCCCCCGGCACCCGCCAAACCCGCAAAAAGATGACCCCGCTTCGCGCCAAAATCGCGCAGCGCCTCGTCTCCGCCCAGCACGAGGCCGCCATGCTCACCACCTTCAACGAGGTCGACATGTCCGCCGTCATGGCTCTCCGCGCCAAATACCAGGACGACTTCGTCAAGAAGCACGGCCTGAAACTCGGCTTCATGTCCTTCTTCGTGAAGGCCGTCGTCCACGCCCTCAAGGAAGTCCCCGGCGTCAACGCCCAGATCGACGGCGATGCCATCGTCGAAAACCACTACTACGACATCGGCGTCGCCGTCTCCACCGACAAGGGCCTCATGGTTCCCGTCATCAAAGGCTGCGACACCCTCGGCATGGCCGCCGTCGAAGCGAAGATCGCCGACGCCGCCAAACGCGCCCGCGAAAGCAAGATCACCCTCGCGGATCTCGAAGGCGGCGTCTTCACGATCACCAACGGAGGCACCTTCGGCTCCCTCCTCTCCACGCCGATTATCAATCCCCCGCAGGCCGCGATCCTTGGCATGCACGCGATCAACGATCGCCCCGTGGCCGTCAACGGCCAGGTCGTCATCCGCCCGATGATGTATCTGGCGCTCAGCTACGACCACCGGCTCGTCGACGGCAAACAAGCCGTCACCTTCCTCGTGAAAGTAAAACAAGCGATCGAAGATCCGACCCGCCTCGTCCTCGGCGTCTAACTCAATCGTGCTCGTTCCTCGTTCTCGTCATCGTTCTCCTTTTTGAACGGCCCTTTCCCTGCCGGAGAGAACGAGCACGGTTACGAGAACTAAAAAAGATTCTCACATGTCTGCTTCCTCTTCCTTCGACCTCATCGTAATCGGTGCCGGCCCCGGCGGCTACGTCTGCGCCTTCCGCGCCGCGCAGCTTGGCCTCAAGGTCGCCCTCGTCGAAAAACGCGCCACCCTCGGCGGCACGTGTCTCAACGTCGGTTGCATTCCGAGCAAAGCCCTCCTCGCTTCCTCGGAGCACTACGTCTTCGCAAAACAGCACGCCGCTGAACACGGGGTGAAACTCGGCTCCGTCGAACTCGACCTCGCCACGCTCCTCAAAAAGAAAGACTCCGTCGTCACCAAGCTCGTCGGCGGCGTCGCCCAACTCGCGAAAGCCCGCAAGATCACCGTCATCACCGGCGCCGCCGCCTTCGTCTCCCCCAACACTATCCGTGTAGCGGCGAGCGCCAGCGAGCCGACCGAGCTCACCGCCAAAAATATCGTCATCGCCACCGGCTCCGCCCCCGTCGAACTCCCGTTTATGAAATTCGACGGCGAGACGATCGTCTCGTCCGACCACGCCATCCAGTTCACCAGCGTCCCGAAAAAACTCGTCGTCGTCGGCGGCGGCGCCATCGGTCTCGAACTCGGCTCCGTCTGGTCCCGCCTCGGTGCCGAGGTGACCGTTGTCGAGTTCCTCCCCAAAATTGTCGCGACCTATGACGACGACATCATCCGCAACTTCACGCGCATCCTCCAAAAACAGGGCTTGAAGATCGAAGTCGGCGCAAAAGTCACCGGGTTTCAACGCTCCACTGCCGGGGCAACCGGCATCCTCACCGCCGAACGGGGCACCGAAAAACTCGCGTTCCCCGCCGACAAAGTCCTCGTCGCCGTCGGCCGCCGCCCGTTCACCGACTCACTCAACCTCGCCGCTGCCGGCGTCCAACTCGACGATAAGAAACGCATTAAAGTCGACGCGCACCTGCACACCACCGCCCAAGGGGTCTGGGCGATCGGCGATGTCGTTGCCGGCCCCATGCTCGCCCACAAAGCCGAGGAAGACGGTGTCGCCGTCGCCGAATGGATCGCTGGCAAGGCTGGCCACGTGAATTGGGATCTCGTCCCCGGTGTTGTCTACACCGACCCCGAGGTGGCCAGTGTCGGCCTCGGCGAAGACGCCGCCAAATCCGCCGGCATCGCGATCAACGTTGGTAAATTCAACTTCGCCGCCAACGGCCGCGCCCTCGCCACCGATGCTACGGAGGGCTTCGTAAAGATCATTGCCGACGCGAAGACCGACAAAATTCTCGGCGCGCAAATCCTCGGTCGCAACGCCGGCGAACTCATCAGCGAGATTGTCACGCACATGGAATACGGCGGCAGCGCCGAAGACCTCGCGCGCACGATCCACGCGCACCCGACGATGAGCGAAGCCGTCAAAGAAGCCGCCCTCGCCGTCAGCAAGCGCGCCCTCCACGCAGTGTGACGCCAGTCGGCGCGTGCACTCCGCACCGCCGACAACGCCTCTTCTCGCCATTGCCCCAGGCGCCCGCCGGCCCCGTCGCCGCGAGCGCCAGTGAGTGGATCTGCCTTCGCCCGTGATGATCGCCGGGAATCTCCTCGCGAGTGGCCCCTGGTCAAATCCCCCACGTGACAGTGAAGTCGCGCAGGTCTCGATCAACAACCTGTCGCGGCTCGAGGTCTCGCCTTCGCCTAACACCAACTCGCCCGCGAGCGCTCCTCGGCGGCTGGGTCAATCGTGTGAGCAAAAACGCCTTCGAGCGCGCCAACCCCTCCGCTGCACTCCCGTCCTACGGCTCGTTCCGCGAAAACGACGTCAATCACTTGTCGGTCAAGAAATCCGTCGGGCCGTATCGGGATTCCAATTTCAAGCGAAGTGGTCACCTCGATTTTCAACGCCCGTGTGCCCGCGAACCGCCTTCCAAGAAATTTCCCTCGGCCCGAACTTTACGTTCCGGCCTTTTTTTTCGTGCGTTGCCCACTCCGTTTGTGGCTCACTGTACGTTCATCCCCCTTTCATGAACATCCACGAATATCAGGCCAAGGCTCTCTTCGAAAAATTCGGCATCGCCGTGCCCAAGGGCACGACCGCCACGACGCCCGAAGCGTTCATCACCGCCCTCGCCGATCTTCCCGAGGGACCAACCATGGTGAAATCGCAAATCCACGCCGGCGGCCGCGGCAAGGGCACCTTCACCAATGGCTTCAAAGGCGGCGTCAAATTCTGCAAGACCAAGCAGGACGCCCTCGAAATCGCCGGCAAGATGCTCGGCAATACCCTCGTCACCGCCCAGACCGGCCCCGCCGGTCGCAAGGTCCAAACCATCTACTTCACCGTCGCGAGCGAAATTAAGAAAGAATACTACCTCGCTATTCTCCTCGATCGTAACTCCTCGAAACCCGTCATCGTCGCCTCCACCGAGGGCGGGATGGACATCGAGACCGTCGCTCACGATACCCCGGAAAAACTCTTCAAAGTCATCGTCGATCCCGCCTACGGCCTCGCCGATTTCCAAGTCCGCGAGCTCATCACCAAACTCGGCTTGACCGGCGTCGAGGCCAAGAACGCCGGCAAACTTATCCGCAATCTCTACCAGTGCTACTGGGAGACCGACGCCGCGATGATCGAGGTCAATCCCCTCATCACCACCCCGACCGGCGACGTGCTCGCCCTCGATGCCAAAGTCTCCTTCGACTCCAACGCCCTCTACCGTCACCCCGAGATCGTCGCCCTCCGCGACCTCAACGAAGAGGACTCCAAGGAAATCGAAGCCTCGAAATACTCCCTCAGCTACATCGCCCTCGACGGCAACATCGCCTGCCTCGTCAACGGCGCCGGCCTCGCGATGAGCACGATGGACATCATCCAACACTTCGGCGGCACTCCCGCCAATTTCCTCGACGTCGGCGGCGGCGCGACGAAGGCGCAGGTCATCGCGGCCTTCAAAATCATCCTCGGCGACAAGAACGTGAAGGGCATTCTTGTTAACATTTTTGGCGGCATCATGGACTGTAATGTGATCGCCACCGGCATCGTCGAAGCCGTCAAGGAAGTCGGTCTCACGCTCCCCCTCGTCGTCCGCCTCGAAGGCAACAACGTCGTCGCCGGCAAAGCCACCCTCGATGCCTCCGGCCTCGCCCTCATCTCCGGCAGCACGATGGCCGACGCCGCCCAGAAAATCGTCAAACTCGTGGCGTGAATGCCCCGAGCAAGTGAGAGCTGAGTGCTGAGAGTTGAGCGACCCAAACCCGCAAAAACTCTCCCACCACACCGCATCTCCGATCTCTCAACGCTCAACCCGCAACTCTCAATTTTTAACAACATGGCCATTCTCATCACTCCCTCCACCAAGATTCTTGTCCAAGGCATCACCGGCGATTTCGGCGGTCGCCACGCCAAGCTCTCCCTCGACTACGGCACGCAGGTCGTCGCCGGTGTCACCCCCGGCAAGGGCGGGCTCTTCTTCGAACACGGCACGCACCAAGTGCCGATCTTCAACTCCGTCGCCGACGCCGTGAAAGCCACCGGCGCCACCGTCTCCGCCGTCTTCGTGCCACCACCGTTTGCGGCCGACGCCATCCTCGAAGGCGTTGACGCCGGTCTCGATCTCGTCGTCGCCATCACCGAGGGTATCCCCGTGCGTGACATGGTCCGCGTCAAGCGCGCCATGGCCGGCAGCAAGACCCGTCTCCTCGGGCCCAACTGCCCCGGCGTCGTCACGCCCGGCACCGGCAAAGATTCCTCCGGCGGCTGCCGCATCGGCATCGCCCCGGGCTACATTCACAAAAACGGCCACGTCGGCGTCGTCTCCCGTTCCGGCACGCTCACCTACGAGGCGGTCTTTCAACTCACCTCGAAGAACATCGGCCAGACCACGTGCGTCGGCATTGGCGGCGATCCCGTTAATGGCACCTCGCACCTCGACATCATCAAACTCTTCAACGCCGACCCCGAGACCCATGGGATCATCCTCATCGGCGAAATCGGCGGCAACGCCGAGGTCGAAGCCGCGCGTTGGATCAAGGATCACTGCACGAAACCCGTCGCCGGTTTCATCGCCGGAGCCACCGCCCCCGCCGGCCGCCGCATGGGCCACGCGGGCGCCATCGTCGGCGGAGCCGAGGACACCGCCGCTGCCAAGATCGCCGTCTTCAAAGAATGCGGTATCGAAGTTGCTGTGACGCCCTCCGACATGGCCGACGCCCTCCTCCGCTCCGCCAAGGCCAAGGGCGTGACACTCACCTGATTCCGGTCCAGACCGCGCACCCTCGTGCGCCGCACCGGCTACACCGTGAGGATGCCATGAAATGTCGGGCCGGCATTTGCCGACCTGACGCTTCTGAATTCGCGAGACGCGCCATGGCGGCGAGCGCTCTCCCTGTAAGAATTTGTTTCCGCGCGCTCATTCGCGGAGGCTGAACCGACGGAATGGCCCCGGCCACACTCCGCGGCGCTCCCTCCGTGCGCGGCATGGGTTGCGGAGCATTTACGCGCCCCCTTCTACGCGAGCGTCCCCCTCCAGCTTCGTCCCAAAAAACCGTGCGAGCACGCTCATGAAAAAGTGTAACCGAACGGCCATGACGGATACGACCGACGCTCACGTTCGCCAGCCCTCGTGCTGCCAGCTGCGCCAAGCCGCACCTGCTCGACCGACATAATTCTTGCCGCTCCACCACCCGCCACCCAACGTCCCGTATGGCCACGCAGGAATTCTCCACCCGCAACGAGACCGCCTCCGCAGGCGGCGGCCCCTACCCTGTTGCACAAGTCTCGTCGCGCGGCGAAGCCGTCCAAATCACGCCCGCGACCCTCATTTACGATGCCGCCACCGAGCTGTGGGTCGCCTTCAGTGCCAAAGCGGAACGGATGGCCTCTTTCTTCAATGAAAAGAAAAAACTCATCCTGCAGGCCAGGGGACTCACGGACGACGCCGCGGACAAGAGCGATCCTGCGATCGCGATGCTGCGCGCCGCCCGAGTCGGCCTAGGGTCTTGCCTCGGGGCCCTTGTCGCCGGTGCGGCCGGCGCCGTTCGCCCCCATCCCGATGCCGTGCGCTCGATGGAAACGGCGGAAATCTTCGCGCAGCCCATCATGCTCCCCATTCTACTCGTCGTCCTCCTCGCCGTCATCCGCGGGTTCGGCTTGGTGAGCCTGTATCCCTTCGTTCGTTTTCGCGTGGCGCTCGGCATGGGTTGTCTTGGTTTCATACTTGTCGCGCACGGTCAGCCCTTGCCGGCGCTGCTGATGGCGATCGGTTCGACCGGGCTCTCTCTGTGCACGCTTTTTTTCAGCATGCTACCAATGGTGATCGTCTCAGGCGCCGCCGTCGGCGGCATGGGCTCGCTGAGTGGGTATCTCCGGTCGCTTTGATTTTGTGCGGCACTCCGGACCACCGCCCTCCACGCTCACCGCGCGGCTCTCCAGCATCAGGCAGCGCCTGACCCACGTTTGGAAAAACGAGATCTGGGCTTCCGCGCACCTTCAGGGCAGTTCGCCCCGCGGCTGGTTATTCGCATGCTTGCGCGTCATCTCGATCACGGGGACGGTTTTTATTGAAACTAAGGTTCCGAGTCGCGCTGCCGCGCTCAGCTTCAGCTCGCTCCTGAGTCTCGGCCCACTGATCGCCATCGCTGTCCTCGTCGGCGGATTCATTCTCGGCAAGAATGACGATCCCAACCTCGTCGCCAACCAGGTTGGGGCTCTCCTTGAGCAGGTCGCTCCGCAACTGCGCTCCCTCCAGACCGCGAATAACGCCGACGCCACCATCGGCGAAGCCGTCAATCCGGAGGTCGTCTCGATGCTCAACGGGATCAT
>CAMCHO010000145.1 GCA_945874455.1 Opitutus sp. GAS368 | reverse complement strand
CCCGCCGACGCCTACAACATCGAGCGCATCGATATCGCCAAGGGCCCCAACGCCCTCCTCTTCGGCTCCTCCGAGCCGGGCGGCGTCGCCAACTTCAACACCAAACGCGCGAACTTCACCAACAGCGCCGGCCTCACCTTTCGCGTCGGCTCGTGGGACCAGTATCGCGGCACGCTCGACGTGAACCGCCAGCTGACGTCCGCCGTGGCCGCCCGGTTGAATCTCGTGCGCGACTCCCGCCGCAGTTGGGAAAACTGGGTCGGCGGCACCCGCGAGGCGGCCCACCTTGCGCTCACATTTCGCCTGGGAAAAAATACCACGCTCCGCGCCGAGGGTGAGACCGGCCGGAATGAGCGCGTGCAGGCGATTTCGCTGCCGAGCGACGCGTTCACCGCGTGGAACGGCACGACGCCCTTCATCGCCACGGCCACCGCAGTCCCGAGCGGCACGGCCCGGCTGAGCACCGCCACCGGCACAGACTACCTCGTGTGGGACACCCTCACGTCGCGTTATCAAAACTGGCGCGGCTTCGGCCAGACCAACGGCTCCGTGCAGAGCCCGGCACGCCCAGTCAAGAATCCCGCCATCATCCCGCGCGGCGCGCAGTTCACCGGTCCCGACAAAAATCAGGCGACGGATTTTCACACCTTCGGCGGCTCGCTGGAGCATCGCGTCGGCCGGGCCCTCTCGTTGCTCGCGTCGTTCAACGCGCAGAACATCACGGAAAATCTCCGCCGCCCCAACAACCCCGCCGTCCGCCGTGATCCCAACCCCACGCGCCCCGACGGCACGCCCAATCCGTTTTTTGGCGGCCACTACATGGAGGTCACGTGGAGCGACACCCGCAGCCACGACCTCATCTACGATTTCCGGCTGGATGCCATCTACGATTGGAAACCCGCCCGTTGGATGAGCCAGCGGCTGTTTTTCACCGCCGGCAGCACCGTGGGCCGCAACAATTCCGCCGCCTTCAATCTCGTCCGCGTCGACAACCCCGCCGCGGCCAACTTCAACGCCGCGGCCAACACCCTCCGCCGCCGGGTGTATTTCGCCGCCGGCGATACCGCGCTCAATAGCGGCCTCGGTGTGCCCGCTCGCGACGCCGCGTCGGGCATCGCCACCGCGTTCATGCCCACCGGCGGAAAAACCCGGTTGTGGAGCGACTCCAGCTACGAGGGCATCGGCGCCGCCGGCACCTACTGGGGCGGTTTCCTCCGCACCAACCTCGGACTCCGCCACGACGACTACGCCAACAATATCCAGTCCGGCGTGCGCGACGCCGCCTCGGGGCTCCTCAACTTCACCGATCCGCGCCGCAGCGTGAACAGCCTCAAAAAATATTCACCCACCCTCGGTGGCACGCTCACACCGTGGAAGCCGCTCACCATTTTCTACAATTACGCGAAAACCTTCCGCGCCCCCGGCACCACCGGCACCAATCCACTCGGCGAGTCCACCACGCTTCGCCTCGGCGAGGGTCGCGAGGGCGGCGTGCGGGTCGAGTTGCTCGAGGGCCGCTTCTATCTCACCGCCAGTGCCTACGACATCACCCAGACCGGGCAGAACCACAGCGTCGCCGGCGTTTTCAATGCCATGAATGGCATCTGGACCGATCCTGTGCTCAACACCCTCAATCCCACCTACGCCAGCCGCGCCCTGACCGGCGGCACCAACGAAAGTCAGACGCTCCACGCCACGGGCTACGAGGTCGAGGTGCAGGCCAATCTCACGCCCGCATGGACGCTCACGGCCGGCTACGGCAACAACATCAATCGCGTCGCCGAGCAGGACGTCAGCACCCTGCGCTACGTGAACGCCAACCTGCCGGAGTGGGAGCGCCTCGCCGCTTCCAATGCGGCCGTCGGCGCCTCCATCGCCGCGGAAATCGCCGCCATCTACGATTTCATTCGCGACGCCGCACCCGGTCTCGTGCGCGGACGCTCGAACCGGGACACGGTCAATCTCTTCACGCGTTACGCGTTTCGCTCCGGACGTCTCCGTGGCCTCACGGTGGGCGGCGGCATGAACTACCGCAGCCCCGCCGCGCTCAACAGCCAGATGCTCAACGGCAACGTGGTCACGATCTGGGGCTCCATCATCACCGAATACGAGGCGATGGCGTCCTATGCATTCAAGCTCAGTGATCGCTATCGCGGCCGCGTTCAACTCAACGTCCGCAACCTCCTCGACCGCCAGCGCTACGAGGAACTCACCCTCGCCCAAACCCGCTATCAGGCCCCGCGCTCGCTCAGCCTCACGACTTCCGTCGCGTTTTGAACCAAATCGCCCCATTCTTCACGCCGACGTCGCACGCCTTCCTGTGATCGCCGACGTTCCAGCCAACAAACTCCTGTGCGAATTCCTACCATGATCCACCCGCGTCTCCCAGCCCTGCTCGCCCGGTCTCTTCTGTTCGCCGCCGTTCTCACCGCCGCCCCCGCCGCCTTCGCCGCGAACGCCACGCCGCCCAACATCCTCTTCATCTTCGCCGATGACCAGCGCGCCGATACCATCGCCGCCCTCGGCAATGCGCATATCCAGACGCCGAACCTCGACCGTCTCGTGCGCCGCGGCGTCTCGTTCAACCGCGCCTACATGATGGGCGGGATGAACGCCGCGACCTGCGTCCCTTCGCGCGCAATGCTGCTTTCCGGTCGCTCATTGTTTCATATCGACCAAGCCCTCACGCGCGACGAGACGTGGCCCGCCGCCTTCGGCCGCGCCGGCTACACCACCTTCATCAGCGGCAAATGGCACAATACTCCCGCCGCCGTCCCACTGAGTTTCCAGCGCGCCCGCCAACTGTTCACCGGCGGCATGACCAATCCCCTCAAAGCCCCTCTCGCCGATTTGGAAAACGGTAAAATGGGCCCAACCGAGGTCAGCCCGAAACACGCCTGCGAGGCATTCGCCGACGAAACCATCGCGTTTCTAAAGGAAAAACACACCGCACCGTTCTTCGCCTACCTCGCCTTCGACGGCCCGCACGATCCCCATATCGTGCCCGATGACTACCCGGTTCGCTACGACCCTGAAAAGATTCCGCTCCCCGCCAACTTCCTCGCCCAACATCCGTTCGACAACGGCGAGATGACCATCCGCGACGAGCAACTGCTCCCGTGGCCGCGCACTTCCGCCGACATCCGCTCGATGCTCGCCGACTACTACCGCTACATTTCGTATCTCGATCTCCTGATCGGCCGCGTGCTCGACACGCTCGACGCTTCGCCCGCTGCGAAGAACACCTTCGTCGTGTTCGCCGCCGACTCCGGGGTCGCCCGCGGCAGCCACGGCCTCATCGGCAAACAAAACCTCTACGAACACTCCATGCGCGTACCACTCGTCGTCGCCGGCCCCGGCATTCCCGCAAACCAGCGCACCGACGCGATGTGCTACCTCTTCGACGTCATCCCCACGCTCGGTGCACTCAGCGGCGTCGCCGGCCCAAAAACCAGCGAGGGCCTCGACCTCAGCGCCACGCTGCGCAACCCCGCGTCGCCCGCCCGCACCTCGCTCATGTTCGCCTACCAGAAAGTCCAACGCGGTCTCCGCGACGAGCGCTACAAACTCATCCGCTACCCGCAGGTCGACCGTACCCAACTCTTTGACCTCGTCGCCGACCCCGCTGAACGCACCGACCTCTCCGCCCGTCCCGAGCACGCCGCACGGATCACCGCGATGACCGCCACCCTCGCCGCCGAGATGAAACGCGTCGACGATCCCGCGGAGCTCACTGTCGCGTCCCCTCGCCCGGCCGCGTGGTCGCCACCAGCTGCTCGCGTCAAAAAATGATGGTGCCAACCGCCTCCGCTGGCGCGCATCTGCGGTCAAGGACCGCTAGGTCTTGGACGGTTGTGGCTACCCCGCTGCGGTGAACACCGGCCAGATTTGCTCGCGCTGCTGCGCCGCCGGCTTCGCCATCTTCGCTTCGCCATGACCATGCCCGCGTGCTGATCGCACGAATACAGGCCCGAAACGAAGGTTTGTCTCACCGACTTTCATCCCGCACCCATCATTGCCGATTCTCCAGCCGCCGCGTCGGCCGGAACAGCCCCACTCCATGATATCGCCCCACCTCACCCTGCGCCTGCGCCCCGCGTTCACCTTCGCGCTGACGATCCTTTGTTTACCAGCAACGCAAGTGATGTCGGCTGCCGAGAGCACCCGACCCAACATCGTCTACATCCTCGCCGACGATCTCGGATACGGCGACGTGCAGGCGCTCAACCCGACCCGCGGAAAAATCAAGACGCCCCACCTCGACCGCCTCGCCGCGCAGGGCATGACGTTCACCGACGCCCACAGCGGCTCCTCCGTCTGCACGCCCACGCGCTACGGCCTGCTCACCGGTCGTTACGCGTGGCGCAGCCTGCTCCAAAAAGGCGTGCTCGACGGCTCCGATGATCCGCCTCTCATCGCCGCCGATCGCCTCACGGTGCCCGCCCTCCTCAAACAGCACGGCTACACCACCGCCGCCATCGGCAAGTGGCACCTCGGCTTTCTCTCCGAGCGTCCTACCTCTCCAACTACGGCGGCACCCGCCGCCCCCACGAAAAAATCGAAGATGGGCGACGCCGGCCTCCCGGTCGGCTCCCGTATCATCGGCGGTCCCATCACGCGCGGCTTCGATTATTTCTGGGGCTGCTCCAACGCCCGCACGATGTCCGGCCTGATCGAAAACGACCGCGTCATCGAAAGTCTCCCGCCCATCCAGATGCTCCCGCGCCTTGAGCGCCAGGCCGTCAACTATGTCGCCGAACACGCCGCCGCTGCGAAAGCCGGGAAGCCTTTTTTCCTCTACGTCCCACTCACGTCGCCGCACACGCCGATTCTCCCGACGCCCGAGTGGCAGGGCAAAAGCGGTCTCGGTGCCTACGGCGATTTCGTCATGCAGACCGACGCCGTCGTCGGAAAAATTCTCGCCGCCCTCGACGAACACGGCCTCGCCACCAACACGCTCGTCATTTTCACCGCCGACAACGGCTGCTCGCCGCAAGCCGACACACCCGCCCTCGAAAAACAGGGCCACTTCGCCAGCGCGGAATTCCGCGGCTACAAGGCCGATATCTGGGAGGGCGGCCACCGCGTGCCTTTCCTCGCCCGTTGGCCCGGAAAAATAAAAGCCGCCTCCTCGAGCGCCCAGACAATCTGCCACGTCGATCTCCTTGCCACCTGCGCCGAAATCCTCGGCACGAAGCTCCCCGCCAACGCCGGCGAAGACAGCGTGAGCATTGTCCCCGCGCTCCTCAGCACCGACCGCGCTCCGCTGCGCGAGGCCGTCGTGCACCACTCAATCCAAGGGATGTTTTCCCTCCGTCAAGGTCCCTGGAAACTCGAACTCTGCCCCGGCTCCGGCGGTTGGGCCGCACCGCTCGATCCCGCCGCGCGCAAAGCTGGCCTCCCCGAAATCCAGCTCTACAACCTCGCCGCCGATCCCGCCGAATCGAAAAACGTCCACGTCGAAAATCCCGCCGTCGTCACCCGCCTCACCGCTCTCCTCCAACGTTACGTCGCCGACGGCCGCAGCACCCCCGGCCCTCGCCAAGCCAACGACGTCCCCATCGATCTCCTGAAAACCAAAGCCCCCGCCAACCCATGAACCGTCTCCCCACGCCGCTCTTCCGCTCCCTTCTCCCCCTCGCTCTTTCCCTCCTTCTCTCCCTCTCAGCATCAGCCGCCGCTGCCGCAGCGCCGAACTCCGCCAAGCCCAACATCCTCGTCATCCTCGCCGACGACCTCGGTTACGGCGATGTCCAGTGCTACAACCCTCAGCGCGGGAAGATTCCCACGCCGCACATCGACCGGCTCGCGGCGCAAGGCATGCGCTTCACCGACGGACATTCTTCGTCCGGGGTGTGCTCGCCGACCCGCTACACGCTGCTCACCGGGCGCTATCACTGGCGCACGAAATTGCAGAGCGGGATTGTCGGCGTGTTTGGCGAGCCGTTGATCGCGCCGGATCGGATGACGATCGGCACCCTTGCAAAACAGCACGGCTACCGCACGGCGATGATTGGTAAGTGGCATCTCGGCTGGGATTGGCCCATCGCGCCCGAACAGCGCAAGCTCTTCCAAGTTCCCCGCCCAGCGGGCAAAAACGACGAGGCCACGCCGAGCATCGCTTCCGTCACCGCGAGCCCCGCACATCTGGCCGCGTGGCGCGAAGTATTCGCCAAGCCGATCGCGGGCGGGCCGACCACGCGCGGCTTCGACACCTACTTCGGCACCGACATTCCCAACTGGCCGCCGTTTTGTTTCATCGAAAATGACCGCACGCTCGGCATCCCCTCCGAGTTTCTCCCCGCCAGCGGCCTCGTAAAAAATCAAGCCAGCGTGCCCGGTCCCGCCCTCAAGGACTGGAAGCTCGAACCCATTTTGCCCGCGTTGGGCGACCGCGCCTCCGCCTTCATCACTGATGCCGCCACGCGGCCCGAACCTTTTTTGCTCTATCTTCCGCTCACGTCGCCGCACACGCCGCTCGCGGTAAACGCGGAATGGAAAGATAAGAGCCGCCTCAATCTCTACGCGGACTTCGTGATGGAGACGGACGCCGTCGTGGGTCGCGTCCTCGCTGCGCTGGAGAAGAGCGGCGCGGCGGCCAACACGCTCGTCATCTTCACGTCCGACAACGGCTGCGCGCCTTACATCGACGTCGCCGGTCTCGAAGCGATGGGCCATTTCCCCAGCGGGCCCTTGCGCGGCTACAAGGCCGATGCGTGGGAGGGCGGCCATCGCGTGCCGTTCATCGTCCGCTGGCCCGGGCAGGTGAAATCCGGCAGCGTGTGCGACCACCTCGTGCAGCAATCCGATCTCATGGCCACCTTCGCCTCCGTGCTCGGCTCCAAGCTCCCGGCCAACGCCGGCGAAGACAGCGTGAGTCTCTTGCCTTTGCTCCGCGGCGGCGACCGCCCCGTGCGCGAAAACGCCGTCAGCGCGTCCATCCAAGGCACGCCGGCGGTCCGCAGCGGTTCTTGGAAATACATTCCCGCACCGGGCTCCGGCGGTTGGGGCAAAGGCGGCGACCAGGCGCAGCCCGTGCAACTCTACAACCTCGCGGACGACCTCGGTGAAACCAAAAACCTCGCCGCCGCGTTGCCGGAAAAAGTCGCCGAGATGAAAACGTTGTTGGAAACACTCATCACCGCCGGCCGCAGCACGCCCGGTGCGCCGCAGCAAAACGACGTCGAGGTGAAGCGCTATCCCGTCAAGGCCGCCGCCGCGCCGAAGAAGAAAGCAAAGTAGTCCGCCAAGTCCAACATCCTCTTCCTCTTCGCGGACGACCAGCGCACCGACACCATCGCTGCTCGGCGCGCCAAGCCCGAGCCGCCCGTCGCAAAACGAACGCGAATAAAAACGCCCAGAAACCCCCATCGTGAAACTCCTCTCTCCCGCGCACATGCGAACGCGGTCGCGCTGCCACCCATCGATGCGATGATTTAAATTCCACTCCGACCGGTTCGGAATTCCCGCGGTGACACGCCGTGTTTGCGCCGGAACCAAGCGGAAAAATGCGGCAGCGAGGAAAAGCCCAGATCGCTGGCGATCTCCTTCACCACGCGCGTCGATTCCTCGAGCACCGTGAGCGCATGCTGATAACGCCGACGATCGAAGTAGCCTCGTGAACTCAGCCCGAATTGCCGGAGAAAGAGCCGGTTCAACTGGCTCACACTTAGGCCGACCGCGCGGGCGAGCGTGGATTCGTTAAACGACATGGCCAGGGGTTGGCAGTCCAGTCGGCGAATCGCCGCGCGCAACCGGGCATCAATCTTTCCCATGTGCGCCGGCACCAAACCTTCATCGGTCAGCGCCCCCATCACGGCCTCCAACCAGCCGGAGAACAAGGTCTGCAGCCGCAGGTAGTCCGCGAGCGTGGCCGGCGCCTGCATCAAGTCGGTTTCCGCGCGCGGAAACTGCTGCCGCACGAAGCACGCGAGCGAGGTCGCGGTCCGCAACAGTTCCGGACAGCACGCAGCCGGAATCTTCACTCCGACATTGGCCGGCAGCAGATCTTCGCCGGTCGGCCATTTCGCGCGGAAACGCACGGAGAGAATACGGGCATCAGCGGAAAAATCCTGCCAGCGTTCGCCCGGCGGGGGAAACAACCACTCGTGGGGCCCGGCTCGCCACGTGCGTTCTCCAAGCTTTACCACCACGCGCCCCTCGCGGATCAGCCACGCCGTGAGATCGAACGCCGACACGCGCCCGCTTCTCCCTTGGGGCGACACCGCACCATCGTAAACCCAGACGAGATGCGCGTGCAGGCTCGCCCACTCCGCCAGGGATGCGCGGGGAACGATCGCAGTGGGCGCGGAAACGAGCATGACAAAATCATGTAAGTTTTTGAGGAAACCACGCAACCCTGCGCAGTGGTCTTCGATCGACAGGCCCACTCCACTCCTGTTGCCCATCGCGTCCCGCCGCCGAACCCCGTCAACGACCCGTTCAGCAGCGACCAAGCCTCGATCACCCCGCACGAACCGCCGCCGCCAACCAAGTTCCCATGCCCCCCGCACGAACCGCCCCCCGCCCGCGTATCGCGTGCTTCTTGATCACCGTCGCCTACCTGTTGAGCGCAGTTGCGCTGACGGCCCAGTCCGTCGGCAGCGGCGTGATTGCGGGTCGCATCTTCAACCCCGCCACGGGCCAGTACCTGCGCAACGCCGAAATTCGCGTCGTGGCAACCGGCCAGGCGGTCACCTCGGGCAACGAAGGGGATTTCCGAATTTCGCCGGTGGCCGCGGGTCAGGCCAAGCTGGTTGTGACCTACACGGGATATCGAACGGCGACCGCGATCGTGGACGTCACCGCCGGGGCGACGGTCACGCGAGACTTCGACCTAATCAGTTCGCTGCAGGCCGAGGCGGCGGCCGGCGATCCGGTCAAGCTCGGCGCGTTCGTCGTCGCGGGCGAACGCGAGGGGAACGCCAAGGCGATCATGGATCAGCGCCGCTCAATGAACATCACCAACACCGTCGCCTCCGACGTGTTTGGGGACAACTCCGAGGGCAACGTGGGCGAGTTTCTCAAGCACCTGCCCGGCGTCGAGGTGGAGATGAGCTTCGGCGAAATCCGCAACGTCAGCCTCCGCGGACTCGGGTCCGAGTACACGGCGGTTACCCTGGATGGCGTTTCCCTCGCCAGCGCGGACCCAAGCAGCACCGGGGGCGGCTCCGACGCCCGGGTCTTCACGTTTGAACAGGTTTCGCTGAGCAGCATGGACACCATCGAGGTGTCGAAGACGGTCAGTGCCGATGTCGACGCCAACGCGCCCGCCGGCACCATCAACTTGAAGACCAAGCGGGCCTTCGAACGCGCGGGCCGACGGGTCACGGTGCAGGCCAATGTCGCCGCCCATTCCGAGGAGCTCAATCTGCGCAAGTCCTCGGGGCCGGGCGAGGAAATGCAGAGCCGCAAGCTCCGGCCCGGTGGCATTTTCGAATACTCCGACATCTTCCTGCAAAAGCGCCTCGGCGTAATTCTGAACATCAGCGAGTCCAACCTCTACCAAGAGGTCCTCGCCACCTCGCTGACTTATAACCGCGGTCCGACGACCGCCGACCCGCGCCCCGTCGTGATCACGGCCATCGGGATGACCCATTCGCCCCGGTTCAACGAGCGGTTTACCACCACCCTCACCACCGACTTCAAGGCAACGCCGCAACTCGTCTTGTCGCTCGGCCTGATCTACAACTGGTCCAACTTGTGGATGGCCCAGCAGGTGGTGGATTTCACCGCAGGCGCGCGCACCGCCATCAGCGGCGCCGAACCCCTGGTGAGTTTCACGTCGTCGAGTGCGGGGACTGTCGCCGTGGCGCCATCGAGGAATTCCAAGGCCGGCCAGACTTTTAGCTACCTGCCCAAGTTCGAATACAAGCTCGGCGACTTGCTGATCGAGGGGAGGTTCGCCGAGTCGGTCTCCCGCGGCTGGTACGACCCCCTGAATCAACGAGGGACCATTCGCAACATGGTGAGTCCGACGGCCAGCAACGTGACCTTCCGGGCCGAGCGCTCCTCGGACACCAGCGCAGACTGGAAGATCACGCAGGTGGCGGGCCGGGACCTCGCCAATGGGGCCAACTTCACGAGTCCGGAAGCCAATATCAACGACGGTCGCAGCCTGCGCGCCCAGATTTACAGCGGTGAAATCACCGCCACTCTGAAAACAAACCGCTTCTTACCGGTTACTTGGAAAACGGGCGTGAAGTCGAAGCACGAGACCTTTGACCTCAAGAATCTGCTCGGCTCGATCCGGTACAACTACGTCGGCCCAGGCAGCGGACCGGTCGGAGGCTGGGCCGGTTTCACTTCCCCGCTCGGCATCGATCTTGGGATGTTGGGGGGCGGGGTGACCACGGCCTCCGGGCAACCGCTCTTCATGCCGGACATGCGCCGCATCGGCCAAACCTACCTCAGTCGGCCGGACTATTTCCAGCTGTTCCTGCCGGTGAATAACTACTTTAACGCCAACGTGGCGAATACGCGACACTACGAGGAGCAGGTCGATGCGGCGTTTGCGATGGGGACGACGACGCTCGGCAAGGCGACCTTCCGCGCGGGGCTGCGGTGGGAGCAGACTGGCACTGACTCACTCGAATTCGATCCCCTCACCAACGCCGAGGTGCGGGCGGCGGGATTCCCAGCCACCTCGCGCGCGACCACCATCCCAGGCATCGCCTACCAATTTTTCACCAAGCCCCGCATCCACCGCACGGGTGGCTATGACAATCTCTTCCCAAGTGCCTCTTTCAAATATGCACTCCATCCCAACCTGAGTTTTCATTTGGGCTATAGCAGCACGGTCCGGCGCCCCGAGATTTCCCAAATTGCCGGAGTCTGGCTCGTCAACGATCAGACCCTCCGGGCCACGGTCCCCAACGTGAGCCTGCGACCGGAAACCTCTGACAACTATTCCGCCCGCCTCGCCTACTACTTCGAGCCCGTCGGACTTCTGGGGATCAATTTCTACCAGAACAGCGTCAAGGATCTGCTGCAGTCGCTCGACCTTACGGCCGAGGAATTTGGCTACACCGAGTCGGATCTGGCGCGGTATACCTTTGTCTCGACGACCAACGTCCCCGGCCGGGTCCAGATCCGCGGGATGGAACTGGAGTACAGCCAGAGCCTGTCCTTTTTACCCCGCCCCCTCAAGGGCCTCTCGGTCCGCGCCAGCTACACGCGCAACTACGCCGAAATCCGGCGGCCCAGCATGTCCCCTCATACTGCCAGCTCCGGGCTGTCCTATTCCGGAGGACGCTTCAACGCGTCCCTCAACGGCAAGTGGAGCGACAACGTGCCCACCAACGAGGCCGGCAACAACTACGTGCGCCACCGCACGAGCCTCGACGCCAGCGGAGGTTTCCGCCTCACCCCGCGCTACAGCCTGTTTGCCAGCGCCCGCAACCTCACCAACGCCGCCTACATCACCATGCAGACCCGCGCCGGAAGTCCGCCGATGTGGAGTGCCTACCAAGTCTGGGGCACCACGTGGACCTGTGGTGTCAAGGGCGTGTTCTAGTCCCGCGTCCGCCGCTTCATGAAGACTCTCTCCCTCCTCCGCCTCCTCCTCGGCTTCGCACTGCCCGTCGCCCCTGCCCTCGCCGCCGAGCCCGCGACTGTCGTCATCGACAGCCTGGCCGCCCTCGCCGAAAACGCCGCTCGCAGCCACGCGCGGATAAAAATGAAGCCGGGCGTCTACCTGTTGAACGACGCCACGATGCTCCGCTCAGCGGAAATTAAACACCCCGAGGCGCCGGGCAAAGTTGCTGGACAATACAGCGTCAACAGCCTGCTGCACTTCACGGGCAACGACAGCAGCTACGACCTGACCGACGTCACCATCGAAATCGACACGCGGCTCCACCAGGCGGCGCGGGGCGCCCTCGATAAGATCTTGGTCTCCGGCCATCGCACCACAATCACCGGCCTGACCGTCAACGATCTCGGCGACACCCCACCCCACAAGGGCGGATTGCGCATGCTGCACGTCATCGGCGACGGGAACACGCTCAAAAACATGACGCTCCGAACGCGCGGCTCCGCGCCCTACGGCTACGGCAACCTGCTCGGGAAGGGCGGCCATGCCCTCGTGCCGCTGTACAAGCAGTCCTGCTTGCTCATCACCGGCGGCGACAACCGCATCCTCGGCGCCAAGGTCATCGCCCGCACCTTCGGCCACGGCATCGTGATGCAGGGGGCCGTGAACACGCTGATCCAGGACTGCTACGTCGAGGGCGAGATGCGCTCGACTGACGATATGCTCAAGGAGACTTCGGGGCCGGCACACAGCGTGAGTTTCCAGAGCGACTATCCGCCGGGCCGCATCGTGCCGGGCCTGATGGTCGCCCTGAGCGAAGACGGCGTCCGCGCCTACCCCAACGGCAGTCAGGTGGGCGGGCGGCGCACCGAGAACATCACAGTGGTCAACTGCACAGTAAAAAACATGCGCTCCGGCTTCGACCTGGTGGCGGCGCGCGGCGCCGTGCGCGTGACTGGTAGCACCGCGATCGGCTGCAGCGAAAAAGGTTATTCGGTTCCCTCCGGCGGCGTCATCGAACGCTGCACCGGCGACGCGTTGTATGCGCCGCTGCTGTCACTGCATGACAAGAATGGCCGCGATTGCCGCATCGATCTCACCCTGCTCGGCACCTCCGGCAATTTTCCGCCCGCGCGGCTGGCCGAGATCAACGGCACGGGCCACCGGATCGTGATCAAAGCCGATCCCGCGGGCGAGCCCTCCCACGCGCGGCCGATCGTCTTCGGCGACTCGTTTTGGGCGGACGTCCAGCGCTTTCGCGATCCCACCATCACCCGCGAAGATTCGACTGGAGCACGCGGCATCGAGCTGCGCAACGAAACCGCCATG
>CAMCHO010000144.1 GCA_945874455.1 Opitutus sp. GAS368 | reverse complement strand
GGCCTGGGCGACGGTGACGCCGCTGCTGGTGGACGCGGGGGTGGCGAACGTGGGCGAGCCGGTGCGGCGCTCGCTGGGCGACGCGGATTGGCGCGATAGCTACAAGGCGCATTTTCACGCGTGGCAATTTGGGCGACTGCATTGGGTTCCCGTGTGGGAGCGCGCAACGTTTTCGCTGCCGCCGGGCGATGCCGTGCTGTGGCTCGATCCGGGCATGGCCTTTGGCACGGGCAATCACGAGACGACGCGATTGTGCGTGGAGCGGCTCGTGACCCTGGCGGCGGAGCGCCGGCGCGCTGGCGTGGAGATCGCTAACCAGCGGGTGATCGACGCGGGGTGTGGCTCGGGGATCTTGGCGTTGTCGGCGGCGCTGCTGGGCTATCGCGACGTCGCGGGATTCGACAACGATCTTGAAGCGGTGCGTGTGAGCGAGGAAAACGCGGCGCTGAACGGGCTGGAGGGGAAAGTGCAGTTTCGGCTGGGCGATTTGGTCACGGGATTCGCGGACGGTCCGGGTGATGTCGTGTTTGCGAATATTCTGGCGAATGTGCTGATCCAGTATGCGCGCGAGCTGACCGCGGCGGTGGCGCCCGGTGGCACGTTGATCTTGAGCGGGATCCTCGCGGTCGAGGTGGCGCAGGTGCAGGCGGCGTTTGCGGCGGTCGTGCCGTCCTGGAGACAGGAGTCGCGCGTGATGGGTGAGTGGAGCGATGTGTTGCTGGTGCGGCCGTGAACGCGACGCGCACGAAGACACCGACTGTGAAGCAGATTTTTAACCACGGATTACACGGATGAACACGGATGCGAGCGGGGGGCGTGAGCACGTGCGCCGAGTAAAGCAGGCGAAGGGGATCGCCGCCGTCAGATTATTTCTCGGCCTGACGGTGGGGCTGGTCGCGGCCGAAGCGCGCGAAATGTGGCTGCAACCGGAGCGGTTTGCTGCGACGCCGGGCGCGACGTTGCTGCTCGATCTGACGCGTGCGGACGGGTTCGGCGGTTTGGGGACGGCGATCCCGCGGGAGCGGGTGGCGCGGACCTGCGGGCGGCTCGGGGCGGCGGAGCTGACGTTGGGCGTCGGCACGGCGGCGGAGCGCTCGTGGCAATTTCCCGTGACGCTGACGCAGCCGGGTGTGGCGGTGGTGGGTGTCGAGTTGCACCTGCGGTTGCGGGAGCTGGAACCCGAAAAGATTGAAACCTATTTTCGCGCGATCCACGCGGGGGACGATTTGCGCGAGGCGTGGGCGGCGGTGCCCGTGCCCCGGCGTTGGCGCGAGAATCAGGGGATGCACGCGAAGACGTTTGTGCGGGTGGGCGAGCCGGCGACGGAGGAGCGGGCGTGGGCGGAACCGCTCGGGCTCGCCTTGGAAATCGTGCCGGAGCGGGACCCGACGACGTTGCGGGTGGGCGATGCGCTGCCGGTGCGGGTGCTGCGCGGCGGCCAACCACTGGCGGGCTTCGCGCTCGGATATGTTTCGTCCGACGAGACCCGGGAACACGTGGCGGTGACGGATGCGGAGGGTCGCGCGACGGCGATGCTGGACGTGAGGGGGACGTGGCTCGTGCACGGCACCGATTTGCGGCGCGCGGCTGGCGCGATTGACTGCGAATGGGACAGCGATTTTACGACGATGGTGGTCGCAGTGCGGTGAATGCCACGACGATGAATATTTTCTGCGCGATGAAGACACTGCGGCGAGGCTGGTTCGCGGTCTTGCTGGGGCTGGGGGTGTGCGGTGTGGCCAGCGCGCACGATCCGGGCATTAGCATGGCGCAAGGGCAGTTTCGCGCCACGGGTTTGGAGATTTTAGTGGGCTTCGCGCCGCTTGATGCGGAGCAGTTGCTCCCGCCGGAAGCGCGCGTCTCCGGAAAATGGACACAGGCGGAATTTGTCGCGGCGCAACCGTTGCTCGCGGGGTTGGCTCCGCAGATTTTGGAGCTCCGCACGAGCGGAGGAGCGATCGCACCCAGCGAGACCCGCGTGGAACTTGCGGCCGGCGATGCGCTGAATTTCTTCCTCTTTTTCCCTCTGACGCAGCCCGGCGTGGTGACGCTGCGCTCGTGCCAGCTGGGGGCGTTACCGGCGGGGCATCGGCAATTTGTGATCATCGCCGATGAGCACGGTTCGACGCTGGCGAAGAAATTATTGAGCGCGAAGGACGATGGGCTGGACATCTCCTTGCGACCGGCGGGCGGTGCGGGCGGTGCGGGCGAGGCGGGCGGCGGTGTGACGGTGGCGGCCGAGCCTGTGGAAACACCGACGTTTTGGGGGTTTCTCCAGCTCGGCGTGGAGCACATCTGGACGGGTTACGACCATTTATTGTTTCTGTTTGCGCTGCTCGTGGTGTGCCGGAGCTTTCGCTCGATCGTGGCGATCATCACCTGCTTTACGCTCGCTCATTCGATCACGCTGGCGCTGGCGACGCTGGAGGTGGTCAACCTGCCGAGTCGATTTGTCGAGGCGGCGATTGCCGCGTCGATTATTTTCGTCGGGTTGGAAAATGTGGTGCGCCGGGGTGCAGAACCGAAGGGACGTTGGGCGCTGACCTTCGCGTTTGGCCTCATCCATGGATTTGGTTTTGCGAGCGTGCTCAAGGATCTCGGCGTCGGGCGGGGTGGGCAGGGTTTGGCGATGCCGCTGTTTACGTTCAACGCCGGAGTCGAGCTTGGGCAGGTGGTGGTGGCGGCCATCGTGCTGCCGATCGTGTGGCGGCTGCGGAAGAACGAGACGTTTCTACGACGGGGCGTGCCGGCGCTGTCGGCGGTCATCGCGGGGGCGGGCCTGTATTGGTTTCTGGAGCGAACGGTTTTTTCGTGAGAGCGTCCTCGTTCCGCGACGGCGACCAGACTTTTTCGTGCAACCACGATTCGTCTGGTGGACAGCACATGGCTTCGAGATCGCGGTAGTCGAATTCGAGGCGGATGAGTTCGGCGCCCCAGGCGCCGCGGAGCGTGAGGGCCGGGTGCCCGAACGTGATGGTTTCGCGGGTGCCGAGGAGCGCGACGAGCTCACTCCACGTGTCGAGGGCGGTCTTGGTATCGAGGGTCGCGGCGTAGAGTTCGGCGAGACGGCGCCCGCGGAGGAAGAGGTTGTAGTGAACGGCGGCGAGGAGGCGGCGGGCGTGATAGCGGGCGAGCTGCGCGGTCGCACGGAGGCCGAGCGAGGTCGTCGCGAAGTCTGCGGGTTGCAGATCGGCCCGCGTGGCAGCGACGGTGCGGAGGTGGGCGAGGATGGACTCGGCGAGGTCGAAGAGCCGCTGGCTGGTCGATTCGGGCGCGACCAAGGTGGTCGTGGTGCCGGCGAGGATACGGCGGGCGGCGGGCTCCAATCCCTCGTAGCGGGAGGCGTCGGTGCCGGAGTTCTTGGCGTAGAGCGCAAGGGTGGCTCCGAGGGAGGGATGAGCAGGGTCGGGCGCGGCCACGGCGGCGGCGAGGAGCGCGAAGACGGCGTGCGCGTCGCGTTGCGCGGCAGTCAACGGCGGGACGGACGGCTCGCCGGCGTGCAGGCCCAAGCCCAGCAGGGCCATTCCCCAGAAGGTAGCGAGAAACCGACGGCGGCGAGGGCAAGCAAGCGGGGTACTCACGGCATGGGAAAGGGCGTCGTGCGCTGGCAAAGTTGGAGGGCGACGCCCCACGGGTCGCGGAGCATCATGAGTAACGAGCCGTCGGGTTGGGGGGCTTCGGCGACGAACGTGGCGCCGGCTTTTTCGAGCCGGGCGCGGTCGGCTGGGGCGTCGGTAGAGACGAGGGCGAAGTGGAAGACGAGAGGATTTTGCGACGGAAAATCAGTCATCGCAGCACTGGGATTTGAGTAGAGTTCGACGATGTTGCGGCCGGTGGAATCGGCGAGAAAGGTAGTGTAGGGTGCTGCGGCTTGTTGGCGGGCGACGGTGAAGCCGACGTGGGCGACATACCAAGCGGCGTGGGCGCGGGCGTCGGGCACGTTGAGGGCGAAGTGTTCGAATTTCATGGGAAGGGAAACGCGGAGCGTGGAGTGCGGAGCGCTGGGGTCAACGCGGCGCAGCGAGGTGGTTGGGCGTTGCGCATGGGGAGGGTGAACGTTGGAGTGGCGGCCTTCTCCTATGAAATTCTCCATTGGCGTGAGGGTGGTTTTAGCAAACGTGATCGGGTGTGCGGGCGGCTTGATGGCAGCGGAAACGGGACCTGCGCGGCCGAAACAGGACGCCAAGGGAAACCCGATTCGCTATGCGGCGACCGGGCATGCTTCGAACTACGACGAGGCGAAGGTGGGGTCTTTTGTGCTGCCCGATCCGCTGGTGCTGCAAAATGGAAAACCTGTGAAAGATGCGGCGACGTGGAACACGGTGCGGCGCCCGGAATTGATTGCCCTCTACGAACGGGAGATTTTTGGTGCGGTGCCGACGCGCGCGCCGAAGGTTAGCGCGGACGTGGTGGCGACGGAGGTCGGCGCGCTGGGTGGCAAGGCCGTGCGCAAACATTTTTTGTTGCGCTTCGGCGCAGGCGAGCGGGCGGTGGCGTTGAACGTCTCACTGTATGTGCCGACGGGGGTGGCGAAACCGGCGCCGGTGGTGTTGCAGTTGTTGTTCAGCAATCCGCCGGGGATTCCCCAGTTGGCGAAGAAGCCATTCGACGATGCGGTGCCGGCGGAGGACATTGTCGGGCGCGGCTATGCGTATGCGGCGTTTCGTTACACCGAGGCGCAGGGTGACAACGTGAAGACGCACGAAGGCGGCGTGCAGGCGCTCGCCTACGCGCCGGGGCAGACGCGGCCGGCGGCGGGAGAGTGGGGCACGATCGCGACTTGGGCGTGGATCACGAGCCGCGTGCTCGACGCCCTCGCAGCCGAGGCGGCCGTGGACGCGAAGCGGGTGGCGCTCGTGGGGCACTCGCGGTTGGGGAAGACGGCGCTGTGGGCGGGAGCGCGTGATCCGCGGATCGCCTTGGTGTTTGCGAGTTGCTCGGGGGAGATGGGGGCGTCGCTGGCGCGGCGTGACTTCGGGGAAAGCGTGGACGATGTGGCGGCGAATTTTCCCTGGTGGTTGGTGTCGACGTTTCCAAAGTATGCGGGGCGGTGGAACGACCTGCCGGTGGACAGTCATACGCTGATTGCGCTGAATGCACCGCGCCCCGTTTTTGTGACGGGGGGATCGGAGGATTTATGGGCTGATCCGCATGGCGAATTTTTGGCCTTGGTCGGGGCGGGACCGGTTTACCGGCTGCTGGGAAAAAAGGATGTCGGGGCGACGGTGTTGCCGGCGCTGGACGCGCCGTTGATTTCCGGGTCGCTGGGCTTCCTGTATCATACAGGCAAGCACACGATCACGGCGGCGGACTGGCAGGCGTTTTTCGAGTTTACCGGGCGGCATTTTGAGTGACGGGACGGTGACCAAGACGCGGGTTGACCTTGCACCGGCGCTCTGAGTTTATTTTCGAGCGTTTCTTTTTTCGTTCACCCTCGTCTGGCGGCTACGTTATCCGCCATCAGCTCCATCCCTAACAAAACATCCGCCTCATGAAAACTTGGTCCCGCAAAGATTTCCTCAAAGCCTCGCTTATTGGCGGTGGCGCCGCGTTCGTCGCGGGTCAAACTCGGCTTTACGGCCAGGTCGCCGGCGCCGCCGGCAGTGCGAATGGCGACATCCGGGTCGCGGTAGTCGGCATCAATGCGCAGGGCGCGGGCCACATGCGCGATTACTTGAACAAGCTGCCGGGTTCGCGGTTGGTCGCGATCTGCGACGTCGACAGTGACGTGCTCGCGAAGCGGGCGGCCGAGTGCGAGAAGGCGGGCGTGAAGGTCGAGACCTACGTCGACTACCGAAAACTTCTGGAGAACAAGAATATCGATGCGGTGGTGCTGGCGTCGCCGAACCACCAGCACTCGCTGCAGACGATTTGGGGCTTGCAGGCGGGCAAGGATGTTTATTGCGAGAAGCCGCTTTCGCACAACGTCTGGGAGGGCCGTCAAGCCGTGGCGGCGGCAAAGAAGTATTCGAAGAACATCGTGATGGCGGGCACGCAGAACCGGTCATCGCTCGATATTCAGGAGGCGATCTCGATGCTGCGCTCGGGGAAACTGGGGAAGATCCAGTGGGCGCGCGGTCTGTGCTACAAGGCGCGGGACAGCATCGGCAAGACGACGGGCCCGCAAAAGGTGCCGGACAGCATCAATTACGATCTCTGGACCGGTCCGGCGGAACTCACGCCGCCGCGTCGCAATGGCAACAAGGGTCCGGTGCACTACGATTGGCACTGGTTCTGGAACTGCGGTGGTGGTGACATTACCAACCAAGGCATCCACCAGATGGACGTCGCGCGTTGGATGCTCGGCGAAGCCGGTCTGCCCTCGAGCGTCGCGAGCTTTGGCGGTCGCTTCGGTTATCTGGACGATGCCGAGACGCCCAACACGCTCGTCTCGGTGTTCACTTACCCGAGCGCGCCGTTGATTTTTGAAGTGCGCGGATTGCCGATGAAAGCGGGCATGAAGGCGATGGACGCCTACCGCGGTTCACGGGTCGGTGTCGTCGTGCAATGCGCCGGCGGCTATATCACGGTGAGCGAGTCGGGCACGGCCAACATCTTCGACAACGATAACAAGAAGATCCAGGGTCTCTCGAATGGCGGCAACGGATCCCACCGCGCGAACTTCGTCAAAGCCGTGCAGAGCCGTAAAGTGGTCCAGGGGCTCGTCGAGGAGTGTCATTACTCCTCGGCGCTCTGCCATCTGGGCAATGTGTCGTTCCTGCTCGGCAAAGAGCAGGGGAACGCGGCGATTGCCGAGGCGGTGAAGACCGACGTTTCGTCGTCGGAAGCGTTTAGCCGCGTGATGGAGCATCTGAAGGCGAACGAAGTCGACACGGCGAAGACGAAGACGGTCAAGGGGCCGCTGCTGAAGATCGACCCGAAGACGGAAATGTTTGTGGGCTCCGAAAAGACCCTCATCGACGCGGCGAACAACAACCCGCTGCGCAAGCGTGCGGGCCGCGGAGCGTTTACGATTCCGCAGCTGGCGTAACGTTGGTTCGGCGTATTTTTGATTTCAAACTGCGGTGTGGGGCAAGGGCCCGCACCGCGGTTTTTTTGTGGGCAAGGTGCAGCCCGGCCGGCGTCCGGGCCTACAAAAACAGGAAGCTGCTGCATAACCCTCGCACGACGGCGGGCGGTGTGCCTATGTCGTCGCCCCGATGTCGATTCTTCCTGCGATTGTCCCTGCCTGTGCCGGTTGCGGCGTGTGTTGCCACCTGTTGGTCGAGTTGCTGCCTGGCGACGACCACGTGCCTGAGGAGTATGTCGTGGAGCACAGTGGGGTGCGCTGCATGGACCAACACGGCGACGGGGCCTGTGTGGCGCTCGATCCGGAGACGCGGCTGTGCACGATCTATGATCAACGGCCGCAGACCTGTCGGACGTTTGAGCGGGGAGGAGAGTTGTGCCGGAGGATTTTGAAATTGCCGGCGGCGGCGGTAATGGCGGCGAGCTAAAGGAGCGGGCGATTTTTCTGCGATCATGGCCAGAAGCGTTGTTTTCAAAAAAACACCCCGGTGCGAATGTTGCCGGCTGCCGCCGCGTTGGTGCGTGTGTGAGGCGCATCGGGTGATCGCCAGCCCGCTGAAGGTGGATGTGCTCATGCATCACATGGAGGCGTGGCGGCCGAGCAGCACGGGACATTTGATCAACCGGGTGGTGGCGAACACGGGGCTGCACGTCTATCGGAAGGAGCGCCCGTTGATCTGCGAGGAGATCATGCAACCTGGGCGGCAGCTGTGGATCTTGCATCCGACGGGAGAGGCGCTGCCGACGAGTGAGCCGGCGGCGGGTCTGCAGGTGCTGTTGCTCGACGGAACGTGGATTCAGTCGACGGGGATGATGCGGGGTGTGGAATCGTGGGGACGGCGGGTGAGTTTGCCGATGGCAGGGGAGAGCCGCTATTGGTTGCGTTCCCAGGCGGCGGACGACCGGTTTTCGACGATCGAGGCGCTTTTGTTTCTCATGGCCGCGCTGGGGATGAAGGAGGACTGCGCGCGGTTGCAGCTGCAATTCGAGCTGCACGTCTACGCGGGGCTGTGTGCGCGGGGGAAGAAGGTGGAGGCGGCGAATTATTTATTTTCCTCGCCGGTGAGTGGACCGCTGCAGGAGTTGATCCCGACGTTGAAGCCCTGGGCCCAGCCATCACGGCGGGACCGGGGATTGTAGGAGGAGGCCGGGAGGCGGGGGATTTCCGCCGGATCGAATTACGCGGTGGGCACTCTGTTTTGGTGAGCTGACCAACGAACAGCGCGAGGGCTACGCATGGTACGGCTCAGGGCCACGCGCCACCGTGGAGCGTGACCACGGGTGGCGGGAGGGAAAATAAAGGCCCGCGCGCCCGCTACACCGGGGGTGACGGCGGCGGCGGGGAGGTGGAATTTTGGCGGGCGGCGAGACGGGCGTTTTCGGCCTCTAACGTTTCCTGCCGTTGGCGGAATTTTCCGAGCATGTCGCCGAGCGCACTGCACATCCGGTCAAATTCAGTGGCGCCGCGGGGTTGAGGCAGGAGGGCGAGGACATCGCCTCCACCGATCCGACCGGCGGCGGTGCCGACGGCGCGCAGACGGCGCTCGAAGCGCGCGGTAAACATCCAGCAAACGATACTGAGGGCGACGACCAGACCGATGCCGAGACGCAAAATGAGTTGGTGAAGAGCCTGCACGGCGGCGAAGGCGTCGGCCACCGGTTGGCGGACGACGACCAGCCAGCCCTGACCGCGAAAGTCGCGGAAGCCGCGCGAACGGGCGTAACCGGTGAAGCAGACGGTGCCCAGGGAAGTGGTTGCAATCAGGTTTCCCCGGACTCCGGGGTTCTCGGAGAGGCTGGCGGGCGGGTCGGGCGGTTCGGTCCAGCCGGAACCGCCGGAGTCGAGCAGGACGTTGCGGTCGGCGGCGTAGATGGTGACGCCGAGATGCTCGCGGCGGGCGGATTCGGGGATCACGGAGAGTTGCACCTCGCGCGCCCAAGACCAGCGGACTTGCGCGCCGAGCACACCGAGAAGGGTGCCTTGGGCGGAGGTCACGGGCACACCGAGATCGAGAAAGCGCGGGGTATTCGCGCCGATGGTCGGAAGTTCGCTGGCGAGCTCGGGGAACTCGCGCACCCCGCCGACAAAAGTCTGGAGGCGCCCGCCACGAAACCAAGTGGCGTCACTCATTTTCTCTCCGATGAAGAGGCGTTGGGACGCGGCGAGGATCGTGCCCTTGGCATCGGCGAAGCCGATCCATGCGTAATCGGTCGAGGCATCATGGAGCGATTCGAGAATGGTTTGGCGTTCGGCGAGCGGCGCATCGGCGGTGCGGAAGGCGGTGAGCTTGGCGGTGAACTGCAACTGGTGCGTGCGTTCGTAAACGGTGCGGTCTAATTTGTCGGCGATTTGGAAGGCGAGATTTTCGAAGGCCGGGCCGAGTTGGCGCTCGATTTGGGTGTGCAGAATTTTGCCGGCACCCGCGGCGATGACCAGCACGAGTGCGCAGCCGGAGGCGCCGAAGAACAGGGTGGCGGCCGCGGGCAGACTGCGGAACGGGTCGAGCCGCTCCCACCAAGCGGGCGACGGAGAAGAGGTCGGTGAAGTCATGGAGGTCAGGACGCGCCGCAGCAGCGGGCGGTGCGATATTTTGTGCAGAGGCCGCGGCCGCGGTTCAACCTGTGTTGCCAGTGCCGAATCCGCCCTCGATTCGTCGAGACTACGGGGTGGGTGGATCGAGTGTGCTCGACCGGCGATTGTTCGCGGGGACGGAATCGGTGCGACCCGGCGGGTTGATCAATTGCGTGACGTAGGTGAGCGACGTGGCGGGTTGAGGGGAGGCGCGGTCGACGGGAAGCGTCGCGATGTAGGACTCGCCAATGGCGAGCGGGGGAACGGAAAAGAGGGTCGACGTCGTGGCGGTGCCGGCGGTGGTGGTCACGGTCAGTTGGAGTCCGGCTGCGGCGGCACCGCTGCGATTTTGCACGACGAACTGCATGTGGTGGTTGGCGGCGTCGTAGGCGTGGCTCGCGATGGCGGGGTCGTAGTAGGTGGAATTGTTGCGATTGAGGGCCCAGCCGAGGTTAAGGGTGCCGTGGCCGTAGTGCGCGTCGCTGCCGGCCGCCCCGGCGTCGCTGGCCGTCGCTACGAGGACCTGCGCAGCGGCGGTCGGCGTGAGCGAACTGTTTTGCGAGAGTAGGGCGGCGATGGCACCGGCTACGAGGGGGGCGCTGGCGGAGGTGCCGTCGACGTAAACGCGTTGGCCGTCTTGCCACGCGGTCTGCACGCCGTAGCCAGGGGCGGTGAGCGACAGGTTGGCGCCGGAATTAGAGAATGCGACCTGTTGACCTGCGCGGTCGACGGCGCCGACGGAGATGACGCGCGGATCGGCGGCGGGCCAGGTGAGTTGAGCGGCTTGGTCATTGCCGGCGGCAGCGACGATGATGGATCCGCGCTCGACGGCATAGCTGATCGCGGCGTCGAGGGTGGCGGAGGTGGCATAGCCGCCGAGGCTGACGTTGATGATTTTCGCGCCGGCATCCACGGCGGCGATGATGGCGTAAGCGATCGTAAACGTGTCACTCGTGCTGCGGGTATCGGTCACTCGGATACTGAGGAGACTGGCGGCGGGAGCGACGCCGGGGGCGTCGGCGTCGGCACCAGCCGCGAGTGCGGCGACCGCGGTGCCGTGGCCGTCTTCCTCACCACGACCAGCGACGGTGCCGAGTCCGATGTCGAGAGAGCGGAGACGGCCGGAGCCGAAGGTGGTGTCGGGGAGCACGCCGGTGTCGAGAATGGCGATGGTCACGCCCTTCCCCCACTGGCTGTGTTCGGCGGGGACGCCGAGGAACGCGAGGGCGGTGTTGCCGAAAGGGACGTGAGCGATATCGGCGCGGTCTTCCTTGGAGGGTGTGGCGGGAAGGGAGGGGACGTGAACGAGGGCGTTGGCCGAGAGGCCGGCGTAGTCGGCGGCGTGGGACGTGAGGTCGGAGCCGAGTGCTTCGGGCGAGTCGAAGCGCACGCGGATGGCGCGGAGGCCGGGGAGTTCGCCGAGGACGATGAGGCCGGCGGTGGTGGCGCGGGCGAGGAAGCGACGATAAGCGTCGGGGTCTTTGAACGTGAGCAAGGCCTCGTCGGTGCGGGCGTCGCGGGTGGCGAGGAGGCGTTGAAGGGACGCGAGGAGGGATTGCGTGAACGCGTCGATGGCAGTGGCGCGGAGCGAGGAAGGGGGTGCGGCGGGCGGGTTGGGAGCGATGAGGGTGGCGGCGGCGCGGGCGGTCGACAGGCGCTGGAGGTCGGCGCGGTTTTGCTGCCAGAGCCAGAGGAGCAGGGTGGCGCAGGTGAGTCCCACTCCGAGGACGGCGAGAAAGGAGAGGGATTTTTTCATGGAGACGGAGCGAGCGGTGTGGAGGGAGGTGCGTCCGAAGTCTCGCTCAAGCGACGTTGGCTGGCAAATTTGTCTGACGTGGTTTAGGGAGAATAGTTGGCGGAGTGGGTGGGGACCGTGGCGGCGACAAACGATCGGGAAATTTCCTGCTAAATAATTTCCTGCCCGCACTTCACTTCGGCCACTGGCAGGAGACGGAGAAAGGCGATGAGGAAGGCAGATTTTTTTGGTAAGAAGATTTTAGGAGGCGGAAAATGGACGGCGCTGCGGATAGTCAAATTTCACGCGTGACGCACGGGCGCGGGCGGATTCGCATGAGAGCCATGAAACTACCCCGTTTGTTGTATGTTGGGTCGCTCGTCGGGTTTGCTTTCGTCGCGTCGCTGGCGCGCGGGGCCGAAATCGCCAATCCGGCGGCGGTGGGGTTCGACGCTGCGCGCCTCGCGCGGCTCGATGCGGTGATCCAGGCGCAGGTGGATCAGAGAAAAATTGCTGGCGTGGTGCTCTACGTCGCGCGCGACGGGAAGGAAGTGCGGCACCGCGGCTATGGAATGCGTGACATCGAGGCGGGTAAGACGATGACGACCGACGCGATTTTCCGCATCGCGTCGATGAGCAAGGCCGTGACGACGACCGCAGTCATGATGCTCTACGAGGAAGGCAGGTTTCTGCTGCACGATCCGGTTTCGAAATATATCCCCGAGTTCAAAAATTCGGTGGTGGCGGTTGCGCCGCCGGAGGGTTCGCCGGCTGGGACGAAATTTGTGACGGTGAAAGCGAAGCGGCCGATTCAGATCCGTGATTTGCTCACGCACACGGCGGGGCTGACCTATGGATCGGGACCGGCGGCGGACGTCTACAAGCAGGCGAAGTTCACCCGCTGGTATTTTGCCGATCGGGACGAGACGATTGGCGATGCGATCAAGCGGCTCGCGGCGCTCCCGCTCAACGGCCAGCCCGGGGAAGTTTATCAATACGGGTATTCGAGCGATGTGCTTGGCTATCTCGTGGAAGTGGTGTCGGGAATGCCGCTGGATAAATTTTTTGCGGAGCGGATTTTCGGACCGCTGAAGCTGGTCGATTCGTGCTTCTTTCTGCCGCCGGAGAAAGCGGCGCGGCTCGCGCCCGTCTATGGCGTCGACAGCAAAGGCGTGCTCGGGCTCGGTGACCAGGGCGACTACGTGACGGGGCCGAGGAAATGTTTTTCGGGCGGCGCGGGTGTGCTCTCGACCGCGAGCGACTACGGGCGCCTGTTGCAGATGTTCCTCAACGGCGGGGAACTCGACGGCGTGCGGTTGCTCTCGCCGAAAGCGGTGGAGTTGATGCGGTCGAATCACACGGGCGCGAAATACGTGAAAGACACGGACGCGTTTGGCCTCGGTTTTTGGGTGATGCAGGATGTGGGCTATTTCGGCGAACTCGGGAGTGTGGGTTCGTATGGCTGGGGCAGCGCGTATTTTCCGCAGTATCTGGTCGACCCAAAGGAACGGATCGTGGCGCTGATGATGACCCAGTTGATGCCGAGCGGGGGAAATGACCTGAACCAGA
>CAMCHO010000143.1 GCA_945874455.1 Opitutus sp. GAS368 | reverse complement strand
CCATAAGCGTTGGTGAAATCTGCGGCAGTAAAATTGAGTGGGGTGCCTTCGATACCGTTTACAGCAATAGCAGGTGTGGACGCATTCGCATAGAAGACCTGGATCTTGATATTTGCCAGAGTCACAGAACCCCATAGCGCACCTATAGTCCAAGTGTTAACCCCCCCTGGAATATAGGAGGATAGAGGGCCAAAAAACTCGGTCGATATCGAGGTGTAGGCGCCACTGGTACCCGTCGCTATAAACCCCAATTGCCCGACTTCAACCCCATTTAATTTCAAAGAAACATAGGCAAATGCAGGGTTCGAACTTGGCCAAAAGGTGCTGAAATCCCTCGTGGCTTTAACACCATAAACCGTGACACCTGAGGGGATAGCTTGTGTCTCTGAAAAAGAAACTTCAGAGCCAGAACTAACAGAAGCCGATGCAAGCGCTAGAACGATCCGACTAGGCGCGAGGGTCGGCGCGTCGTTCACCGCGGCCAAAGTCATCGTCACCGTCGCCGCTGCCGAGGAGAGCGTGCCGTCGGACGCCGTCACCGTGAAGGTCTTCGCGCCGTTCTCGTTCGCGGCGGGCACGTAGGTGAGGTTCGCGAGGTTCGCCGCCGGGATCACCTGATTCGCGATTACGTTGGTGCCGGAGAGTTGCAGCGTGCCCGTCGCGGGGAGCGTCGCGACCGTGATGCTCGCCAGCGCCGTGCTCTCCGCATCTGCGTAGGCTCCGGTAAAATTCGCTGCGGTAAACGTGAGCGTCGTGTCTTCCGTGCCGCTCACCGCGATCGCCGCGAGCGTCGGCGCGGTGTTAATGAATTCTAATGCCCCGATGCTGGGCGCAGTAGTGGAGCGGGTAGCGCCGCGCTGATCCACGCCGCTGATTGGTGTGGCATTACTTACGGTTGAATTACCCGCGCCGATGGCCACGCTGCCTGCGCCCAAAGCCATGGTGCTGGTCGTGCCGCCATTATTTTGCAGAGGGCCCAGATTGAGTTGGGCACTGGTAACCGTGGTGGCCCAAGCGAGGCCAGGCTGGGTAACGAGGTTGCTCGATGCCGTGGCAGGGGAAATCAAATTAGCGTTACCAGAGACGTCCACGCCATTGGTACTGTTGGCGATAAGGGTGTTCGCAATGTAGAGGGTCGCATTATTGCAGAGTCCACCAGCCTCAGCAGCTAGCGTTGCAGTATTGCCCGAGACGGTGGTGTTCCTGATGGTGAGAGTGCCGTTATTAAAAAGGCCGCCACCTTGTCGGAATGCGGTATTCCCCGAGAGAGTGGAATTGGAAACCGTTCCAGTACTGGCGTTCCGACTCACATAAAGACCGCCACCGTAACCTGCGGAATTACCCGTGAACGTTGATCCAGAAACACTAAGGGTACCGCCGCTGAAAATGCCACCCCCCAGGTTCCCGCCTGAGTTACCCGAGATTAAAGAATTGGTAACGGCAAGGGTGCCAAGATTACTAAAGCCAGCGCCATCGCCAGTGGTTTTCGCACCAGAAACAGTGACGCCCGAGATCGAAAGATTACCACCCGAGGCGATATTAAATATACTAAAATTGCGGGAGGTGTTGCCGTTATTGCCACTAATGATCAGCGACGAAGCCCCTGGCCCCGTGATGACTAGCGATCCTGCGCCACTGGTGGCTGCGATCGTTGGCAGTGCAGCGGACCCTAGAGTAATCGTGCTAACGCCATTGGTAAACAGCGAGGAAGCGAAAACAATCTCATCGTTGGCACTGGTCAGGTTGGCATCGGTAATCGCCTGCCTTAGCGAACCCGCCCCGGCATCGGCAGTGGTCGTAACCGTAATTTGAGCAAGCACGGCGTCGTAGCCGGCCATGGAGGTCGCGTTGAGGGCGAGCGACGGGTCGATCTGGCCGGTGGTGATCTCAAGGTCCCAGTTGGCGCCGTGGGGCGCGTTGCCGGTCTTGTCGTTGGAAGCGGCGATGTCCGCGCCCGTGACGGCGGCTAGGGTGTTAAGCAGGGTTTGCCCGGCCACGCCGGCGCCGACCTCGCACCCGTAGAGGAAAATATCGCCGTTTTTGGTCAGCGCGCGGCCGAGCTGTTGGAGCGGGACCGTGAGCGTATCAAGATCGGCGGCGGCGTAGTGCTGGCCGTTGAGGACGACCGCACCCGGTTGTCCGTGAGAGACAATATGGATCGCGCTCAGGCCTTGAAAGCGGGCCGCTTCCTGCGCCATGAAGCGCCAGGAATCCACGCCCGCCGGAATGCATACGACCGTGCCGCCCTTGGGCGCCGCGAGCCAAAACGCACCGGGATCGGCCACGCCCGCGTCGATGAAAAACAATTCGCCGCGAGAGGGCGTCGGTCGCTCGGGCACGGTGAGCGGCGTCAGGCCGCCTTCGAGGGGCCAATCGCGTGCGGGCGTGTCCGCGCGGGCCGCGGATTTTGCCAGCAAGGAATCCGGCCGCAGGCTGTAGAACGTCGAGGTCAACGCCAAGCCCACCCTCAGCAGGCGTTTGGGCAGCGCACGCGTCTTCAGGTACTGGAGTAAATCGGAGGGCAGCGTCGGATTCATGCGGAGGGCGACGCAGCGGGCGTGGCGTTGATGACGTGGGCGAGACTACCCTCATTATTTTTCCAGAAATCGAGTTGGCTATATTGCTTAAACAGATCGGGCGGCAGCACGGTTTGGCGGGGCCGGAGGGCGACTTTGCGCTTCACCTCGTGGAGGCCTTGGACGCCGATGCGCGCGTCGAATTCCGGCTCTTGGTAGTCCAGATTTTCGTAATCGTGCGCGAACTCCGGCTCGCCGAGAAATTTGTAAATCAGCGGAAGGACCTTGGCCGGCGCTTGCGCGAGTAAATCGTAATCGACGACGAGGATGTTGCGCGCCTCGGGGCTGTAAAACGCCTCCTTCAGAGCGTAGTAGGGAAAACCCACAAAACGGTCCCGGCCGGCGAGCGTCTCGACCCGGTGATAGACGGTGTCGCTCTCGGCCGCATTGTTGAAGAGGCGGGAGGGGTTGAGGGAATTTTTGCGGACGAGGCGCTCCACGCTGTCCATGATCCACGCGACGTTGCGGACCGTGCAGATGACTTTGGAGTCGGGGAACAACTGAAACAGCAACGGCAACCGCGCGCACCACAGTCGGTTGGTGTCGATGATGATGTCTTGGGTGTGATCTTTGTAATACAGCTCAAACAAACCCCGGAGCATCCGGGCGCGTTGTTTCTCGTCGATGAAATCGGAGTACTCGTTGGTTTGCCCCATCGCATTGTGCAGCGCCGAAAACAACGAGCCGACGGGACTCGTCATCGCCGCATGGATGCGGGGATTTTGGCGCAGAATAGCGGCGAGCAAGGTGGAGCCGCTGCGAGGCAGCCCGGATATAAAGTGATAACGAATTTGGATAGGTTTTCTGACCTCAACGGCGCGATTTTTTTTTGCGAGTGGCTACTGTGCCCTCGGGAGGAAGACAGATTTTCTAATGTAACACTGAAGGGATCCTAATTTATTTGTGACGATTCAGTGCCGATGTGATTTTTGGTGGTTTTCGGCCAGAGCGCGGCTCGACTCCGAACGGAACGATTCGGGGATTTTCGCGCCGGGCGACGGCGCAGGCGCCGACGGTGGGCTTCAGCGGGTCAGAGCAGGCGGCGTGGGCAGGGCGAGCGGTGGAGTCGCCGGCATTTTTCCCCTCTTGTCGGGGAGGGCGGGGGGTGCGCTGCATTGGAGTTTGGATACACATTCAGGATTTGTTCGAACACCGCCCGCCACTAGCCGGGTTCGGCGGTCGCACACCCAGGCGCAGGTTGTGGCGGCCGCCGGTCTCGGTGATGATCCGGCCGGTGATGAAGGGCCGGAAGCACAGGGTCGTCGCCCTGCGGACCGTGCCTCGAATGGCGCGTTGCGCCTGGCCAACCACGCGGCCGCGGGTCGGGTGCTTATCGCCAAGCTGGAGCGTTCCCTGGCGAATCGGCACGTGGGCAAGCGCGGGCACTCCCAATTATTTAAGTGGTGACGACTAAGGCGCCGAGGGAGCGAGAGCTTTCGCTTGCAGGGTGGGCCGGTGGGCGCGTTGACTCGCGATCTTATGATTATCGATCCACGATTCCACCAATTGGCGGCCGGCCTCACGGGGTTTTCCACGGAACTCAAGCCGGGCGAACGGGTGTTGATCGATGCGTTTGATGTGCCGGACGCGATGGTGATCGCGCTCGTGCGCGCGACGCGTGCGCGCGGAGCGTTTCCTTATGTACAATTGCACCGGGCGCGCGTGACCCGCGAGCTGGCGCTCGGAGCAGAGGAGGGCCAATACGCGCCGCACGCCAAGATCGAACTCGCGCGCATGGAAAAGATGGACGCCTACATCGCGCTCCGTGGATCCGACAATATTTTCGAGGCGTCCGACGTGCCTTCCGCGAAAGTGCAGTTGGTTTCAAAACTGATGAAGCCGGTGCTGGATCATCGCGTCGGCAAGACGAAGTGGGTCGTGTTGCGTTGGCCGAGTGCGGCAATGGCGCAACAGGCGGCGATGAGCACGGAGGCGTTTGAGGACTTCTATTTCACGGTCTGCACGCTCGATTACGGACGGATGATCCCGGGGATGGACGCGCTCGCTGCGCTCATGAAGAAGACCGACCGGGTGCACCTCAAAGGGCCCGGCACGGATTTGCATTTTTCCATCAAAGGCATCGGGGCCCAGCCGTGTGGCGGGCTGAGGAATATTCCGGACGGCGAGGTATTCTCCTGCCCAGTGAAGGACAGCGTCGAGGGCGTCATCCAGTATAATGCGCCGACGGTCTATCTCGGGGCTTCGTTCGACAATATTCGGCTGGTATTTAAGCAGGGTAAAATCATCGAGGCGACATCGAGCAATACCAAGCGGCTGAACGAGATTCTCGATAGCGACGCCGGGGCGAGGTACATCGGGGAATTCGCGCTGGGCTTCAACCCGCACATCCTTGAGCCGATGCGGGATATTCTCTTCGATGAGAAGATCGCGGGCTCGTTTCACTTTACGCCAGGGCAAGCCTACGAGGGCGTGGGCAACGGCAACAAGTCGCAGGTTCACTGGGACATGGTGTGTATCCAGCGGCCGGAATACGGTGGCGGCGAGGTGTGGTTCGACGGAAAACTTGTGCGCAAGGACGGACTCTTCGTGCCGAAGTCGCTGCACAAATTGAATCCGGAATATCTGCTCGGAAAAGGGTAGGAGCGATTGGCCAACGCCGAGGATGCACGATCGCCCGCAAGCGGGCTCCTACCTCTCAAGCTAGTATGCACGATTTCATTCAGGCGCTGCCGAAAACGGAGACGCATCTCCACGTCGAGGGGGCATTGCCGTATGAGCTGTTGACGGCCTGGCAGCCCGCGCGGTGGCCGGAAAAGCCGGCGTTCCGTGCGCGGAGTTATCGCTACGCGACGTTTCCGGATTTCGAGAAAATCCTCCTCGATCACGCGCTGCCGTGGTTTACCTCGGCCGAGAAGTATTACGAAGCGGCGCAGGTGATGTTCGCGAAACACGTCGCGCAGAATGTGCGTTACGTGGAGACGAGTTTTCACCTGCCGGTCACAACATTCATCAACGTGCCGGGTCCGGAAATCATTGCGGCGATCCGCGCGGCGGCGCCGCCGGGACTCGAGGTGCGGGTGTTTGCCGGCATGCTGCGCAGTGACATCACTGGCGAACTGCGGCCGACGATCAATGAACTCCACAATTGGGAGGAGCTCGCGGGGATCGATCTCCACGGCCACGAATCGATGGTGACGGCTCCCGAGACAGCGGCAGTGTGGGCGAAGGTGCGGGCAGCGGGGAAGATCACGAAGTGCCACGCGGGTGAGTTCGACGGGGCGGCGCGGGTGCGGGAGGCGATCGAGTTTCTGGGCGTGAAGCGCGTGCAACACGGCGTGCGGGCGATCGAGGATCCGGCGATCGTGAAACTCGCCGTTGAGCGCGACGTGACGTTTGATGTGTGTCCGCTGAGCAATGTCGGTCTGCGGGTCGTACCCGCGATGCGGGACCATCCGATTCGACGCCTCATGGAGGCGGGCGTGCGGTGCACCGTGAGTACGGACGATCCGTTGAGTTTCGGTAATTCGCTGATTGAGGAATACACCGCGCTAGCGCTGGAGTTGAATTTTACGCGTGCGGAATTGGCGCAGGTAGCGCGTAACGGTTGGGCCGTCGCAGACGTTTCGGAGGCCACCCGCAAAGCGGCGCTCGCCGAGATCGAGCGGCTCTGCTGTGGTGACCTCAGTCCATGAATTATACCTACACCGTCCCTGAAGGAATCCGCTATTTGCGCGCCGACAAGGCACTGGCCCTCGCTTTTCCAGACCACAGTCGCACGGCACTGCAACGGGCCTTTGATTCGGGGCTCGTGACGCTGCGCGGCGCAGCGATTAAGCGGGACCAGAGTGTGACGGCGTTGGACACGTTGGAGTTCGCGATGCCCGACCTCAAAGCGGCGGAGTTGCGCGCCGTGGACATCCCGCTCGAGGTGATTTTCGAAGACAAACACATGCTCGCGGTCAACAAAGCTGCGGGGATGGTGGTGCATCCGGGTGCAGCCACGGGAGAGGATACGCTGGTGCACGCCTTGCTGTCGCACTGTGCGGGAAGTCTCAGCGGCATCGGTGGCGTGGAGCGACCCGGCATCGTGCACCGCCTCGACCGCGAGACGACGGGGATCATTGTCGTGGCGAAGAACGACAAGGCGCACCGAGGGCTCGCGGCGCAGTTCGCCGACCGGTCGTTGCACAAAGAATATCTCGCGCTGGTGGCTGGGACGCCCTCGTTATTGAGCGGCAGTATCCGCAAAGCCATTGGTCGGAATAAACAGCACCGCCACAAGATGGCCGTGATCGACAAGGAGCGGCAGGACGACCACGAGCTGCAGGGCAAAGACGCGCACACGGACTGGGAGGTGGTCGAGTCGTTTGGCGACCTCGCGGCCCTCATGCGCTGCGTGATCCACACGGGGCGCACCCACCAAATCCGTGTGCACATGAAGTCGCTCGGCCACGTCGTGCTCGGCGATGAGATCTACGGGTGGAAGCCCGATGTACGATTGAAGAAGCAGCCGGAGCGCGTGATGTTGCACGCCGAACATCTCGTGGTGAAGCATCCGATCACCGGAAAGGTGCTCGATTTGCGCGCGCCGTTACCGGACGATTTTGAGAGACAACTCGCGCAGTTAAGGAAGTTGTCGAAGGCGGCGGCGAAGGCGAAGGCGCTGATCGTCACGCCGGTGAAGCCGCGGAAAAAAGCAGGGCCACCGCCGGCCCACGTGCACGAATCGCGCGCGTAGTGCGGCCTCAGCGCACCTCGTAAACTTCGACGAGCGCGACGCCGCCGGCACCGGTCGGAGAATCGAGCACGGCGGTATAGGCGCCGGGTGGCAGGCTGACGAGCAAGGCGGAATCGGCGCTGCCCGGCACGAGAGCAAACGCGCCGGTCTGGCGCGCGGCCTCGCGAATCGCGAGCGCATTACCGGCAAGGGCCCAACGACTGTTAATAAAAAGAGTTTCACCGTTGTGCACGAGCGAGAGCCGCGTGCTCGGGAGGGCGGCGGGGACACCGAGGCTCGTGAGAGCGGGGCCGATGGCACGGATGAGGACTGTCATCGCCGCGTCGCCGCGCACGACAAAACCAGCGATCAACGTGCCGTCGCCGGCGGGCACCCGCGCCCGGGCGGACAGATTGGTGAGGACTCCAGCACTCGTGCGGGTGTCGTAGATTTCGATGAGCGTGTTCCCGGTTGACGAGCGGTCTGCGGCCGAGGCGACGACGACGTGCGGACCAGGTTGAACGGTGTTGATGAGAGCGGCATCGCGACTGCCGGGACTGAGTCCAAAAGCCCCGACGGACGACGCCACGGGTGCAATGGAGGGCGCATCCCAGTTGTCATTCGTGGCGAGCGTTGTGCCGCTGCCGGTGAGTAACTCAATGTGCGGATCGCTGAGAAACCCGGTGACCCCCAGCGGCGCAAGGCCGGGGCCGACGCTGCGGGCGAGGATGCGTGAGGGACCGGTGCGGACGACGAAACCGCCGATGAGCACGTCGGCTCCGAGGCCGGAGTCGGCGCGGGTGGAGAGATTAGCGAGTTCGGCGGGCAGAGCAGTGACGACAGCGAGGGTGGCAGCGCGACTCGTGACGGTGCCGCGCGCATTGGAAATTGTAACGGTGTAGGTGCCGGCTAGGGCGGGTGACGCAGCGGGCAATGTGTAGCTGGCTTGAGTCGCACCGGGGATTGAGCCGCTCGGTGAGGACCATTGATAGGCGAGTCCGCCACCCGCGGCAGCGACCTGAAAAATGGCGGAGGTGCCGGTGGAAACGGCGAGGTCCCACGGCTGGTGGGTGATCGAGGGAACGCTGGAGACCGGGGTCTGCGTCTGCGGATCGATCAAGAGTAGCGCGGAGATAACGGGACGCTCGTTGCCATCGCTCGGGCGCACGGTGCGACGTCCGCCGACTACGAGCGATGTGGAGCCACCACCGTCGAGGTTGATAGCGCCGACACAGCCGAGTGTGCGCAGGAGCTGCGCAAACTGCACGAGGTTGAAGCCGGCGGGGCCAGGGGAATTGTCACCCTCGGCGGCGACGAGGAGGACGATGCCGGCGGCGGTGTGGCCGATGGCCGAGCGGGCGCGCGGGGTCGTGTTGTTGATCTCGATGAGCTCTTCCTGATCGGTCACGCGGACCTCGCCGTCTTTAACGAGCATGGGCGAGCCACCGACGGCGTGGTCCATCAGCCAAGGGACGCCACCGGAGGGAAATGCGGCCGTGGGCAGGGGTAGCGGGGCGACGTTGAGGCGGTTGGGACTCGGGGATGGATACGCGATGATCGGTGTAGGGCCAGAGCTGATACTGTAGATCCAATCGGTGGTGAGGCGACCGCCGGCGGTGATGCCGAAGGCGGCGCGGGTGGGAAAATAGGTGGTGGCGGCACCCTGAAAGGTACGCGAAAGCGATTTCACGTTGGCGGAGAGAACCGAGCCGGCGTGTTGGACCAAGGAGAACGATTGGTTGCCGCCGAAGTAGCCGGCGTTCATCGCGGCGTAAACGGTACCCGTCTCCGCAGCGGCAATCTGGGTGGGCGTCCGCGGCGTGGCAGCGAGTACGGGTTTGAACGCAACGCTCGGCGCCGTGGTGTCCCACGCGACGCAATACACCTTGGCGGGAGTGGCCGGCGCGGTGATTTCGAGCACGTAGAGTTGCAGGCCGTCCGCGGGAAAGCCGGTCATCAACTCGCTCGCGAGACGCCAACCGGCAGGCAACGGAATGAGCGTCGCGTTTGGCTGGGCCGAGGTGGTGGCTAGAGCCGGCACGAGTACGGCGCAGGCGAGAACAAGGCGGCCTCGCGAGATCACCGGGCGAGCGTTTCCGCTGCGAGACCATAGCGGAGATTGAAGAGGGAGTGGTGGTAGGCGGAGAAACCGCCGAGTTCGGCCACGGTGATCACGGTTGCAAGCGCTGCCGGAAACACGTCGGCGCGGGTGGGCGGCAGGCCGGGGATTTGTTGCCGGTCAGCGAGTGAAAGAGAACCGAGTTCCGCCAGTAAATTGCGGAGCTGCTCCAGGGTGACGACGGTGGCGGTGAGTTCGAGCTTCGTACCAGCGCGGGCGGCCAAAATCGCACGCACGCTCGTGACGGTGCCACCCGTGCCCACGGCGAAGGCGGGGGTGGGGAGCGAAAAAGTGAAACCGGATGCGGCGACGCTCGCACGGGTGTGGCGTGGAATGTCGGAGGCAGCGGGCTCGGCGAAAGGGGCGGCCGGGTCCGCGACGAATTTTTCCGTGAGGCGGACGCAGCCGAGTTGAAGGCTGACGGCTTGGGCAATGTGGCGATCGCGAAACGCGAGGCATTCGAGGCTGCCACCGCCGAGATCGAAGACGTAGAAATCGCGGAGCGTGGCCAGTGCAGGATCGCACGTGAGACCGCGGCCAATAAGATTGGCCTCTTCGTTGCCGGTTAAAATGCGGAGCGTGTGGCCGGTCGAGGCGTGGATGCGCGCGATAAAGTCAGCGCCGTTGTGGGCATCGCGGACGGCACTGGTTGCGACGAGCACGCAGTGGGCCGGAGCAAAGGGAGCGGCATCGGCGAGCAGGGCGTGGATGGCCTCGGCTCCGCGCCTCATGCCATCTTCGCTCAGCCGCGGCGCAGCGCGCGAAATGCCCGCGCTGATACGCGCGTCGATTGTGCGGTGCGCCAAGGCGGTAACGTGGCCGTCGGCCGAGCGCGTGGCGACGAGGAGTTTGATCGAGTTGGACCCGATATCGATGATGGCGACTGAAGAAATTTTAACCACGGAAGGACGCGGCTGAACACGGATTGCGGCGGAGGGGACGACGGCATTCGCAGAGCGGAAGGGGCCGTTTCATAAAACAAAATCGGGAGGGGCGATGAGCACGACGAATTCGCCCTTGAGGCTGCCTTTGAGCAGACGGTCGCGGACGTCGGCGGCGCGACCGACGAGCCAAGTCTCGTGAAGTTTGGTGACCTCGCGGGCGATGCAGATCACGCGGTCGGGACCGAGGGTGGCGACAATTTCTTCGGCAAATTTATCGATCCGGTGACAGCTTTCGTAGAGCGCGAGCGTGTATTCGAAGTCCCGGTATTTTTGGAGGAAGGCGGTGCGTGCGGACGTTTTCGCGATTAGAAAACCGGCGAAGAGAACACCGTTGGTGGGTAGGCCGCTCGCGCTGAGCACGGCGGCGAGGGCACAGGCACCGGGCACGGGAATGACGGGCAGTCCCTGCCGGCGGCAGGCGCGCACGAGGCGGAAGCCGGGGTCGCTGATCGCGGGGGTGCCGGCGTCGCTGACGAGGGCGACGGATTTTCCGGCCGCGATTTGCGCGGCTATGTGGTCGGCGGCGGCGGTCTCGTTGTGATCGTGGTAGGAGATGAGCTCGCGGCGGAGGCCCATCCGCGTGAGCAGCCCGCCGGTGGTGCGGGTGTCCTCACAGGCGACGAGGTCGACGGCGCCGAGGATCGCGCGAGCGCGGTCGGTGAAGTCGGCGAGATTACCGATGGGCGTGGCGACCACGTAGAGTGTGCCGGGTTGCGGGGTCAGCGAGGCGTTGGCGGCGGGGACGTCGGGCATAGTGCGGGCACAAAAAAATCCGGCGCGAAGCCGGATTTTGCGAGAGGGAAAAGTGGACGAGAGTGGGATCGCCGTTCCCAAGGCGGACGGACGTGCGCTGACCAATCGCTCAGCGGCCGGAAGGCTGGCCCATCCCGGGGATCTGCCCTTCCCAACCGGCGGGACGGCTCCAAGGAATGGACGATTCCTTCTGCGTGCGGGTCGAACAGCCACTGAAGATGGCGCCAAAGGCGAGGAGCAGAAGGGCGAAAATGGATTTCTTGAGCGAGATCATGGTGAACGGATCAATACGGCTGAATCGCCCTTCTGCAAGACTCCGCGCAAGGTATCGGGCTGAACCTGCGCGATGGAAAATTGAGTGCGGACGTCGCTGATGTGAACGGTGGCGACAACTTCGGTTCCCTGGCTGACGTTGAGGCGCTGGCCGAGTTGGGCGCCGCGAGCGGAGCCGTAGTTGAGGACGACGAACGCGTTGGAGGGACCGACGTTGAGGACGGTCGCGCGGCCGGAGCGATTAGTAAACGTGGCGGTCGCGGTACCGTAGCCGACGCCGGCGGTGGCGCCTTGGCGGGCGCTGGCGAGTTGTTTTTCCAGTTCGGCGATAGTGTTCCGATAAGCGGCGACGGCTTCGGGCGAGGCGTTGGACGTGCGGGAATCATCTAGGTCGGCGCGGAGGGCGGCGACCTCGTCGGCAAGGGCCTTCGCGTTTTGTTCGTGAAACGTGAGAAGCTTTTTCGCGGAGGAAAGATCGTGATCGAGGACGACCGCGCGAAGTTCGGCGGCGGAAAGTTTTTCGTCGGTCGCGGCGAGGCTGGTGCGAAGGGTGGCGAGGCTCGCGTCGAGCGAGGCGACCTTGGCTTTGAGGGAGCCGGTTTGCTCGTGGGCGAGGGCGAGGTCGGCTTGGAGGCGGGCGGCGCGGTCTTGCGACGAAAATAATTCGGCGGCGAGGATCTGTTTGGAGTTACCGATTTTGAGGTAGAGCGCGCCGGAGAACCCCGCGCCTAGGAGGGCAAACGCGCAGAGGACGATGAGCGGGGTATGGCGCACGAGTGGTGTAAGAGTAAGGCGGACTGCAGTCCGCCTGGGAGCGTGCAGTGAGCGCAGGTGCAGTGAGCGAAGGCGGACTAAAGTCCGCCCTGCTTTAGGTGCGATACGTGGAGAGATACCACGGGGTCTTGGCGCGTTTTTTCACGCCGCTGGATTTGTTGGCGGCGAGGTGCGCGAGGATTTTGAAGGCGAGCTCGGCTTGGTCGGGTGAGCCCGCAGCGGTGGCGAGGGCCTCGGCCGTGAAGGCTTGGCCCGGAGTGGCGGCGAGGGTGGCGGCGAGTTTCAGTTTAAGGGCAATGACGGCGCCGGCGGCTTTCTTGCCGGCTTCGACGCCGGGTTGGTGGTAGGCATTGATGCCGATGAGCGAGGCGTAGAGACCGACGACGCGTTCGTAGAGGGCGATCACCATGCCGAGGGTGCGCGGAGAGACGTCGGGGAGCGTGATCGTGACGGAGTGGCGGTCTTTCTCGCTGAGGGCGGCGCGGGTGCCGAGGTAGAAGCCTTGGAGGAAATCGCCGGCGGTGACGCCCGGCTCGACTTCGAGGGAGGTCTTCGCGTCGCGGTCCTTGAGGACCTCAATGAAGGTGACGAAGAAGTTGTTTACGCCGTCGCGGAGCTGTTGCACGTAGGCGTGCTGGTCGGTGGAACCCTTGTTGCCGTAAACGGCGATGCCTTGGTTGACGACGTTGCCTTTCATGTCGTGCTCTTTGCCGAGCGATTCCATTACGAGCTGCTGGAGGTAACGTGAGAAAAGGAGGAGGCGGTCTTTGTAGGGGAGAACGACCATGTCCTTGGTGCCGCGTCCGTCGGTGGCGAAGTGCCACATGAGGGCGAGGAGGGCGGCGGGATTCTCAGCGGTGGTCGGGCGGCGCGTCACGGCGTCCATGGCAGCGGCACCGTCGAGCAGCGCTTGGATATCGAGGCCCTGGAGGGCGGCGGGGAG
>CAMCHO010000142.1 GCA_945874455.1 Opitutus sp. GAS368 | reverse complement strand
TCGGTGGATGACATGGACAAAACGCAGTGGGCGGGAAATTAGTTACGTCTGCAAGCCTGCGCACCGATCGAAAGTGGCTTGCGTGCCGGATCATCGCGGAGCTTCATTCGCGTTTCCTTTATGTCCGCTCCTGCCGCCGCACCGACTTATTCCAAGGATCAACCGTTCTCGGCGAAAATCACCGAGAACCGGCTGCTCAATAAGCCCGGCTCCGCCAAGGAAACACGACATTTTGTTGTGAGTCTGACGGGGAGCGGCCTGCACTACACAGCAGGCGACTCGCTCGGCGTCTTCCCGACCAACCGGCACAGCGAGGTGACGGAGATCTTGCAACGCCTCGGTGCGACCGGCGAGGAACTCGTCTCGCCCGCGATGCTCAAACTCCCGGCGCCCATTTCATTGCGCGAGGCGCTGTCGTCTCGCTTGGCCTTGGGTAATTTATCTCCCCGGATCATTGGCACCTTGGCGACGAAGGCGACCGACGCAGGTGAGCGCGCCGCGCTCGCGGGTCTGCTCGCGCCCGAGTCGAAGGAGGTGCTGGCTTCGTTCCTTGATGGCCGTGAATACGTCGACTTGTTGGCGGAGTTTCCGAGTGCCCAGCTCACCCCGCAGGAGTTTGTGGACCATTTGCGGAAGTTGATGCCGAGGCTCTATTCAATCGCCTCATCTCCGAGAGTTCATCCAGCGGATGTCCACCTCACGGTCGCCGTGGTCCGCTACGAAACGAACCATCGTGAGCGGGTGGGCGTGTGTTCGACATTCTTGGCAGACCGGGTGCAACTAGGGACAACCCCCACGCCGGTGTTTGTGTCGCATTCTCATTTTTCGCCGCCAGAGGATGGCGCGAGGGATTGCATTATGGTCGGACCGGGCACCGGAATCGCACCGTTTCGGGCGTTTGTGCAGGACCGCGTGGCGAGTGGTGCGACCGGGCGCAACTGGGTCTTCTTCGGCGACCAAAAGAGTGCGACCGACTACCTTTACGGAGAGGAATGGGACGCCTATGTCGCCCAAGGGCACGTGGCGCGTCTCGATCTGGCTTGGTCGCGCGACCAACTGCAGAAAGTCTATGTGCAGGATAAGATCCGGGCCAACGCGGCCGAGCTGTGGACGTGGATCCAGGGTGGCGCACATTTCTACGTTTGCGGTGATGCGAAGCGCATGGCGAAGGATGTCGACGCTGCCTTACTCGATACGATCGCGGAGCAAGGACGCATGACGCCGGCGCTCGCGGCGGACTACGTTAAGCAGTTGAAAAAGGAGAAGCGCTATCAGCGGGACGTGTATTGAACGAAGTTGACGATTGGCGGTTGCCGATTGGATTTTCCTCCGTTCACACTGTGCGCGAATTAGAAAAAATATGCTCACGTTTACCAACCGAACTGCCCTGATTACGGGCGCCGGCCGAGGCATCGGCAAAGCCATCGCTGAAACGCTCGCCAAGCAAGGCGTGACCGTTATCTGCGTCTCGAAGTCAGCCGAATCCTGCGGTGCGACCGCCGCCGCGATCATTGCCGCGGGTGGTAAGGCGAAGGCTCTGGCCGTCGATGTGGCCGATGGCGCAGCCATCGCTAAGGCGTCGGAGGAGTTGCTGAAAGAGTTTCCCACCATCGACATTCTCGTGAACAACGCCGGCATCACGCGTGATGGCTTGTTGTTTCGGATGAGTGAGTCCGATTGGAGTGATGTCATTGGGACGAATCTCACGAGCTGTTTCCATTGGACGAAATTGATCGGTCGCCCGATGACGCGGGCCCGCTGGGGGCGGATCGTCAATATCGCGTCCGTCAGCGGTATTATGGGCAACGCCGGCCAAGCCAACTATTCGGCCGCCAAAGCCGGGATGATCGGGTTGACCAAGACCCTCGCTCGCGAATTCGCTGGCCGCAGTGTGACGGTCAATGCAGTCGCTCCCGGATTCATCAAGACGGACATGACCACGGAGTTTGTGAACAACCCTGAAGTGTCGGCGAAAATCCTCGAAGCCGTGCCGCTCAAACGCTTCGGCGAAGCGGCGGACGTCGCGAATATCACGGCCTATCTTTGCTCCGAGGAAGCCGGCTACATTACCGGTCAGGTTTTTTCCGTTGACGGCGGCATGGCGATGTGAACCCTCCGGCTATTCGCTTTTCCCTCTAAAATTTCCGAAAATGGCTGACCAAAAAACCATCGAACAACGCGTCAAAGAGATCATTGTTAACCAGCTCAACGTTAACGAAGAGCAGATCACTCCGACCGCATCTTTCCTCGACGACCTCGGCGCTGACTCACTCGACACCGTCGAGTTGATTATGGCCTTTGAAGAAGAGTTTAAGGATGAAATTAAGGGAGAAATCCCCGAGGCCGATGCCGAGAAACTGCAGAATGTCGGACAAGTCATCGATTACATCAAAGCCAAAGCTGGAGCTGCCTAATCGTTAGCGTTTTCATTATCTTTGGCGTTCTGCCCATTTCCGATCTGGAAATATCTGGCAGGACGCCTTTTTGTTTTTTGAACAACCGAATTTTCCTCGCTGAGTATGGAAATGCCTTCGTCTTCACGCCGCGTCGTTGTCACGGGGCTCGGGGTAGTTGCCTCCATTGGTCACACCGTGGAGGCTTTTTGGGAAAGCTTGGTGGCAGGCCGAGGGGGTATTCATCGGATAACGCTGTTTGATCCAAAGGACTTCGCTAGTCAGATCGGGGCGGAAGTGCGCGATTGGGATCCAGCCGACCACATGGATGCGAAGGAGGCGCGGCGCAATGACCGTTACACCCACTTCGGCTTCGTCGCCGCAAAACAGGCTGTGACCGACTCCGGTCTCGACATGACGAAAGAAGACGGTGACCGAGTAGGCGTGATTGTCGGGTCTGGTATTGGCGGCATGTATACGTACGAGTCGCAGCTCAAAGTGCTCGCTGAACGTGGTCCCCGTAAAGTATCACCGTTCACGATACCCTCGCTCATTGGTAACATGTGCTCGGGGTTGGTCGCCATCGAGTATGGTGCGCGCGGCCCGAATTTCGGCGTTGTCTCTGCGTGTGCGACCGGGACCCACGCGCTGGGAGAGGCGGCTCACACGATTCGGCGCGGAGATGCTGATGTGATGATCGCTGGGGGGAGCGAAGCAGCCATCACGCCGTTTGCTTATGCGAGTTTTTGCTCGATGAAGGCGATGAGCACGCGCAACGACACCCCGGAGACGGCTTGCCGCCCGTTTGACCGCGGGCGCGATGGTTTCATCATGGGCGAGGGCGCCGGCGTGTTGGTGCTCGAATCGCTGGAGCACGCGCAAGCTCGCGGGGCGCGGATCTACTGTGAACTCGCGGGCTACGCCGCGACCTGTGACGCTTTCCATATCACCCAGCCCGATCCAGAGGGCAAGGGACTGTCGATGGCGATGAAGCGAGCGCTCGCCAGCGCTGCGGTCAGGCCTGACCAGATCGATTACATCAACGCCCATGGGACGAGCACGCCCTACAACGATAAATTTGAGACGCTCGCCATTAAGAAAGTATTTGGCGACCATGCGTCCAAGGTTCCCATCAGCTCGACCAAGTCGATGACGGGGCACCTCCTAGGTGCCGCGGGTGGAATCGAGTCGGTCATTTGCGTAAAAACGATTCAGTCGCAACTCATCGCTCCGACGATCAATCTCGAGAACCCCGATCCTGACTGCGATCTCGACTACGTGCCGAATGTCGCCCGCGCCGCTAGAGTGCAAACGGTGTTGAGCAATAATCTCGGCTTCGGCGGGCAAAATGCCTCGGTGGTATTCCGAGCGCTCGGGTTGGGCTAGCAAGAGCCGTTGAAGCTCGGTCCAAGTGCACAAAAAAAGCCCGCGATCAGATGATCGCGGGCTATAGAGGGATGCCTTCTCGGGCTAGGCTTTTTCGACGAGGCCCGCCTTAATGGCCTTAACGGAGACCCAAACGCGCTTGGTGCCTCCGTTGGCCGTCTTAATGCGAATGCGCTGAAGGTTGGGGCGGAACTTGCGCTTCGTGATGCTCGTCACGTGCGTGCCGATGCCGCCGCTCTTTTTAGACTGACCCTTGCGGTTGATGATCGAGCCCTTGACGGGACGGCGACCGGTGATTGCACAGATTCTGGCCATGATGGTTTCTAGTTGGTTAAAGGTTCAGAGATAAAAGTCGCGCAGTAGGCGAAGCAAGGGGAATTTTGGGTTATCGTAGCGCATGGAGGACTTGGAATTTGTGGCCAAGGTGTGCCGGATGCAGCAGTTGCAGCAAGGCGAGCTTGCGCTGACTGAGCCGTGCGGCCTCGGCTGTCGTCGTGGCGGCGATAAAGTCGGCGGCATGGCGGACGAGAAACGTCTCCTGAGAGTCCAGAGTGGTCACGGGGAAGCCGTTAGCCTCCAGCGCCGCCGTTAGCCAGTCCCAGCAAATGTGGCAGGTGAGATCTTGTTCGCCGGGGCGGCCCAGGAGGTCGTTTGACTGAGCGTGACGGTAGTAGGCCCGCAGCGTCCCAGCCGGGAAATTCTCCAATAGATCGAGCAAACTCTTGCCGTAGTCGAACGCTACGAAGAGCCCGGTCCAGGGCTGCTGGGCAATTTTCTCGGCGAGTGCTGTCGCGCCATGGGGTTGGTCGAATCGGTAGTGCTCGGTGCCAGCTGCGGCAGCGTTGGCAGTAACTCCGTGCGGGGGCGGCAGCTCAACTTCGATGAAGTGGTCTCCTTCGAGGGCGACCCCGATTTCCCGCCACGCGCCATGGTGAAAGATGCTCCGCGTGCAGGGCTGAGCGTCGAAGAGTTCATTGGAAAACACGATGCACTGTCCGGTCAGGATGAGCGGTTCGCCGACCCGGAGCGTGCGCACTGCTGCAAAGGGATGGGCTACGCCCGACAGAATACAGTGATTTGGCTCCGCCCCGATTTCGACGAAGGTGTGGGCGCGCGGGTCGCGACGGTCGAGCAGGTGCACGCACGCTGCGGCGACAAGTTCACCGAAAATCTTGCCGCTCGTGCTCGCGGTAAAAAAATCTGTGCCGGCCGCGTAGCCGACCCGCGCTTGGTCTCGGCGGTAATAGCCGACCGTCGGGTGGTAGAGCGCGAGCTCCATGAATCGCGCGAAACTCATCGTGCCCGTCGTCCCTGCTTGGGCGCGAAAGCAGCTGATGAACTCGGGCGATGCGGACGACGATGGTGGTGTGACTGACGAACCCATTTACAAACCGAAGCCGATGCACACACTTGGAGTGATGTTCAAACGGATTCTCACGCTGACCGCTGGCGCGGTGTTCGGGATCGCGCTCACCGTCGCCGGTGCGCGGGTCGCGACCGCGTGGAATCTTTTCCCCAACCGCGAGCTGAGTCGCTCGGCGAATTACGTGCGCGAAGTGATGCAGCTCGTGGGTGAACAGTACGTTGATGCGAAGGCGGCGGCCTACGACCAACTCGCGAACTCGGCCCTGCATGGGATGGTCGAGTCGCTCGACCCGCATTCAGAGTTTCTTGATGTGAAGGAAAACCAAGCGTTCGAGGAGGACTTGGTGGGGGAGTTTGGTGGTATCGGAATTCAGGTAGAGACGCGTCAGGGTAAAGCCATCGTCATTGCTCCGCTCGCGGGTACCCCGGGAGAGCGCGCGGGGATCCAGCGTGGCGATGTTATTATCAGCATTGATGGAAAGGCGGTTGAGGTGAACTCGACGATGGATGGGATTGTGAGTCGGCTGCGCGGAAAGCCGCAGACGCGGGTCTTGGTCGGTGTTTTCCGTCCCTCCACGAAGGCGACGATGGACCTGAACCTCGTGCGTGAGATTATTAAGATCGAGAGCGTGCGCGATGTGCACGTCATCGGGGACGGGGTGGGCTACGTGCAATTGACGGAATTTTCCGAGCACACCGGCGAGCAGTTTGCCAAGGCGCTGGACCAATTGCTGAGAGCAGGCGCGACCAGTCTGGTGATTGACATGCGCAACAACCCCGGCGGCTTGCTGGACGCCGCGGTAGAAGTGGCCGAGCCATTTTTCAAGAAAGGAGAGTTGATTGTCTCGACTCAGGGGCGAAAGGCGACCGACCGAGAGGACTACAAGGCGGAGCGGGAAGGCGACCCCTTGTCCGTGCCACTTGCACTGCTGGTCAACGCCGGGAGCGCCAGTGCGGCCGAAGTGGTGACGGGTGCCCTGAAGGATACCGGACGGGCGGTGGTGGTGGGCGAACGTTCGTTTGGCAAAGGATCGGTGCAGTCTGTCTTCAAGCTCAAGAACGGCGAAGGACTGCGGCTTACCACCGCGCGATACTATACTCCCGGTGGTGTGAGCATTCACGAAAAAGGGATTGCCCCGCACGTGGAGGTCGTGATGACGCCGGAAGAAGATCGGAAACTGGACCGCCAGCGCGCGCGCTCCGACATTACCGACCCGCAGGAATTTAAGGAGCGCTTTGGATTCGAACGGATCGAAGACCGTCAGTTACAGGCTGCACTCGATGTGCTCAAGGGGGTGCGATTGATCGATCTGCGTGCGCCGAGGGCCCGCGCACTGTGAACACTCACGCTCGCGGCGCTGCCGGGCGATTTCTCCATGCCTCAATTATTACCTGAAAAAAAATGCCGCCTGCCAAGGGGGCGCACCTTGTGATTCTCGCGCTGGAAAGTTCGTGTGACGAAACCGCCGTGGCGATCTTCGATCCGGCCAGCGGTTTGCTTGGGGAATGGGTACATAGTCAAATTGCACTGCACGAGAAATACGGCGGCGTCGTGCCCGATCTCGCCACCCGAGAACACCTGCGGCATTTTGGGCCGCTGCTCGAATACGCACAACGTGACGTAGGATTTAGCAGCGTCGATCTAGTCGCGGTGACGAATGGACCTGGACTGGCGGCCTGTTTGGCGATCGGTGTCGCGGCGGCCAAGTCATTGGCTCTGGCGAGGGGTGCTCCGGTCGTAGGGGTGAATCACCTACGCGGGCACGTATGGTCACCTTTCATCGGGTTGCATGCGGAGGCTCCGGCTGATTTCGAGGCCCGCTTGCAGTCATTGTTACCTCATCTCGGACTCATCGTTTCGGGTGGCAACACGATGCTCTTCACGCTCAACGCCAAACGGGAGTTAAAAGTTCTTGCCTCCACGCGGGACGATGCGGCGGGCGAGGCCCTCGATAAAGGGGCCAAGTTGCTGGGACTTGGTTACCCGGGTGGCCCCCTGATTGAAAAACTCGCCGAAGGTGGAGTAATTGACGCGTTTGATTTTCCACGAGGGATCGGGCGGCGCGATGAGTTGGATTTTAGTTTTTCCGGGTTGAAGACTAGCCTGCGCTATCTGCTCGAGAAAATGCCGCGGGCCGAGGTGCAGGAACGTTTGCCCGACTTGTGTGCGAGCTACCAACAGGCGGTCGTGGACGCACTCGCGCGTAAGACTCGCGCGGCCCTGAGGCTGGACGCTGGGAAGTTTCGGAGCCTCGGATTGTCGGGCGGCGTCGCCAACAACCGCACACTCCGAGCGGCGCTGACGTCAGAGGCCGCCCGGGTCGCGATTCCCTGCCTAGCGGCGCAACCGCAGCACACCGGAGATAACGCCGGGATGATCGCGTTCGCGGCGTGGGCGGACACCACGGGCACTGATCGTCACTCGAAGTTTGCGCTGGGTATCGAGCCGAGCGCGGCATTGGCTTAAGGCACTACTTGTAATCCCGGCGCAAGTTGCTCGGGAGTAGGCCGAGCTCTTCCCGGTATTTGGCTACCGTGCGGCGGGCGATCTTAATGCCTTTTTCCTGTAGTCTCGCCACGAGTTCTTGGTCGCTGAGCGGAGTGCCTTTGTCTTCAGCGGCGACGAGATCGGCAATCATTTCCTTCACGCTGGTATTCGAAACCGAGGCACCGCTGTCGACTTGGTAGCCCGGGGTGAAGAAATATTTGAAATCGAAAATCCCGTGCGGGGTCTTGATATATTTATTCGCGAGGGCGCGGCTGACCGTGGTCTCGTGGACGCCGACGACATCGGCGATTTGAGTCATGGTGAGTGGCTTGAGGTGCGAAACTCCGATCTCAAAGAATGGAGTCTGCGCCTTAATGATTTCGCGCGTGATGCGTTCGATGGTGCGCTGCCGCTGCTCGATTGAATCGATGAGGAACTTTCCGGACCGCATTTTCTCTCGCAGATAGTCGCGCTCTTCTTTCGAGAGCGTGCCCTTGGCGATCAGATCGCGATAGGTGCTCGAGAGGCGCAAGCGGGGGATGTAGTCGTTGTTGAGGTGGATCTTCCATTCGTCGCCGTCTTGCTCGACGGTCACATCGGCGATGACGACGCGGTTGTGGTCCTCGGCGAAGCGGCGGCCGGGGGCGGGGTCGAGTTTTCCGATTTCCTCGATCGCGGATTGTACCTCGTCGGTATCGACAGAAAGCTTACGCGCGAGTTCCGGAATGCGTCGGCGGGTGAGCAGCTCGAAGTAATCCCGGATCATGCGCAGCGCCAGCGAATCGCGACGGCCCTTGGCGGTGAGTTGCAGGAGTAGGCACTCGGCGAGATTTTTGGCCCCGATGCCGGGAGGATCAAACGTTTTGAGGACCTTCAGTGCCTCTTGTACAGTGTCCAGCCCAAGGCCGGTTTGCAGTGCGACGTCGGCGGGCGTTTGGGTCAGGAAACCGCGGTCGTCGAGACCGCCAACCAGCTGTCGCATCGCTTCCAGTGCGGAGGGGGAGAGATCCGTCATTTCCGCTTGCTGCATGAGATGCTCTTGCAGTGACGTTTCGCTAACGAGGGAGTCAAAAAAGTGTTGTCGCTTCTCCGCATCTTCCGACGTGTAGGGCTGCGCTCCGCCAGCACTGGCCATGTGGTCGCGCCAGTCCTCGTCGAGCTTCCCAAGGATCTCGAATTCTTTGTCCTTGGAGAAGTCCATTTCATCACGCTTTACCTCCGACGTGTCGGAGGGAGCGGTGGCGTCGGATGTGTCGGAACCGATTTTCCCGGCGGAATCAGAATCTCGGTCGGTGGCGTGGTCCTCGGGGGCCGGATGGTCGAGGCTGACTCCTTCCATCGGGAGTTCTTCGAGGGTCGGATTGCTTTGCAACTCTTCCTGGATGACCGAACGCAGATCAAGCGCGGCAACCTGAAGAATTTTCAGAGAGTGCCGAAGTTGCGGAGCGAGGACCAGCGATTGGGTCTGACGCTGGCGCAGTTCGTGGCTAAATCCTTGCCCGCTCATATCCTGGATGAATAATCGAGGGGTTCGTCTCAGCTAGCGGGGCGTGATAGCGGGGGGATGACGGGGTCTTTGATGCCAAAGAGCTCCTTGAGGTAGACGCTGAGCTTTTCGTTAGTGGGGCCGTAACCGTCGCTATACAAATAAAGTTCGAGGGCCGTCAGCATCTCGTAGCCCGATTGGTACCGTTGTCCCCGGTCTCGTTCTAGGGACCGCTGAATGATGGCCTCAAGTCTGGGGTCGATATCGGCGCGCAGGGTCGAGAACTGGGGAATAGGCATTGCCAAAATGTTGCGGCGAGTCTGCGCGCGGTCGCGGGAGCGAAAGATATTCTTACCGAGGAGGAGCTCCGTAAGGACGATGCCGAGAGGGAAGAGGTCGGCACGTGCGTCGGTGATGGCGTAGTTGGCCTGCTCGGGGGAAAGATACTCGTCCTTGCCGGCGATAACTTTGCCTTCTTCGTTATACATCAGGTCGAGCGCCTTCGCGATGCCGAAGTCCGTGAGCTTCACGTCGCCTTCCTGGGCGATAAGAACATTTTTTGGTCCGATGTCGCGGTGGACGATGTTCAGGTGACGGCCCTCGCGGTCGCATTTGGTGTGCGCGTAGGTGAGGCCACGGGCGATCCGTGAGACGATAAACGCAGCCAGATCGATGGGGATGTGTTTACCGAGCTGGCGATGGCGCTCTATAAATTGCTCCAAATTAACGCCTTTGACGAATTCCATCACCATGAAATATTGGCCGCTGACCTGCCCGAGGTGATAAGTCTGGACAATGTTGGTATGGATCAGGTCGGCAACGAGTCGTGCCTCACCGATGAAGTTGCTCTGGAACTCTGCGATTGCCGAATATTCTTGCCGAATAATTTTTATCGCGACGACCTTCCGGAAATTGCCGGCTCCAAGCTGCACGGCCTCGTAGACGACGCCCATGCCGCCCTCCGCGACCTTGCGGGTCATCTCGTAGTGGAGTTCGTTGAAGATGTGCTTAAGTTCTGCCACGGAAATGGAGGAAGGGGGGCGTGACGACCACTGGCAAGAGCGCAGATTATGTTCGGCGCGGAATTTGCTGCGAGCGGATTTGACAGCATGAGGCGCGAACTTACGTTGCGCTCGTGATCTCCCTTACTCCACGGGCCGCGAGCCAAGTTCGTACTATGCACGCCGAACTCAATGCGCCTACGAAACGACTTCGCGTGTTTGTCGAATCGGGCGGTTGCTCGGGCTTCCAATACGGAATGTCGTTCGATGAGAAAAAAGAAGCCGACACGGAATTGGAAAGCGAGGGTGTGCCCATTTTGATGGATCCGGCTAGTCTGGCCTATCTCGATGGTTCTTCGGTCGATTTTGACGACGGCCTCCATGGCAAGGGGTTTGAAATCAAGAATCCCAATGCACAAAGCACTTGCGGCTGTGGGAAGTCGTTTAGCTGAGAGCTTGGAGAAACGGGAGAGGGCGTAGTGTCAATGCGAACGCGTGAGCGACTATGGTTTGGCGCACTCGTGGATCGCGACCGTGCTGAAGGTCATTGTCTTAGCCGAGACTGACTTAAAACCGGCGGCGCGGATCTCGTCGGCGAGCGTAGCCGCGTTGGGAAACTGCTCGATGGTTTCGTTTAGGTAAACATAGGCTGCACGATCGCCCGTAAGGAAGCCGGCAACCAGCGGGAGGATTTTCCTCAAATAGAAAAAATAAAACGGACGAAACCACGCCAATGGCTGCGAGAATTCCAACACCCAGAGTCGTCCACCCGGGCGCAACACCCGGTGGATTTCCTTCAGGCCGCGATCGCGGTCGGCGAGATTCCGGAGGCCAAACGAAATCGTAACCGCGTCGCAGAACGCGTCTGGCAAGGGGAGCGCAAGGCCGTCACCTTGGCGGAAAGAGACGTTGCCGTAGGTGCCGACACCGTAGGCTCTTTTCTTGATTTCCGCCGCGTCGAGCATGGGTTGGCAGAAGTCCATGCCGAGGATCGGCGTCTGCGGGGGGAGGCGGCGGGACAGGGCGAAGGCGACGTCACCACTCCCGGTGGCAAGGTCCAGCACCGCGCTGGGCGTCCCACGGCAGACCGCGGCGACGAGTTGGCGCCGCCACCACAGGTCAAGTCCGCCACTCAGGAGTCGGTTGGCGACGTCGTAGCGGGTCGCGATGCGCGCGAACATGGAATTGACCGCGACGGGATCGGGCATAGCTAGAGAATTCGGGGGAAACGCCGGAAAATCATGAGTGTGAAAGTCGTCATAATCGTTGACCCAGTTCAACAATGTAAACAGTCTTGGTGCAGTTCAATTAACTAAGCTTCAGTAAAATAAATCCTACGATGTCTAATTTGACCAAACGAGAAATTGTCCTCCAGATTTATCGGAAGTCCGCATTTCCGCAGAAACAGATCGTCGATACCGTGCAGCAGACGCTCGATATCGTGCAGAAGGCGCTTGCGAGCGGGCGTAACGTTGAGCTGCGCAATTTTGGTGTTTTGGAAGTGCAGGTGCGCAAGCAGCGAATTGGTCGCAATCCCAACAAGCCGGCGGCGGAGGTCATTATTCCTCAGAGAGCGGTCGTGAAATTCAAATCCGGCAAGATTCTCAAACAGCAGTTGAAAAAGATCGACCTCGTGAAGTTGCAGGCAGGGCGCTAAGCTGAGCTAGCGTGTGCCGGTTGCGCGGTTCCTTGCAGTCCGGACTGTTTTGGCTGCCGGCGTGAGTTGTCCCTAACGGCAGTGTCAACCTCATCAGATGAGAGTTTTGCGCTGGTGAGGTATCGACTGCAAGCAACGAGGTAGGCTCGTAGGGGGGGGCGGGACGCCCCGAGGGCCCCGAGAGCTGCGTGCAGAGCGATTTTGGCGCGGTGCGGCGCAGGTAGACAACCCGCAGCCACCGCCGGCGCTTGGCACCTGTCGACCAGTTTCGCGTTGGCGACAACGGTCAGGTTCATGGCGGGTGTGATACGAGGCGGTGAGCCACCGGATTACGGTCGTGCTGCGCTCGTGCGCCCAACGCAGGAAGTCGGGGAATTGATAATCCTGCGGCCGGCGCTCGGCGTGTTTGTGCTCCCCGCTGATGAAAATCGTCAGTGCGCGTAGCAAGGTGTCTGATTGGGATACAGGCGTCTGATTGGGATCGCGAGGAGGACGCCTCAGTCTCCGCCGCGCGGCTGGTCATGCCGAAGACCGCGCAACGACTACAGACCGGGTGCACAGCTCTTAACCCGAACGCCGAAGTTGAAGCAGAGGTCGACGTGGTGAAGGTCCGTAGGGCAAAGAGGTTGGCATGGAAACCACCCCTTCGGACGGGGCCCCGAAAACCACCGCTGCTGGCGCCGCAACCTTCACGTCGCCGTCCACCGCGAACGCGCCGACCGCTCCCGCGACTTTCACCCCGTTGTTCGGCGGTGCGAAGATCCTGGTGGCCGAGACACCGAAGGCGGTGACGCCGTTCGGTGGGCTCTGCAGTTTCATCGCGTTTCTCCAGCAAATCGGCTTCGGCGCAAAGGTCGCACAGGCGCTGCCGTTCGCCGCGCCGACTTCGCCCAACGCGATCCCACTGGCCCATACCTTCACGGCGTTTTTCTTTGCGGTGGTGACCGGCGCAAGCCGCTTCGCCCACACCGATTGGTTGCGCGGCGATCGCGCCTTGCACGCGCTCTTGGGGATCGCGCGGTTCCCGGGCGACGACACGGTGCGGGCGTTTTTCCGCCGCTTCACTCAAGGGCACGTCGAGGCGTTTTGGCGGCCGCTGTGGACGTGGTCGCTCACTTTGATCGCCACGCCGCCGGCGGGTTTCCACCTCGATCTGGACTCGACCGTCATTTGCCGCGAGGGCCAGCAGGAGGGCGCGCGCAAGGGCTACAATCCGCGGCGCAAGGGCCGCAACAGCCACCATCCGCTCTTGGCGGTGCTGGCGGAGGCACCGTTTATTTTGCACGGCTGGCTGCGCAGCGGCAACTGCAGCTCGGCC
>CAMCHO010000141.1 GCA_945874455.1 Opitutus sp. GAS368 | reverse complement strand
GCCGAAGGCCGTGGCGATGATGGAGCCGCTGGCGTTCAGGGCGACGGAGAAGTCGCCGACAGTCGTCGGGAAGGTGTCGTAAAATTGTCTCATGGTGGCGTGGATCGATTGAACGGCCACAGATGGGCGGTGGCGAGACTGCGATAGGGGGAAAACATCGGATATACCCACGTCTCGTGGTATTTGGACGATTGTCGAAATCACCACCCGCTCACGCTCGCGGCTACCGGCAGTCAAAAACTCATATGACGTTGGGATCAGCCGTCGGGTGGCGTCGCGGTGGGACCTGCTTCGAGTTTCAGCAACGTGGGGAGTCCGTTCGTGACGCCGGTGTCATCAGGGGGCGCACCGGCGGAAAAACCGAGTGCGCGCATGATTAGGTGGGCGAGTGACCATGGATCGAGAGCGCGCACGGCCAAGAGTGCCCGCTCAGCACGCGTGGGGGAGCGGGAGCCAGGCGCTTCAAAATTGAGTCGGCCCGGGGTGATCAGGCGCGCGGTTTCGATGAAGTCGTCGCGCCTTTTGGCGCGAGAACGGGAGTGGGTAACAGATCGGCCGGTTCGAGGGCCGTTACCGCCGCGGGCGTCGGCGGAGCGCAGCGGGATGGGCGCGGAGGTCGCCGACAAGTGACTCGCTGGTTGCGAGCATGGGAGCGGCGCCACGGGCGAAGTCTTCCCGGCGGCATTCCTTGCACGCGCGCAATTACACGCGCGCAAATCGGAATCGCTAGTCGGCTGCGCAGCTCGTGAAGAAGCCGCCGTTCTCGGCGGCGTCGCCCGCGAAGACGCGGGCATAACGGTTCGCCTGATTCGTACGTATCGCTGAATAGACTACGGACGGACGAACGGGTGGTGCGGATAATTTCAGAGTCATTTTCCGCCTGCAGTCTCGCTGCTCGCCACCGAGCGGAGTGCGGTCAGAGCCGCTGTTTGATCGACTGAATCAGGGTCGCGTAGTCGGGCTCGGCGAGGAATTGTTTGTTCGTCGGCATCATCTCGAACGGTGCGCCCCAGGCGACGCCACCTTCAAATTTAGGTACGAGGTGCATGTGCAGATGCGGCAGTTTGTCGGAGTACGCACCGTAGTTGATCTTCTTCGCATTGACGGAGGCCTTGATGGCACGCGCGGCGCGGGCGACGTCCTGCGTGTAGCGGATGAGTTCGGCGTCGGGCAACTCGAAGAGCTCGTTGACGTGGCCGTTGTAGGCGACCACGCAACGGCCGGGATGGGACTGCTCTTTGAACAGGTAGAGCGTCGAGGCGCTCAGCGGCGCGATCTCAATCATGAGATCGTGCAGGCGTTGGTCTTGGCGGCAGTAGAGGCAGTCAGGGAGTTCGCTCATAAAGGAAGCATGGGTGGCGGGATGCTGGCCGGCGATCAACGCTGCAATCCGCGCAAGGTTCGCTCGACGGAAGCGAGATCGCGGTGGGCGTGGGCGGGCAGGGGAGCGGTCTCGTCGAATGCGTGCAGCGGACCGTGACGCTCGATGGTGACGTGCGATTCGTCGATCTTTCCGGCGGCGTCTGAAGGCGGCAGGGTCAGCTTAAAATGTTCGGCGATGAAGCGGTAGACAGCGGCTCGCTTCGACGGACCGTAGTCGTGGCCCTCATTGGCGAGGTGGATGTTGGCGGTGTTTTTTCCGGCTCCGTAATAGTCGTAGATCTTCTGGATGAACGGGAACTCGATGGTCGGGTTGTGCTGAGTCCAATCCTTGCCATCGGACACGAGCAGCAGAGGGCGAGGTGCGGCCAGCGCGGCGATCATGACGTTACTGGCGAAATGGTCCGCACTGCGGTGGATCGGTTGGCCGCTCTCGCACAGGCAGCCACCGAAGAAGTAGGACGACACCATGACGACGGGGGCGCTGAGGGTCACCCGTGGGTCGAGGGCCGTGAGCAGGAAGGTTTGGGTGCCGCCGCCGGATTCGCCCGTGACGGCGACGCGCTTCGGATCGACGCCGTCGAGGGACAACAAGTAATCGAGGGCGCGGATGGTATTCCAGACTTGTAGCGTCTGCGTGAACGGCTGCTTGTGCGCCTCCTGGCCGATCTGTGTACTGGAGTCGCCATAACCGACCATCTCAATCGAAAGCACGACGGCACCCATGCGCGCAAGCGTACCGCTACGCGCTTGAACGGTTTCGGTGAAGCGGCCCTGTTTTTCAAAATCAGCCGGGGTCTTGATGGTCGCGCCGTGACCGTGCGTCGTGAGGACCGCGGGAAAGGGGCCCTTGGCCGTGAGGGGACGGTAGATATTTCCCGTGACGAAGTAGCCTGGGACGGATTCGAACGCGACGTTCTCCACCGAGTAACCGTCGTAGGTGCGCTTGGCGCGCACGAGCGGATTGAGCGGCGTGCGCTTCGGCCAGGGGGACAAGCCGGCCCCCGCTTGAATACGTTGACGGATGTGTTGGCCGTAGGCCTCCCACGAGGGGCGATCGGGGAATTGGGCGAGCGCGGCGTCGAGGGTGGCCTTGCCCTGTTCGGGTTTGAGGTAGCCGCCGACGCAGAGCGCGGGGCCGGTGGCCGGGACCGGAGGGAGGCCGGTTGGGATCCAGTTAACCGCGGGAGCGGCCAAGGCGATGAAAGGCGTGAAGATCAATAGCGCGGGGTGACGGAGGAGCATGGGCGAGGACTAGGCGGAGGGCGTGACGTCGTCACTCGTTTTTTCCGTTGGAAGCCGAGGCGGGTTGGCGGACAGTGAGACTGACATGCTTCCTCCTATTCCTGATTCGTGGTTGCCCCTGCTGCGTGAAGAACTCGCGCAGGATTATTTTCGGGCGCTCGCTACCTTTCTCGAATCCGAGATGCAAACGGGCCAGACCGTGTTGCCGGCGCGTGCCGATATTTTCAACGCCTTGAAATTTACGTCCTACGAAAACGTGAAGGTACTGCTCCTCGGCCAAGACCCGTATCCAAATTCCGGCGATGCCCATGGGCTCTGCTTTTCGGTGCGACCAGGCGTGAAGGTGCCGCGCTCGTTGCAGAACGTTTATAAGGAGCTGCGCGCCGACGTGGGGTTTCGGATCCCCAACCACGGGACGCTCGAAGCGTGGGCGTGGCAGGGTATGCTGATGCTCAACACCGTATTGACGCTCCGATCCGGGGAAGCGTTCTCGCATCGCGGACGAGGGTGGGAGAAATTTACTGACCGGATCATCGCCCAGGTGAACGCGAAGCCGACGCGCGTCGTGTTCGTGTTGTGGGGAAAAGCGGCGCAAGCGAAGCGGTCGCTCATCACCGCGCCGCATCATCGTGTGGTGGAGTGTGGCCACCCGTCGCCGCTATCGGCGCGATTTTTCATGGGTTGCCGTTGCTTTTCGAAGATCGACGCGCACCTCACTGAGGCGGGTTTGGCGCCGATGAGCTGGCAGATCGCGGACGTCTAGTTTACCGGCTTCGCCGTGGTTCGAGCAGAAGACCGTCAACGTCACCAGCGGCGGAGTGCTTCAATGTCAGTGGAGGGACGAAAACGGCCTGAAATGGGCGGTTTGAACAGGGTTATACCCATAAGCTGAGATCTTCTTAAAACCGCCCAAAAGAGGTTTTTCTTCCTGTAGACAGGTCGCTTGCGCTGGTCGGTCACTGGCGATTTTAGAACCGCCGGTTTTGGTGGTGTTGCCACGGCCACTCCGAGGTGTCAGCGGCGGGATGAAACTCGCATTCTTGGGGGAAATCACGTCTTCGTCGTCGTGTTTGCCTCTGGAGCTTCATTCAAAAAAGGTTTTTTCGTCTGGTGGATCTACTTCCCTCGTGAACTGGATAGAGGGTTGATGGGCGGAAGGATTAGCGCTGAGCGAAGGCCGCGGGATCGGGCGAGGTGTGAAAACTATCCGCGAACACAAATGCCTGCACTGCATTATTTTATTTTAGACCGATCCACGCCACCACGCCCGAAAGCGTTATTGCACGGCACCAGAGTGTCGCCACGCGAGCAAGGCCGCGACCCAGGCTCGCGGTCTCACTGGCTCTAGAAATCGAACTGCCTCCGCGGGCCGGAAAACGTTCAACGCGTGTAGGCTGGTGGACATTCCATCGGGGCTACGGGCAGCGATTCAAGCCGGAGTAAGATCCGTTATAAGAGATGTTGTCGTTACGAAAGATGATCAAACGGCGCGATCTCGATGGGAAACGAGCGGCCGACAGAGCAGCTTTACAATAGATGTGGCGGGCTAATCGCCGTTGGTCGTGGGGCTGTTCGCACATCTGGCGGGAACGACGTCCCCGGCGGATACCATGTCGATAATGCGCAGAATTATTACGCATGGACACGAGCTCCCCTTAACCAGCCGACCCATTCCTATATTCCTGCGACGGGCACCGTGACTGAGTAACGCGACGGATCGCGACGGGGTAATCTGGCTATTCGTTGCAGGCTCAACCGTTCGGTTGCGGTGTGTAGCTTCGGCAAGCGTGCGTAACTCGGCGGCGGGAGTGTGTTGCGATGGGAGGGGATGACCACGATAGCCCCGACCCGATGATCGCGGCGCAGCAGTGCGAGCTAGCAGCGCGAGCCGACGGACTTGCCAACGCTGCCCCGGCGCCTCCAGAGGTGGCGAGCGAGCCGGGCGCGGGGGCAGCGCATTCCCGAGCAGCGGTGGCAGGCGGCGATCGCCTTGGCGCGGATCCAAGCGAGCAATCCCACGGTGGCGGCGCTCAAACCTAATGATTACGATCTGCCAAGCCGGGTGCTGGGCGGCGCTGATCGCCAAGGCGGGCGTGCGCCCGCGCCGGTTTTCGTCGAGCTGCCGTCGAGCTGCCGGCGGGATCGATGTCTGGCGGCGGAGGGGAGCGCGGCATGGTCGAGTTGAACCATACCGGGGACGCCGGGCTCATCTTGCACCGTGGCGCTGTCGAGCCCGACGAGCTCCTCGCAGTGGTGAAGCTGTTTCTACGGCACGGCCGATGATTCAGATCACCCCGCGAATACGGATTCTCGTGGCGGTCGAGCCGGTCGATTTTCGGATAGGGATGCTTAGGGGTATGGCTGAGCAAACATTGCCAATGATCCTCGCGGACCACACCGCCTCGGGCGTCCGCGGAGTCTGCGGGCTGTTAAATCTATCGGCTTCCCCCCCTCACTTCCTCGCTCCGCGCAGGCCACGCCGGAAACCCAAGCCCGCCGGGGCACGTTAGGGTGCGCGTGGCGCGGGATCGGTCATTGCGGGCTTGCGCGGGAAGTCGGTGTTCAGAAAAAGCTGTTCGACTTTGGTGCGCGCCCACGGAGTTTTTCGGAGGAAGGTCAGGCTGGATTTGATGCTTGGGTCCGAGGTGAAGCAACGGATGTCGATACGGCTCCCCAGTTCCTGCCAGCCGTAGTGGGCGACCAGCTGGGTGAGCAGCGTCTCCAGCGTGATGGCGTGAAGCGGATTGTTTTTTTGCGATGGCGTCATGGTGGGCGCGGGCGAGGAATTAGGCGGTGGCGTATTTTTGCAACACGTCCAACGGAACGATTTCGAGCGTGCGCTCATGGGTGGACGCCAGCGAGACCGGAGCGGCATAGCCGGCGTCGACGCATTCGAGCCAACGCGCGGCGCAGACGCACCAACGGTCGCCGGGCCGGAGACCCGGAAAATCATAGTCGGGCGCGGGCGTGGAGAGGTCGTTGCCGGAGGCGCGACTGAAGACGAGAAACTCGGCCGTCACTTCCACGCAGACCGTGTGACATCCTTGGTCGCCCGCACAGGTGTCGCAGTGGCCGTTGCGGAAGAAACCCGTGAGTGGGGCGGTGGAGCACGGTTTGAGCGGACCGCCGAGGACGTTGCGGGAGGGCAGGGGAATCATGGGCGGAAATTGAGTGGCTGCGCTTCGCGGTGCAACGTCGGGCTGGTAATTCGTTGGCGGTCCGCCACAACTCCGCGCCGCTACCTCCGCGCATGAAACCGTATCTCAAGCTCGCTGAAACCACCACGCCCGACGGGGCCCGGCTCACTCTGCACGAGCATGACGGCGCGTTTTGCGTGCGCGTGAATGGGCAAGCGTTGATGGACTCAACGGTCGCGACCTCGGAGGGGCAGATCGGCGAGCTGGCGACGGATACGTTTCCCCGTTTCGGAAAATCTCGCGTGCTCATTGGTGGGCTGGGCTTGGGCTTCACGCTGCGCAGCGCCCTCGAAGGCGTGGGGCCGCACGGGGTGGTCGAAGTAGCGGAGTTGGTGCCAGCGATCGTGGAGTGGAACCGCACGTTTCTGAGGAAACTCAACGGTGCACTCGTGGGCGACAAACGCGTCGCGCTGCATGTCGGCGACGTGTGGGGCGTGCTCGCGCGGGCGGGGGCGGCGCGCTATGATGCCATCATTCTGGATACGGACAACGGTCCGACGCCCCTGGTGCACCGCTCAAATGCGCGGCTCTACGACGACGCGGGTCTCAAGCGGATCTACACCGCGCTCAAGCCGACCGGCCGCGTCGTGATGTGGTCGGCGGCGCCTGACCGCGCCTACGCAGCGCGCTTGGTGAAGGCGGGATTCAAGGTCGAGGTGGTGGCGGCCAAAGTCCACGCGACGGCGAAGCGGGCGGCCTACACGCTCTACGTGGCGGATAAAGTCGCGGTGGCTGCTTCCCATTCGCTGTCCAAAATATCTCCCACCGATTCAGGACCCCGCAGATTGCGGAATCAGGGATGAGTGCTGTGCTTGCAGTAAGGGCGACAGGTTTGCTCGGTCGATTCCGAACTCTACGGTGTCCCGAATCCGCGGGAAATCTCGGTGGTTTTGCGACGGCGCTCGTTTCACCGGAGGAGCGACGCGCTACGCCGCGAAACGGGTTTCCTCCGCGAACGTGATTTTGAGTGAGCGCTCGATTCTCGACACGACCGTCTAGGTGAGCAGGCTCCCGCTATGGCCACTACCTACGAAACCCTCCGAGCTGACATTATCGTTTCCATGAAAGCGCGCGACAGCGTGACCACGACGGCGTTGCGTACCGCCGATGCTGGGATCAAGCGAGCGGCCATGGATGCCAACAAGGAAATCGACGAGGCACTGACGATCGCGACGATGCGCAAGGCCGTGAAAAATCTCACTGATGCCAACGTAGAATTTGCGAAGGGCGGGCGCGCTGATCTCGTGGCTGCGAACGAGAGCGAAATCCTCATCCTTTCAAAATATCTCCCGAAAGGGCTCGATGCCGCGACCGTCGAAGCGCTGATCGTCGCCGCGATCGCGTCGACCGGGGCGCAGTCGAAGAAGGAAATGGGCAAGGTTATCGGTGCGCTCAAGCAACACCCAGACGCGGCGCTCATCGACTTCGGTGCAGTCAGTAAGCTCGTGCAGGCCAAGCTGCCGTAGTCGTGTCGATCGAGTGGTCGATCCCGTTGAGAGCTGAGTCGTAACGATTCAGACCCTCCCGCAAAAGCGACTTTTGGCCGCGACGGGAAGAAACCCCGATTGCTCGATTTCGTCGTCCCGCCTTTAGGCGGAAGGGTTGACGGATTCCGCCCAAAGGCGGGACTGCGAACCCGGAGCCGCTTCCGGAGGGTCGGAGGCAGGCCGTGAGCGTGTGCGCGCTTGGGGGAAACGGCCTCACTGCGATGAGGTTTTGCCGTGACTGCCCGGGGATCTTTTCGGTCTATCTTTTCGTTCCCTGCTGGTTAGTTCTCGCTGTTAGTTCTCGCACCTCTGCGTTTCGCTATTTCTGCTCTCTGCAACCACCCCTATGAAATTCTTCGGACTCCACTGGATCGATGTTTCCATTATTCTCGCGTACATCATCACGGTCCTCGTGATCGGAAAGATTTTCTCGCATAGCGTAAAGGGCGAGAAAGACTTCTTTCTGGGCGGGAGATCGTTGGGCCGGTGGCTCCAATTCTTCCTCAACTTCGGCAATATGACCGATCCCGGTCAGGCGACGACGACCGCCAGTTCGGTGTATCGCCAAGGGGCTGGCGGGGCGTGGCTCGCCCTGATCACCCTCTTTTTGACGCCCTACTATTGGTTCATGAATGTGTGGTTTCGCCGGGTGCGGCTCACGACCATGGCGGACTTGTTCACGGATCGTTTCGGCAGCCGCTTCCTCTCGACCCTGTATGCGGTCACCATGCTGATGATTGCGGTGGTGGGGGTAATCGCGGGCGGAAATGTGATGGCCTTGAAAACGCTTCAGCCGCTCATGGTGAAGGACCCGCTGATTTACACGGTCGCTGAGCGGGCCATGGTAAAGGACTATCACGAGTTCATCGAGCTGCGCACGCAGCGGCAGAGTGGAACGTTGGCGACCGCGACCGAGGATCGTTACTCCACGCTGCGCGACTACTACCAGCGCGGCGAATTGCAGCCGTATGTTTCCTATCTTAACCCGGTGATTTTTTATCTCGTTTCGACCGGTCTCGTGGCGGTGTTTATCATGCTCGGCGGTCTCAAGGCTTCGGCGGTGGTGGATGCCGTGCAGGCTATTTTGGTCGTGCTGATATCAGTGATCTTGATACCGTTTGGCTTGTGGCGACTCGGGGGCGCGGCGGCATTGCACGAGAAAGTGCCGGACGTGATGTTCAACCTTTTCGGCGGCGACATTGCTTCGGAATACACGTGGTATTCGATCTGTGCGCTGCTCTTGGTGCAGCTGCTCGGAATCGCCGGATCACAGGCCAACATGACGATTGCGGGGTCGGCGAAAGATGAAAAGGCCGCGCGGCTGGGCGCCGTGACGGGCGGCTTCGGCAAGCGCTTTGTGACGATCGCTTGGGCGTATTGTGGCCTCATCGCGTATGCGTTGTTCGGTCCGGGCATCCCGGACCCGGATCAAGCGTGGGGATTGCTTACACGCGAGCTCCTGCCCGTCGGGCTTATCGGTATCATGATTACGGGTATTCTGGGCGGAAAGATCGCGTTGCTGGGCGCGCAGTCGGTCGTGCTGTCCGGTTTGCTCGTGAAAAATCTTTATGAACCGGTGCTGCCTGGTCGTTCGGACCGACACTACATGGTGGTCTCACGACTGGCGGTGCCGGCGCTCCTCGGCGCGGGCGTGCTCGTCGGCCTTTACCTGAACAGCGTCATTGCGATTTTGAAATTCATGATCGTGCTTTTATTGGTCTGGGGTGTGCCAATCACCGTGCTCTTCCTCTGGCGCCGCGTGACGCAGACGGCGGTGGTGGTGCAGGTCGTGGTGACGTTGTTGTTGATCGCGGTGATTCCTTGGATCGTGCCCAACATCCCGTCGCTGGCGCGTTCGGAAACCCTGACGCAAACGACCCGCGAGCGCACGATCACGGTCGCCGCGGTGGCGACGGCCGCCGATGTGGCCGCGGGGCGGGCCGCGAAGGCCGGCGACAGTTTCATGAAGACGCGGCGCATCGAACCGGTTTCGCTTTTCTTTGAAGAGGGCGTCGTCCGCGTCGACCCCCGTGATCCGGCCTCACCGAAGACTGGGAAAGGGCTGTTTCGCACGGAAGTCTATCTGTTGAAGATTCTCGGCGTTGACGTGGCAGATTTTAACTCGGCGCAGTTGCTGACGACTCGCTACCTCGTGGATGCGTTGATTCCGATTTCGCTGATCTTTGGCGTCAGCTTGCTGACGCGGCGTACTGAACCGGCGCGGGTGGCCCGGTTCTACGCGCGGCTAAAAACACCGGTGGCGGCGACGCCGGAGTTGGATGTCGAAACTGTCGAGGCGAGTTACGCCCGGCCCACGCGCTTTGACGATCTAAAGCTATTTCCGAAATCCGATTGGGAATTCACGAAATGGAATCGTACGGACGCCGGCGGCTTTGCGGTGTGTTGCGCGCTAGTGGTCGTCGTGCTTTTGGTGTTCAAAGCGACGATGGCGATCGGGGGCTAAGCACGGCGGAACTGTCCGATTGGATTTTCCGTGCGTTGGTCGCGCTGCGGCCAGACATTGCTGGCACCCCATCATGAATATCACGCGCTGGCTTGCCCCGCTCCTGTTCTCCCTCGCGCCCGTGGGCGCACCCGCAGCGGAGACGACGCTCGCGATCACGACCCCCATGATCGCACCCGAGTGGGCGAAATTGGAGCGGCAGTTGTTGGCGGAAAACGTGCCGGCGTGTCGCGAGTTTGCCGAAAAATATTACGATGCGCGCGGCTATGTGCAGTGCTTCATTCGGTGGGGTGCGAACGACGGGCCCGACGATGCGTTTGAGAATTTCGTTGGTTGGCCTGAGTTGCATGCACTCGGGGCGAGCGACGAGATCGCGCGGATCTATACGAAAACCTGGGACGGAATGATCCGCCAGTATTCCGAAGCGAAAACGATCGATGTGCCGGCGGGGCGCGACGGCATGTATTTTAAGGAGTTTTCCGCGCAGTCCGACTGGATGCACCACGGCGAGGGACTGCGGTGTTTTAATCTCATGGGGCTCTCGATGTCCGCGCTCCCAGTCTATCAAACTCGCGTGCGGCGATTCGCGGGGCTCTACATGGGCGAGGATCCGGTGGCCCCGAATTACGATACGAAGCTGAAGCTTATTCGTTCGATGCAAAATGGCAGCAAGGGCCCGATGCTACGACCGGCCACCGCGCTCGATTGGGTGGGCGATCCGTTTGACCTGACGGGCTTCAAGCTCGGCCACGGCGAGCGTACGTTTTCTGAATTTCTCGATCACTATCGCGACTACCACGAGGTGGTGGGCGATCATTTCATTAACCTTGTGGCGACGGTGCTTCCGGCCAACGCCTATTTCCTCACGCACGAGGCCAGCTACAAGACCTGGATTGTCGACTACATGGACGCTTGGCTCGCGCGCATGCGGCAAAACGGTGGCGTGATCCCGAGCCATGTGGCTCTCGACGGCAAGGTGGGCGGTGTAGAGGGCAAGTGGTGGAGTGGAGCCTATGGTTGGGGCTTCAGTCCTGTGAATCCGGTCAACGGCAGGCAGGAGAACCGTAACCGCATTTCACGCGCGCTCGTGGGTTTCAACAACGCGTTGCTCGTGACGGGGGATCAAAAATACGTGAGCGCCTGGCGGACGATGGCCGACGCCATCAACTCGCACGCACGCACCGTCGATGGTCAAAAAGAGTATCCCACGATGTATGGTGCCAAGGGTTGGTATGGCTGGCAGCGCACGCCGTGGAACATCGGCGCGCTCGAAACGTGGTATTGGTCCCAGCGCGGCGACGATCGCGCGCGCCTCGGTCGGAATGAATGGGTGGACTATCTGGAAGGGAAAAACGCCGACTTCGCCGAGACGGCGCTCCGGCGTGACCTCGCCAGTATCGGGAGCAAGGTGCAGAGATTTCGCGCTGATGATTCTCTGCCGGAAAAACGGCTGGCGGATAACATGATGGACTCCAACCCGGCGGCGACCTCGGCGCTCGTGCAGCTGATGTGGGGCGCCCTGCTCCCGGGCCGCGAAGGCGGCTTGCTGAACGCACGGCTGCGTTATTTTGATCCCGAGCTGAAACGCGCCGGTGTGCCCGACGACGTGGGCGCCTTGGTTTCGGAAATGAGCGATACGCGGACGGTTGTCACGCTCGTGAACCTCAGCGCGACCGCCACTCGCACGGTCGTCGTGCAAGGTGGCGGCTACGGGGAGCATCGTATTGAAACGGTGAACCAGGGTGGCGTGGCGACGCGGGTAGGGGCGGGGACCTTCTCGGTTCGGCTTGCACCCGGCGCGGGCGCAAAACTCGCCCTGACAATGAAGCGCTATGCAAATGCGCCGACGGTTGTGTTTCCCTGGGACCGGCTCTGATTTTATCGATGATACCACGCCTCGCATTTCTTTCCGCGCTGCTTGTGGCGCATGTGACGACGGCGCTTTTCGCGGCGGATGCCGCGCCCGTCGTCGAGCTCTGGCCCGAGGGTGTCCCGGCGATCAAAGCAGAAGCCGGTCCTGAGCAAGACGATGGGAACGGTCGGTTCACGAACATCCACCGGCCGACGCTCACGGTTTACGCGCCGGCGGCCGGTACGGCCAACGGCACGGCGGTTATTTACGCGGCCGGCGGCGGCTACATCCGCGTCGCGGTCGGTGCGAAGGGCGGCGAGATGACGCGCTGGCTGAATTCACTCGGGATCACGGTCTTCGTCCTCAAATATCGGAATGTCGAATACGGCCATCCTGCGCCGCTGCGCGATGCGTTACGTGCCGTGCGGACCGTGCGGTCGCGCGCGGCGGAGTGGGGCGTGCAGCCGGAGCGCATCGGCATGCTTGGCGGCTCCGCCGGCGGACATCTCACCGCGAGCGCTGGCACGCTGTTTGAAGCACCCGAGGGGCGCACGGGCGCAGCGCTTGACCGCGTGAGTGGCCGCCCCGATTTCCTCGTGCTGGTGTTTCCAGTGATCACGATGCAAGACCCCTTCGCCCACGGTACGTCGCGACGCGCGCTGCTCGGAGAAAAACCGACCGACGATGCGCGGCATCACCTCTCGGTCGACGAACAGACGACGAAGGACACTCCGCCGACTTTCCTCGTGCATTCGTCGGCGGATACGACGGTGCCGGTGGAGAACAGCCTGCTGTTCTATCAAGGCATGCGCCGCGCGAAAGCACCCATCGAGTTGCATCTCTACCCGCAGGGACCGCACGGTGGCGGCATGGACCCCAAGTTCGGGCCCACGGCGGAGTGGCCGCGGCACTGCGAATCGTGGATGCGTTTTAACGGTTGGTTGCCGAAGGGAAAATGATGAACACTCACTCGTGGAACCGCCGAGGTTTTTTGAAAGCCACCCTGCTCGCAGCCGCGGCCCCGGCGATCGTGCGGGGTGCGGTGCAGTCCGGATTCGAGATTGGCCTCGTGGCTGACGCGCAGTTTGCCGACATCGCTGACAAAGGGACGCGTTTCTATCGAAACTCGCTCAAAAAACTCGGTGACGCCGTGGAGCATTTCAATGGGCGTAACCTTGATTTTTGCGCCCACCTTGGAGACTTGATCGATCGGGAGTGGCGGAGCTTCGATGAAATCACTCGGCCGCTCGCAGCCAGCCGCCACCGCTGGCACCATCTGCTCGGCAATCATGACTTCGATGTGCTCGATGAGTTGAAAGCCAAGGTGCCGGGACGCCTCGGCATGGAACAGCGCTACCGGTTTTTCGACCACCGCGAATTTCGTTTCGTGATCCTCGATACCAACGACGTCAGCACCTACGCGCACGCGGCTGGTTCGGCTGAGCGGACCGCCGCCGCAGCAGCGTTGCAGCGGCTCGAAGTCGAAAAGGTCCGGCAGGC
>CAMCHO010000140.1 GCA_945874455.1 Opitutus sp. GAS368 | reverse complement strand
ATGGTGCCATTTTCAAGGCGAGAAATCGTGGCGCGACTCATGCCCAGCCGACGGGCAAGCTCGGCCTGCGTGAGGTCGGATTTCTCGCGGGCGTCCCGGATTATTTGGCCTGTCAGGGCGAAGTTCATGTATTATATGCGATGCAGAGTTAGCCTATGAATGAAAAAATACCGATAAATGCATCGTATGCGATACGAATTATCAGAGATGGTTGCGATGGAGTGCAAGGGCCACGCGCCACTAATCAATTCGCGCCAAACGGTTTTATTACGGGCCGCCGATCAGGGATCTGGCCGACTCTGGTGGGCTCTTCATTGCGCAAACGGGACGAGCCGCAGGGATCGAGCTGTAGTTGGCTTGTTTTATTCGGCGAACCGCTGCCGCCACTCGGTTGGTCGGTGCGTTGATCGTCGAAACCTTTTGAATTTTACCAAAATCAATCCACGCGGCTCCCGCGCTGCGATCTGGCCGACGGGCAACCCATGCTTGGCCGCGTGAACGGAGCCCTCCCGCGCGACCTGATCGCCGCAGCCTATCCTCGGGTTTTCCACAACGCCCGCGGGCTCTTCGCGGCCACGCACTATCAGTCGTCCAAAGGCGGTCGCACCCCCTTCACGCCGCTCGTCATCGGTCGCATCGTTGGACCACCTCGCTCGTCTATCCCCTCATGTCCAAGCCCATCACGAAAATCCCCGGCCGCCGCCACTTCCTCAAATCGACCGCCCTTCTGAGTGGCGCGGCGTTTGTGCTTCCTCGGTTCAGCATTGGCCAGTCGGGCGGCTCACCGAACAGCAAGGTCAACATCGCGATGATCGGGGCGGGCGGCATCGCCGGCATGGCCTACGGTTCCTGTTGCGATGAAAATGTGGTCGGACTCTGCGACGTAGATGAAGCAAAGTTTGGCCAACACAAAAAAACCTACCCGACGCTCGCGGCCGCCAAGACATTCGCCGACTTCCGCGTGATGCTCGACAAGATGGGCAAGGAGATCGACGCCGTCTGCATCAACACTCCGGACCACACTCACTTCGCCGCCACGCTGGAGTGCATGCAGCGCGGCAAGCATGTCATCACGCAGAAACCGCTGACGCACGATATCTGGCAGGCGCGCACGCTCCGCCTCGCCGCCAAGAAATACAAGGTCGTCACGAACATGGGCAATCAGGGCCACACCTATGACGGCATTCGCAAGATGAAGGAATGGGTCGAGGCCGGCCTCCTTGGCCAGGTCACCGAAATCCACTCGGGGATCAATGGCCCTGAATGGCAGGGCGGTTATTTCCGCAAGCCCGCCAAGTTTCCGCTGGACGCCGAACCCGTGCCCGCGGGTTTGAACTGGGATCTGTGGCAGGGCCCCGTGGCGGAGACCGGCTTCAACTCGCTTTATCATCCGAGATTTTGGCGTGGATTTTGGAACTACGGCGGCGGCACCTTGGGCGATTGGTTCTGTCACATCGGCGACGGCCCCGTCTGGGTGCTCGATCTCTACGAGCCGACCGTGATCGAGTGTGTTGAACGAAGCGTTAACGAGGTGACCGATACCATGGTTCCGAACAGCGCCGTCGTGCGCTGGGATTTTCCGGCGCGCGGAAAGTGGGCGCCGTGTTCGCTCTACTGGAGCGACGGCCAGGCCAACGGTGGACGCGCGATCAAGACCTCTGCCGATTGGAACTGGTCCACCAAGCATGCGGAGACGGGAAAAATCACAGCGTCGCCGCCACCGAAAGCGGGCTCTTACTGGACCGGCAGCAAAGCCAACGCTTTCCTCGACAATCGCTCCAACAATCCGCGTCTGGCCGACATGGAGAAAAACAACGCGTTGCGCGAAAGCGGCACGCTCCCGGAGGCCAAGTATCGCCGGGTGAAAGGTGGGCCGCACCAAGAATGGATCGATGCGATCAAGGGTCTCATCCCCGACACGGGCGCGAATTTCGAGTATGCCGCGCGGTTGACCGAGATCGATCTCCTCGGGGTTTTGGCCCAACGCTTCGGCGGACGCATCGAGTGGGACGCCGCCAAGATGAAGGTCACGAATCGCCCGGAATTGAACGCCTACTTGAAAGAGCCGGTCCGGCGCGGTTGGGAATACGGCGACGATTTGTGGAAGGCGTGAGCGCGTTCGGCGTCGAGGGTTGATGAAGGCTTGCGGCGTGGCGCTTCGGCTCAGTTGGCCGGAGGGCGCCGGTTGTTCGGCACGGAAGCGTGGGCTGAGGGCGACCTTGGCCTGGTTTCAATGCTCTCTCAAAAAAAGCGGTTAAGCTTGAAGGCGCGTTGGCATGCGTGCGGGCGATTATTTCGGCCGGAATCGCTCGCAAGCGAGCTCCTACCTCGGACCGCTATTCGGCTAAGCTTGAACGCGCGTTGGCATGCGTGCGGGCGATTATTTCGGCCGGAATCGCTCGCAAGGGAGCTCCTACCTCGGACCGCTATTCGGCTAAGCTTGAACGCGCGTTGGCATCACGGCGTCCGGCCGGGTGCAGAATTTTCGTGTCACGGAGCTGGACCCGTTGGAGGATTAGTCACCCCTTTCACGATGCGTTTCAAAAACTCTCTCCTCTTGATGGGCCTCCGGTCTGGCATGGTCTTTTTGACCGTTCTCTGTGCGGCGGCCCCAGCGGCCGACTGGCCCCAGTGGCGCGGCCCCGGTCGCACGGGAATTTCCGCCGAGAAAGGCTGGCTTGATCAATGGCCGGCTGCGGGTCCGGCGATTGCGTGGCGCGCTGCGGTCGGCCTCGGTGCATCGTCTTTCGTGGTCGGTGACGGGCGCGTCTTCACGATGGGCCACGCCGATGGGCAGGATACGGTGTTTTGCTTCGAGGCCGTCTCTGGAAAACCAATTTGGAAACACAGCTACCCCGCCGAGCTGGGCGACAAGTTTTTCGAAGGCGGCACCACTGGCACGCCCACGCTCGACGGAGGTCGGCTCTACGCGCTGAGCCGCTGGGGCGATGCGTTCTGTTTCGAGGCCGCCACCGGAAAGATTATTTGGTCTGTAAATGTGCAGAAGGAAACGGGAAGTCCCGTCCCCGACTGGGGCTTCACCGGCGCGCCCCTCGTGCTCGACGGACGATTGATTCTGAACGTCGGCGAAGCCGGAATGGCCCTCGATAAGGCCACGGGGAAAGTCTTGTGGAAGTCGGCGGATAAGAACGCCGGTTACTCCACGCCGCTTCCGGTTGAACTCGACGGCCGCGTGCTCGTGTTGCTGGGCTCTTCGAAATCGTACCTCGCGATCAATCCCGTCGATGGCAAGGAAGTGTGGCGCGCTCCGTGGGTGACCGAATACGGCGTCAATGCCGCCGATCCGATCGTGAGTGGTGGGAAAATGTTTGTCTCGACCGGATACGGCAAAGGCGCGGCGCTCTTCGCACTCGGCGCCGGTGCGCCCGAGGAAGTGTGGCGCGCCCGGGCGTTTCGCACACAACTCAACGCCGCGGTCCTGCACGACGGATATCTCTACGGCGTCGATGGCGATACGACTTCGATCGCCTCGCTGAAGTGCCTGGAATTCGCCACGGGCACAGAAAAGTGGGCGCACAAGGATTTCCGCACGGGCGCTCTGAGTATGGCCGACGGCCGGCTCATCGCGCTGAGCGGCACCGGCACCTTGATGATCGCGCCCGCCTCATCCGCCGGGTTTCAGCCCACGGCCTCGGCTAAGATTCTCGATGGTAAATGCTGGGCGGCGCCGGTGTTGGCCAACGGTTTGATTTATTGCCGCAACACGACCGGCAACGTGGTCGTCATTGACGTGCGAAAGAAATAGGCCGGACTCAGTTTCGTGAAACTCGATCGCCGCTCATTTCTCCGTAAGTCGGCCGTAGCGGGTGCTACTTTCGCGGCGGCACCGTTTATCCGCACCGCGCCGCCCGGCCGTAAGTTTCGCACCGCGCTGATCGGCTGCGGCTGGTGGGGGAAAAATATCCTCAAGGAAGCCATGGCGTCTGGCCGCTGCCAGACGGTCGCCCTGGCCGACGTGGATGCGACCGCGCTCGAAGTCGCCGCTGATCAGGTCAACGGGCTCTCCGGCGACACGCCGAAAACCTACAAGGACTACCGCGAGCTGCTGGCTCGGGAGAAACCGGATATCGTGATCATCGCCACGCCGGATCACTGGCACGCGCTCAACACCGTCGCGGCGGTGAGCGCGGGTGCGCACGTCTTCGTCGAGAAACCGACCGGACACACCGTCAACGAAAGTCGTGCGATGCTGAAGGCGGTGCGCGCCAGTGGACGCGTTGCGCAAATCGGGCTGCATCGCCGGATCGGCCCGCACCACGTGAGCGGCATGCAGTTTCTCAAGTCGGGGGCGGTCGGGGAAGTCGGCATGGTGCGGGTCTTCGCGCACGGTGGTGGCGATGCGGAAAAACCTTCGCTGAACGAAGCGCCGCCCGACGGGATGGACTGGGATTTTTGGTGCGGCCCGGCACCGCTGCGACCGTTTAACAAGCGCATCCACCCCGGCGGCTGGCGCAACTACCTCGACTATGCCAACGGCCAACTCGGCGACTGGGGCGTTCATTGGCTCGATCAAGTCATGTGGTGGAGCGGTGGCGCCCCGCTGAAACGCGTCTTCTGTGCGGGTGGCCGGCCCGTGCGCGGCGTGCCGGTCCTGAACACCAAGGAGCAGACGAGCGACGCGCCCGACCATCAGGTCGCGACCTACGAGTTCGAGAAGTTTACCTGCGTGTGGGAGCACCGCCGGTTCGCCGACAACAACAGTGAGAAGCACAAGATCGGTGCCTATTTCTACGGGACCAAGGGCGTGCTCCACCTCGGCTGGCGCGACGGCTGGACATTTTATCCGGCGTCCAAGAGTGGCAAGATCGAGCACGAGAATCCTCAACTCCAAGAGCCCGACGGCCACAACCTCGCGCTCCTCTGGTCGGACTTCATGGAGTCGATCGACCAACGCCGCGCGCCGGTCGCGGGTATCGAACTCGCGCATCGCGCCACCGTGCTGCCGTTGCTCGGCATGGTCTCGTGGCGCGTGGGCCGCAGCCTCGCGTGGGACGCGGCGACGGAAAAAATCATCGGCGATCCCGAGGCGAACCAACTGTTGAGCCGCCCGTATCGCGAGCCGTGGATTTATCCGTCGGCGTAAGCGTCGGCCGAAGACACATGTAGGCCGGCCACATCTCGTGAAAATATCTTCGCTGATCCTTTTCGTAGGCATCGCAAGCGTGGCCGTGAACGCGTCCGAAAGCATCGGGGGAAAGATCCCGGCGCGCGCGGCGCGGTCGGTGCATCTCCAGTGGAGTGCAGCGGAGAGCGAGGCGTTTTATGTCGAGGTGACGGTCGCGCGATCGACGCCGGGGACTTATGTTTCCGCGATCGGCTGGAGCGGCGGCTATTTTGGGATTCAAGAAGTGCGCGACGGGAAAAAGGTCGCGATTTTTTCGGTGTGGGATCCGACGAAGGGCGACGACCCGAAAGCGGTGAAAACCGAGGAGCGCGTGGAGTTGCTGCATGAAGGCGCGGGCGTGCGCATCAAACGCTTTGGCGGCGAAGGCACGGGCGGGCAGTGTATGGTGGATTTTCCGTGGGTAGTCGGCGAGCCGGTGCGATTTCTTGTGCGCGCGGAGCTGCACGACGCAGGCGGCGGACGAGGCGCCGCGGGCGAGGCGGAAGCGAAGACGGCCTATGCGGGTTGGATTTTTGATCCGGCGCAAAAGGCGTGGCGGCATCTCGTGACGTTTCGCACGCGCAATACGGGCAAGTGGCTGCGCGGCGTTTACTCGTTTGTGGAAGATTTTAAGCGCGATACCAAGAGCGCGGACGAGGTGCGGCGGGCGCAGTTTGGGAACGCATGGATGAAGCCGCGCGTGGGCGCGTGGCAGCCGATCACGCAGGCGAAGTTCACCGCATCGCGCGCGGAGTGGGAGGCGCGCGACACGATCAACGCGGGGCCGGCGGGCGATGGACTGAACGGTTTTTTTCTCGCGACCGGCGGTGAGACGAGGCGGACGACGGAGCTGACGGTGATGATGAAGACGGAAACGGTGCCGACCGCGGCACCGGGGGATTTGCCGGCAGCGGTGTGGGCGTCGAGTGCGGGGGCGGTGGCGCGGTGACGCGAGCCCCGGCGAGGGGAGTGGTCGGAAATCAGCGCGCGGGCTGAATCTTCAGGTTGGCGTAGTGCGCAATCGTGGTGCCTTCGAACCACAGGGCGATGCCGCCTTTGGCTGCGGCGCCGGATTTCACGTCGTTGATGATAAGGGTGGGCTGTTCCTGATGGTTCACGTAGAGCCGGGCTTTGTCGCCGGCGACGACGATCTTCACGTGAATCCAAGTCGCGGGCACGATGTCGACGTAGGACTCGTAACGCGACGGTGTCTTTTCGCGCAGGGCGGACCACGTGTGCTCTGGGTGCGAGATATACTGTGCGGTGTGGTTGCGGCGCTCCTGATCGTCAGAGCGGCCGTTGGTGGGGCGCAGATAAAAGCAGTCGTAGGTCTTGCGATCGGGCTGCACGCGGAACGCCACACCGACGAAACCGCGCGCGCCACCGGCGGCTCCGGCGGCGGGTTCGCCGGCGAGATCGACCTCGATGGTGCCGTCGGTGAATTCGAGGCCATCGACGAGGGCGAGGTGGTCGCGGCGGCCGGCTTCACCGGCGCCGGATTTTTTCTTGCCGGACTCTTGCTTGGTCGGAGCCGGTTGGGCCGAAGTAGCAGCGGGCGAAGCGGTCAGCTTGACCGCGGCGCGGCCTTGGAACGTGACGGGTGCGGCGACGACGTGGTGCAGAGTGAGTGCAGCAGTCGTGGCGAGGGGAAGCTGGCGGTCTTGCGCGAAGAGCGCGGCCGAAGCCGTCGCGCCGACGAGGAGGAAAATGGACCGGAAGAGGCAGACGTAGATTCGAGGCATGGGGGGGGAGGTTCGGCTACGATTGAAGCAGTCGTCGCAGCACTGCCAAGGCGCAATCCGGGCCAGTCGATTTTAGACGCTCCAGCCGGGGCGATAATCATATCCGGGGCCGAGGAAGTGGTTGGCCGAGGCGAGGTTCGTGACGCGGCCGGCGGTGGAGCCCCACTCAAGGCGCGCCTGCGCGCGAATCGCGGCGACACCGAGCAGCCCGGTTTCGACGAGCGGCGCCGAAATCGAGCAATCCGAACCGCAGCGTTTGTCGGCGCGAATGGCGTCGGTCCACGCGACGTGCGACCCGCCGGCGACGCGCGGGCTCGTCTTGGGCGGAAGCGAGGCGGCGAGTTCTTTCATCCGCGATTCGGGCAGCAGGCGTGCACTGCTGCTGTGGGAGGCGACCCACATCGCGCATTTTTCTCCGTAGAAAATGCTGCCGCCTCCGGGGCGGAATTTGAAGCCCTCGACCGGTTGCGGCGGTGTGATCGCGCCAGCGAACTCTTTGAGCGTGACCAGTCCGCGGTTGCCGCGCCCGCGGAAGCGATACACGAGCGTGTTGAGCACGGGAAACGTCTCGTCCTTCGACGCGGTCGTGGCGGGCTCGATCGAGACCGGAGCGTCGAGTGCGGGGGCGGTGGCGCGGTGACGCGAGATGGTGGGCGGGGGATGGGGGTGAGCTCGGCCTCCTTACGTCGGCCGCTACGGGCGATTGATACGGGCCATCGCTGCGGGGGATCGGCTACGGACTTTCGTCTTCGATTTTTCCGGTGCGGCCGCGCGCGAGGGCGGCGGTGTGAATCCGCCAGAATATTTCCCAGAAATCCTCGGCGAGCGGATGCAGCGCGGGGTAGCCCGGGACGACGCAGCCCGTGTAGGCCCACTCAGTGGCCTTCGCCGCGAGGCCGGCGCGCACAGGATTTTCTGCGACGTAGAAACAGGTGCTCGCAAAGACGCCGCGTTTGCGCTCCTCGTCGCGCAGCACGTGGTCGTGCGGCTGATGCTGCCAGCGGGCAGGTCCGAGGTGCGGCTTGAGCTGCGCGCGTAAAAACGCGGTGGCGCGGCGCTGGTCGGAGGTCGCGCTCACCCCCATCCACACGAGGTGCAGGTGGTCGGGCATCAGTGTGTAGATCGGGCAGAGCAGGTGCTCGCGCGCCGCGGCGTGGAGCAGGAGTTCGCGAAACGCAGCGTGAAGCTGCGCGTCGAGCCAGCCCGTGCTCCGGCGATCAATCGGGTGCGTCCAAAAGACCACGGCAGAGCCACGATACCAGTCAGACTCAAGACGTGGGAGGTGGCCGCGAGGCTCTTGGGGCGAGCGCGTCGGGTCGGAGGCGGGCATGCACCGCCTCAGTACCTCGGCGGCTACGGAAAGCAAGTGCTGAAGAGGCACGGTAGCGGCTGACGCGGCTGACGGTGGCGGACGACTTAAGGAGGCCGGGCTGGGCCGGGGAGGACGGCCTCCTGACGTCGTCCGCTACGAGATTGGGTCGCTACGGGAACGAGCGGGATCTGGTAGCGGACGAGGTCACGAGGCCGGGCGCGGGGGAAGACGGCCTCCTGACGTCGTCCGCTACGGATTCGTCCGCTACGGGATTCGGTCGCTACGCGGTCGGGCCGTCTTCCGCCGCGTCGGGCGCTCAATACGAATACGTGGTCGTGAAGCGAAACTCGCGCGGCTGCACCAGATCGTAGCGCGTGTAGGCCGGGCCGCGGCCGCCGGGGAGGTTGAAGCCGTCGGGGGAGGTCGCGGAGAAGGCGAGGCGCGAGGGGATGATGTCGGTGCGGTCGAGGAGATTGTTGACGTTTACCTGGAACCTGACGCGTCCGGGCAAGCCGCGGAGTTTCCGCGTGTAGCCCATCATCAAATCAGCAGCGGTGATGACGCGGCCCCGGATTTCTTGGTCTTGGGAATTCGCGCCGATGATATTCGCGCTGCGCCAGCGCCAGCCGCCGCCGATGGTGAAGCCGTCGAAGCGTCCGCTGCGGATATCGTAGGCGGTGAAGAGGCTGATCTTGTGCGGGCGCACGCCCCAGCTTTTCAACTGCGACTCGCGCTCGTCGTTGAACGCGGCGGTGAGATCGTAGATTTCCTGTGCGATGGTGGCACCCGTGGACGTGGTGAGCGTCGAGGGATTCGCGGCGGCGGCCGCGCGGCCAAGTTCGAGCCACTTCGCGACCGCGCCGCCCGTTTCGTAGGCAGCCGGATCGATCACGTAGCGGCCGGTTGCGTCCTGCGAGACGCCTTGTTTGAGCAGCACGGGATCCGCGCGCTTGAGGCCGTAGAAGCCCACGGCCTCCGGGGCCATTTCGGTGCGGCCGGAGGTGGTGTAGGAGTAGTTGGCGACTAGGCGCCAGTGGCGTGTCAGGTTGGCGGTGATACGCGCCTCGTAGCCTTTCGTGTCGAAATCCGAGGCGACGGACGACGCGGGCGGTGTGTATTTGGAGCGAACGGGCGCCCACTCGGTGGCGCTAAACGGCCGGCCCGCGCCGACGAGCGCGGTGCCGAAGGCGTCCATGACGCGGGTGTTCGCTCCCGTGAGTGTCGGCGTAAACGGTGCCGTCACGCGGCCGATTTCGCTGCCGGTGAAATAGACTACACGCGCGTTCAGTCGGCTCTGGAGCAAGTCGAAGCCGAGGCCGAAATCCTGGCCGCGGCCTTTTGAAAGCGGTGCGAGATTGCCGTCGGGAAATACGGTACGTGCGAGCGGCGGAATGCCGACGTTGGAGGATTTATTGCCGATCACGGAGAGCCACTCAAACGGGTGATAAACGATACCGGCGGTGCGCGTTTGGCCGACCATGTTGTTCACTTTGCCCTTCGAGACATCGAGATCGACGACGTCGCCTCTGATGGGATCGTTGAGGTAACCGAGCTGGGTGTTTTTCACGCGGTCGTCGCGATAGCCGAAGGTGGTGACGAGTTTGCCGTCGAAGAAAAAACTCTGTGACGCGATCATCTTGGAATCCATTTTTTGCACCATGCCACCGTTGTCGGCGCCGCCGGCGGCGACGTTGGCGTAGGCGGTCGTGAAGGCGCGACCGCCGATGTTGATCGTCGATGGCAGGGAGCGCCAGTCGCCGGCGCGATAGGTGCCGGTGCTGCCCTCGGTGAGATAATTTCGGACGTTGATGCGATTGTTGGCGTTGGCTGGATCGGTGCTGAAGGGGCGGCCGGCGAGCACGAGCCACGAGTTGGCGCGGCGGTCGTTGATGTCGGTGCGGGCGACGGAGGCGGCTAGGCGGTGGCGGCCGAGCCATGTCCATTTTGGCTCCAGCGAATAGGAGGCGGAGAGGCGCGACTCGCGGCTGTCGCCGTAGTGGATGTCGCGCGTCCACGTGCCGTCAAAATACATGCGGCCGACGTAGGGGTTGGTCGGGCCACCGACGCCGAGCGTGCGGTTGGCCTCGCCGCGCAACGTGGGCGTGTTGCCATTCATCACGTTCACGACGGCACGCGTTTCCTGGTAGTTGTGCGCGAGGTTGAAGATCACGTTGCGCGTCGGCTGCCAGTCCGCGGTGAACGTATAGTTGTGGAGATCTTGGTCGCGAAACATGCCGGGACCGACGGCGTTGCCGTTGAGCGGATAGAATTTCGGGTCGTGGATGCGGAGTACGGGCGCGGTGATGCCGCGCGTGCCGTCGGGGGCGCGGACGGCGGCGGTGTTGTAACTCCCAGTGAAGAACGTCCCGATGGCGTCGAAGATCGTGTGATCGTTTTCAATGTAAATGTAGCGGTGAGCGGTGCCGCCGACGGCGCCATCGCGACCGACCACGCCGACCAATTGTTGCGCGGCGGTGGGCACCGTGTTGTTGGGCACGAACGAGACGGCGCTCACGCCGAGGGCCTCGCGGTTGTCATACCACGCGAGCACCTGTTCGGCATCGCTGAAGGAGCGGACGATGGCGTTGATGTCGCGGCCGACCTCGCCCATCGCGGTGAGCGTGACGGAGCGGAGTGGGCGCCACGTGACGGAGCCGAAGACGCGGCGCTTGTCCTGAAAATCAAAGGCGCGCCACCCGCCGTTTTCCTGGTGGAGGGCGGCGACGGAGACCGCGAGTTTGTTTTTGACGATGACCTTGTTGGCATCGACCTCGAGGCGCTGACGGGACCAGGAGCCGAGGCCGTAACGGATGGCGGCGGTGTTGCGGTGGGTCTCGGCGATCTTGGAGGATTGGTTGAGCAGACCGCCGGGCGCACCGATGCCGAAGAGGATGCTATTGGGCCCGCGGGCGTCTTCGAAACGGCCGACGCGATACGGGTCAGACGGCGTGATGCTCGTGAAGTAATCCATACCGATACTCGCGAGGAGTCCGCGGATCTGGATACCGGCGAAGAGGGCGTGGCCGCCGATGATGCGGTTTTGCTCGGAAGACGCGCCCTGCGAATTGGTGTCCATCTCGGAGTTCACGGAGAACTCGAGGAGATGGGCGATGTCCGTGATCGCGAGGTCGTCGAGAAACTCCTTCGTGAAAACGGAGACCGAGCTGGCGGTGTCGCGGAGCTTCGTGTTGAGGCGGCTGCCGGCGAGGGTGTTTTCGGCGGCGTAGCCGAGGTCGTTATGGGTGGAGACGGTGAACGGGCTGAGCTCGACGACGTCCGCGGTGGCGTCGGTCTTTGGTGCGGAGGTGGGCGAGGCAGCTTGAGCGAGGAGCGACGTGTGTAATAGGAATACAGCTACGAAGGCGGGGACGATTTTGGGGTGCATGATTCGGAAGGTGATTGAGCGAAGCGCGCCGGGGTGGCGTGGTGGGGGAGGCACCACGGTGGTAAATCGTCTCGCGGCGTCAATTATGGGGCGGTGCGTTTTCACGTCGCCCGGGAAAAGCCGAATGACGATCGCCTGAGTAAGTGATCGGGTGAAAACCGGCGATTTCCAGAGGGTTTTTACTGAATAGGTGAGAAATTGGTTCGCTCTTTTTTGGGTGGGGCGTGGACGAGCGCTATGGGTGCAAGACGTCTGGAGAAAGTGCGGCCGTTGGTGGAGCTGACGCGGCGGTCGGTGAGGTCGCCTGTCCCCGCCGCGGGTCACTGGCAGGGCGAATCGGCGATTGCGGGGCAGCCTGAGTCCTTTTTCTTCGTGATTCGTCTTTCCCGGGAACTGCCCCAAACCGATGCATCTCCGCCTCTTTGTTTTCTTTTTTTGCCTCGCCACTGCCGCCGCGACTGCCGCTGTCCAAACCGACATCGAATACGGCCGAGCCGACGGCGTAAGTCTGAAACTTGACGCGGCGGTGCCCGACGGGGTCGGCCCCTTTCCGGCCGTGATTTTGGTGCATGGCGGCGGTTGGACGGGAGGCGACAAGAGCGGTGGCCCAAAAAAAGGCTACATGGCGCCGATGCATGAGCCGCTGAGCGCCGCGGGCTTCGCCTGGTTTTCGATCAACTATCGGCTCGCACCTACGTTTCGGCATCCGGCGCAAGTGGAAGATGTGGAGACCGCGATCCGGTGGGTGCGAGCCAACGCCGCGAAGTATCGCGTCGACCCCAAGCGCATCGCCCTGTCGGGTGAGTCGGCCGGCGGCCATCTCGTCGCTCTCGCGGTCGTGCGCCAAACGCTGGCCACGCGCGTTGATGCCGTGGTGCCGTTCTACGGTGTGTTCGATTTTGCGGCTGAGGCAAAACGACGGGACGGACTGATCCCGAGCTTCAAAAAACTTTTCGGCCGCGACGTGCTCGACGGCACGATGCAAACAATGATGCGCGAGGCATCGCCGCTTCACTTGGTGAAGCCGGGTCTGCCGCCCTTCTTATTGGTGCACGGGACGGCGGATCAGACCGTGTCCTACCAGCAGTCGGTCGACCTGCTAGCGCGCCTGCATGCCGCCGGAGTCACCGCCGACTTACTCACGATCAAGGACGGACCGCACGGGATGTTGCCGTGGCCAACGCTGGCACCGGATTTTGCGGAGCGGGTGGTGGCGTGGTTGCAGAAAGCGCTGCCGGACTCGGCCAAACGCTAAGCTCGGTGTCTGCGGCGTGGCCGCACGAGTGGTGGGGCCGGGTCGTGGCGGGTGTCGACGGTGAACGGGCTGAGCTCGACGCGGGCCCGCGGTGGTCGCGGGGTTCAGCGCGGACGTGGGTGACGCGACCGCGGATTGCGGCGGGGCTGCGGTTCACGCTTTTCCAGCCCGCCACGCTGCCAATCTTACGAACCGTCGATCAACTCTGGCAAATTTCCGCTGGTCGTCAGGGCGCGAGGGTCTTCAAGCCGACGGCTTTCGCGAGGGCGGCCTGGCGCGTGTCGTAGGTCACAAACGTGCGTGCGCCGAGTTCCAGCGCGGAGGCCACGTGCAGGACATCGAGTGTGCGCGTGCCGAGCGTGATCGTGTGAGCGCGGCTCAGTTCGGC
>CAMCHO010000139.1 GCA_945874455.1 Opitutus sp. GAS368 | reverse complement strand
AGAGAGTGGTGCGGTGGAGGTGACTCGAACACCCGACCGGCGGTTTAGAAAACCGCTGCTCTATCCAGCTGAGCTACCACCGCACTGGGACTCATGTAACTACGCGCTTTTTTGCGTCGATTCGTGGGCAATCTTTGTCGTGTTCGCGACTAAGAACGCATGAAGCGGACAGTGACGAAAGTGCGGCGCTATCGAGACTCGGCAACGTCAAAGTTTGTCGTCACATGGAGCCCAGCCGTCTCCAGTCGAGTGCGGCGGCAGTCGTCGCTTTGGAGACGCTCAATCTGGGGGCGCCAAGCGTGCGCCGCGCGGAAATCGGGTTCGCCGTGTGTCGGGAATGGGCGGCCCCATTTCAAGTTTTATGGCCGCCAAGACGAACCGCAGCGCGGCGCTCTCACTAGGCGCGATTGAGTAACGCAAACGCTCACGCCTCACGACGACGATCAGGTGGGGGCGCTCGGTGGCCTACATCACCACCGCCGACTCACTGAAAAGAAATCCCGGGGCCCCCTGTACTCGCTGGTCGTCGATCCGTGTCGCGAACGGATGTCGCTCCATTTTCTTGATCGCCGCCGGTTTTGCTTCGATATTTTCTTAAATGTGCCCGCGACGCGTCATCCTGTCGGCTCCGCGGATACTTAACTTATGACTTCTGCATTACTGCCGCCCAAGGGCCGTATCCTCATTGGCGAGGGTTTGGTTGAAAGCGCAGTCCTCATGTCCCGGGCGCTGGAGAATGCGGGCTATCAGGTTACGATGGCCGCTGATGGTGAGGAATGTCTGCGGCTCGCGCGGGAAACCCTGCCGGACCTGATCGCCATGGATATTATCATGCTGAAGATGCATGGCTTCGACGTCTTGCGCGCGCTGCGGTCTGACCTCGAGACGCGTGATATTGGGGTCATCATGTGCAGCGGGAAGGATTTCAAAACCGACCGCGATCTGAGCGAGCTGCTCGGAGCGTTTGACTGCCTCAACCAGCCCATCGCGATGCCCTTGCTCGTCGCCCGGGTGGAGGCTTACTTCGGCCGGCGTACGGTTACGAGCCCCCCGATGATTTCCGTGGCCGAGGAGGCGAGGGTGGAGGGCTTTCGTTGCACGCTCGACGCCAGACGCCCGCACATCGAGTTGTGGGGCACACGCGGCTCGACGCCCACGGTCGGCGCGAAATTTCAACGCCACGGAGGGAACACGTCCTGCCTTTCCCTCACCGTTGGGGATGACGTGATTGTATTCGATGCGGGCAGTGGCATCCGCGACCTGGGGATCCGTCTGGCGGCCCACAAACCTCGGAAGCTGCATCTTTTCATTACGCACCCGCATTGGGATCATATCCAAGGTTTCCCGTTTTTCGCGCCCGCTTACATTTCGGGATTTGAAATCACTGTTTATGGCGCGAAAGGCTTCGGCAAAGATTTGGAATCGATCTTTCGTGGCCAACTCGATCGCGACTACTTCCCGGTGCAGCTGGAGGACATGAAGTCGACGCTGCATTTTCGGGATCTGACGGAAGAGGCGGTTGAGATCGGCGGAGCGAAGGTCACGTGGGCGTTTGCGCAGCATCCCGGTACCACCGTCGGTTACAAGGTGGAGGTGGCGGGGCGAAAGATCGCGTGGGTGCCGGACAACGAATTTCTCCTAGGCTACATGGGCCCGCCCACGCTGGCGCGCGACCATCCGCTGGTTCGGAATTATGCGCGCATGATCCTCTTCCTGTCGGATATCGACCTCTTGATCCATGAGGCCCAATACCTCCCCGAAGAATATACGCGCAAGGTTGGCTGGGGGCATTCTTCGGTTTCCAACGCGTGTCTGCTCATGAAGCTGGCGGCTGTGCGCCGCTGGATCGTCACGCATCACGACCCCATGCACGATGACGGGTTTCTCGAAACCAAGTTGAACCTGACCCGCCAGGTTCTCGAGAACATGGGGTATTCGATGCAGGTGTCGCACGGCTACGACGGCATGACGGAGTATCTTTGAGGGTGGGGGGGGATTCCGCGTTGTGCAGAGGACGTTGCGCGGGAATCGGGGCGTCTGCTCAGCGCTCTGCGTGTAGGGACGGGCGTCAGCTGCCAACGGCGAAGGTTTACCGATGGAGGTAAGCTTCCTCAATCTCATGGTCAAAGCGTGCCGTGACTTGTCATGTGCGCGCGGGTGCGCCACAGAGAGAGTGATGTCGCAGATTCACCCCGTTCTTATCGTGCGTTGGCTTGGTCGGTTCCTGCCGTTGTTCTTGCTTAGCGGGCTCGTAACCGAGGGCCAAAGCGCGTCGCCCGCGTCGCCGATGACGGGGCAATCCGTGGATTTCAACCGCGACATCCGTCGTTTGTTGTCGGAAAACTGCGTGAGCTGTCATGGGCCCGATGAGCATGAGCGCAAAGGCAGCAAGGCGAGCAAGGGCGGGCTCCGACTCGATACGCGGGAAGGTGCTTTGGCGCGGATCGACGACTACGCGGCGATTGTACCGGGTGATCCGGCGAAGAGTGAGCTCTATCTGCGGATCAGCACCGATGATGAAAACGATGTCATGCCACCATTGGATTCCGGCAAGAAACTCACCGCGCAGGAAAAGGCGCTGGTGAAAACTTGGATCGAGCAAGGCGCCCCCTACGCGGAACACTGGGCCTATGTCGTGCCGACGCGTCCCGCCGTGGCGGTGGTCAGCGACCCTTCGTGGCCGACCAATCCCGTTGACTCGTTTGTGCTCAGTCGTCTCGACCGAGAAAAGCTTCGGCCCTCACCCGCGGCGGACCGACCGACGCTCGCGCGCCGCGTGGCCCTCGACGTGACCGGGTTGCCGCCGAGCCCGCAAGAGGTCGCGAGCTTCGTCGCCGATCGTGCGCCCGGTGCGTATGAGCGGATGGTCGATCGCTTGCTGGCGCAACCCGCCTTCGGCGAGCACTGGGCGCGGTTGTGGCTGGATCAGGCGCGCTATGCGGATTCGGCGGGTTACGCGGATGATCCGCAGCGTACGATCTGGGCGTATCGGGATTATTTGATACGTTCCTTTAACGCGAACAAGCCGTTTGATCGCTTCACGATCGAGCAGTTGGCGGGCGACTTGTTGGCCCAGCCGACCGATGAGCAACGGATCGCGACAGCGTTTCACCGCAACACGCCGACGAACAGCGAGGGAGGCACGGTGGACGAAGAGTTTCGCAATGTAGCCGTGGTCGACCGCGTGAACACGACGATGACGGTGTTTATGGGGTCGACTATGGCGTGTGCGCAGTGCCACACCCACAAATACGACCCGTTCACGCAGGAGGATTATTTCAGACTCTTCGCGATCTTGAACACCTCGGCGGACGAGGATCGCAAAGATGAGTCGCCGGTGCTCACGCTCTTCACGCCCGAGCAGCAACACCAGCGGCAGCCCTTGGAGACGGAGATCGCGGCACTCCAGGCGACCCTGCGCATACGCACGCCGGACCTGCTCGCAGCACAGCCGGCGTGGGAGGCGCGCCTCGAGGCCGCGCTCGCCTGGCAGCCGCTCGCAGGGACCCAGTTCAGATCGAAAGCGGGCGCCGCCATGACGCGCGGTGACGACGGCACCATTCGCGTGGCGCGCAAGGGCGAGACCGACGTCTACACGGTGGCGGAGACGGTGGGCGCAGCGCGCGGGCTGACGGCCCTGCGCTTGGAAACGTTCCCCGACGAGCGGCCGGCCAGCGACGGCTCGGGTCACGGGGCCGGGGAATTTGTCGTCACGCGGATACTTGCTTCCGTGGCCCCGGCGGCGGAGCGCGAGATGGTTGGCCGTTATCTGCGGGTCGAACTGCCCGGAAAAAATAAAGTGTTGTCGCTCGCCGAGGTGGAAGTGTTTGGCGGTGGAGAGAATTTGGCCCTCATGGGTGCCGCCACCCAAAGTAGCACGGGGGACGCCCGAGCCGCGAAACTCGCCATCGATGGGAAAACGGCCGGCGATTTTTCGAAAGGCCAAGCGTCGACGCTCACGGAGAGTTCCGAAAATCCCTGGTGGGAGCTCGACCTCAAGGGCCTCCATGCGATCGAGCGGGTCGTTATCTGGAATCGCACGGATGGCACGTTTGGGGCCCTCCTCGCGGGCGCGCGGGTGGAGCTGCTCGATGAGAAACGGCAGTCGGTCTGGTCTGCGCTCGTCGAAAAAACGCCGAAGGCGACCGCCGAGTTTTCGGTGGGCCGCGCGACGACGGTGCGTTTCGTGACGGCTCACGCGGACTTCACGCAGGAGGGGTTCTCCGTCGAATCAATTTTGAATGCGCGGGGAGGGAAAGAAAAAGGATGGGCGATCGGACCCCAGGTCGGCCGCGCGCATTCCGTGGTGTTGCTCCCGGAGGGGCCGGTGGCGTTGCCTGCCGGGGCCACGTTGACGGTGACGATCGAGCAGTTGTCTCCGAAAAAGCACCACACGCTCGCCGCGTTTCGGCTGGCCGCGACGGTCGATCCACGCGCTGCCGAGATTACGCGCACGCCGGCTCCTGTGCTGGCGGCGATCAAGGTGCCACCCGCCGAACGCTCGGAACGCGAGCGCGAAGTCGCCACCGCGCACTACATGACGATCGCGCCGGGCTTGGCGACAGAGCGGGCGCGGCTCGCGGCGGTGATGAAACAGCTGGCTGCGATCAAGCCTTACACGACAGTACCGGTGATGGCCGAAGTGGCGGCGGGCAAGATGCGCAAGACCCACGTTCAGCGCCGCGGAAACTACCTCGACCTTGGCAAGGAAGTCACGCCGGGCACTCCGGGAGCGTTGCATGCGTTGCCCGCGGACGCTGCGCCGAATCGGCTCGGGCTCGCGCGCTGGCTGGCGGACGCGAAGAACCCGCTGATGTCGCGGGTCGTCGCGAATCTGTTTTGGGAGTCGATTTTTGGCTCCGGTATCGTTCGCACGAGTGAAGATTTCGGTAGTCAGGGCGATCCGCCCTCGCATCCGGAGTTGCTGGATTGGCTGGCCGTGGAATTCCGCGAAAGCGGCTGGGATGTGAAACACCTGCTCAAGCTGATGGTGATGTCGTCGACCTACCGCCAGTCGTCGCGGATCACGGCGGAAGCACTGGCGCACGACCCGGACAACCGATTGCTGGCGAGGGGGCCGCGTTTCCGTCTCTCGGCGGAAATGATCCGCGATCAAGCGCTTGCGGTGAGCGGCCTGCTTAGCCATAAAATGCACGGACCACCCGTGAATCCGCCGCAGCCAAAGATGGGGGTGAGCGCCGCCTTCGGGAGCGCGCTGGATTGGGAGAACAGCACGGGCGAAGATCGCTACCGGCGCGGCCTTTATACCGCGTGGCGACGGTCGAACCCCTATCCCTCGATGATGACGTTCGATGCGCCGAGCCGGGAAGTTTGCACGGTGCGGCGCGAACGTTCGAACACTCCCCTGCAAGCGCTCGTGACGCTGAACGATCCGGTTTATATGGAGGCGGCGCAGGCCCTCGCGCGTCGGATCGCCGCGGTGAACGGTTCCGTGGTGGAGAAGCTGAACCACGGGTTTCAGCTTTGCCTTGCGCGAGCACCCCAGGATCAAGAACGCGACGCGTTGCTGGCGCTCTACACGCGTGCGCAGAAACGTTTCGAGAGTAATGCCCCGCAAGCCCTCGCGATCGCGGCGGACCCACTCGGGCCGTTGCCCGAGGGCGCAGTCGTGACCGACCTTGCGGCCTGGACAGTGATTGGAAACGTGCTGCTGAATCTCGATGAGTTGCTCATGAAACCATAGCCCGCGTTTTTTACGAACATGCACCCGTATCTTTCCTCTTTGCAGCACAGCACTCGCCGCCATTTCCTGCGCGACGCTGCGGGTGGGCTCGGTGCGATCGCGCTCAGCTCGCTGCTCGGGCGCAGTGCCCACGCCGCGCCGCTCGCGGCGACGAATCCGCTGGCGGTGCGGTCACCCCATTTCGCGGCCAAGGCGAAGCGGGTGATTTATCTCCACCTCACCGGGTCGCCGCCCAATCTCGACCTCTTCGATTACAAACCGGAGCTGGTGAAGCGCGACGGGCAGAATTGTCCGGATGAGTTTGTGAAGGGAAAGAAATTCGCGTTTACGTCCGGCACGCCGAAATTGATGGGCAGCCCGCGCACGTGGGCGCGCTACGGCCAAGGCGGACAATGGTTGTCCGATGCGATTCCTCACCTGCACACCGTGGCGGACGACCTTTGTATTATCCACTCGATGAATACGGATCAGTTCAACCACGCGCCGGCGGAGTTGCTGCTGTTGACGGGTTCGCCACGGCCGGGACGTCCGTCGCTGGGATCGTGGGTGACCTATGGCCTCGGCACGGAGAATCAAAATCTGCCCGGGTTTGTCGTGTTGATTTCGAGTGGCGTGCAGCCCAACGGGGGGAAGAATTCCTACGGCAGCGGCTTTCATCCGTCAGTGTTTCAAGGGGTGCAATGCCGCTCCAAGGGTGATCCGGTGCTTTACGCGTCGGATCCGGCGGGGTTCACGCGCGACCTGCGCCGCGAAAGTCTCGATGCGTTGCAGGCACTCAATGAAATCCAAGCGAATGCGCTCGGCCACCCGGAGACGCGGACGCGCATCGCGCAATACGAGCTCGCCTACCGGATGCAAATGTCGGTGCCCGAGGTCATGGACATCACGCGGGAAAAGCCGGAGACGATTGCGGCCTACGGTGCGCAACCGGGCGAATCCAGTTTTGCCAACAACTGCCTGCTCGCCCGCCGACTCGTCGAGCAAGGGGTGCGGTTCGTGCAACTCTTCGACTGGGGCTGGGACTTCCACGGTACGAATGAAAAAGAGGATATTCGCGGCGGCCTGACCAAGAAATGCGCGACGATGGACCAGCCGGTGGCTGCGCTCATCAATGATCTTCGCCAACGCGGCTTGCTGGACGATACGCTGATCGTGCTCGGTGGAGAGTTTGGTCGCACGCCGTTCCGCGAAGGCCGCACGGCCGCCGGTCAGGTTCTCGGGCGGGATCACTATCCGGATTGTTACACGATGGTGTTGGCCGGTGGTGGCGTAAAAGGTGGGGTGTCTTACGGCGAGACGGACGAACTCGGTTTCAATGTTACGAAGGACAAAGTGCACGTGCACGATTTGCAGGCGACGATTTTGCATCAGCTCGGGTTCAATCACGAGCGACTGACCTATCGCTTTGAGGGCCGCGACTACCGGCTCACCGATGTGCACGGAAGTGTGGTGAAGGCTATTCTCTCCTGAGGTGGGGGTATCGCTCGTGGCGACTGAAGACCTGCGGCGACCGGGTGGTGTTCGCCAGAACGCGAATGTCCTTGGCGCTTCGCTGACACCCGCATGAGGCGCGAAGACCTCACGTGTGCCGGCGAGGCGGAGTGATTAGTAGCCCGAGTCGCGCAACTGGGTGCGGAGGGCAGCAAGCGCGGGTGCGACCTGATGAGGGAACTCGGTCCACGTAGCTTCGATAGTGAGACGTTCGTGGTAATGGGCACGGCGCAGAGCACGGAAGAAGCCGCGGAAATTTTCGCCATGGATACCGGGGGCGGCGCGGTCTTTGTTTTCGGCGACGTGGACGTGGCGAATCAGCGGAGCGACCTTCACGATGTCGTCGGCGGACTCGCCGTTGCGCAGCATGTGGAAAATATCCACGAGCAGCTTTACGCCGTGGGTGTTGGCGCGACGGACGGCCTCGGCGCCCTCGAGAATGGTGTTGATGCAATTGCATTCGCCGCGGTTGAGCGGCTCGACGAGGAGGGTGACGCCGTTTTCCTCCGCGAGCGGACCGATCTGGCGGAGGACATCGACGAATTGTTCGAAGGCGGTGGCAGCGGAGAATCCCGGCGGGATCATGCGGGCACCCGCGCTGCCGAAGACGACGAGCGTCATGTTGATTTCTTTGGCCCGGCGAAACGTGGTCTCGGCGAAGCGGTCGAGGCGAGCGAGATCTACGTCGGGGCCGACGACTTTCAGGTCGGCGGGGAGGAAGCGGTTCGATGCGGGGAGGGAGAAGCCTTGGGCGAGCAAGGCCTCGGCCGGCTTGGTGCGGGTGGCGTCGGAGGTTTCGGGCTGCAGGAGTTCCTGTGTAAAGCCCTCAATAAAATCGATGCCGGGAGACGGCGAGAGGAGGGCGAGCGTGGCAGTATCAGCGCAGATTCCGAGTTGCATGAAGCGGAGGAGTAGCGAGCAACCGTTAAAGAGTAGCGAGTCGATTTCTGGGTGGCTCGCGCGGTACGCACAAAGGAGGGGGCTTGGTTCGGCGGGGGACTGCAAGGTTCGCTGGGCTGTCGTGCGGAGGTCTGATTTCGGGTGAATCAGAAAAAGCGCTTGCTTACGTCGGCGGCATGGGGCTTGTTCGCCGTTCATTGTTCGGGCTGTAGCGTAGCCTGGTAGCGCGCTTGCATGGGGTGCAAGAGGTCGTGAGTTCGAATCTCACCAGCCCGACCATTTTCTGAAAGTATCCGAACTGAGTTCGGATCGTGTAACGACTGGGATGAGATCCCCGGGGGTTAAACGTGTTACGGAATCCGCGCGTTAAACGCTTCGGGAGTTTAGTTTGGATTTCCCCATTATAGATTCGAGCCGTTGGCGGATTTTTGGCGTTTCTCCTAGGGAAGTGTTTAACCCGAACGCCGAAGTTGCGCGGGAGGAATGTGGTGGCACTTGGGTCAAAACGTGAGGGGCTGGCGCCAGCGGGTACCGTTGCGGGCAGCACGGAATCCCACTTCGGCGAAGTGGGCGGCGTCCATTGCAAGATGGCGTCCAAAAGCGGCCGATGCTTCGCGAGACCGCCCCAAGCCTGCGATAATTTGAGGGCGACCTGCTTGCCGGCCGGCCCGCGGCTCACTGTACGATTCGACATTGCCATGCTGCCGTCGCTGATTCGCGTGGAAAACTTGGTGGCAGCGCTGGCCGGCTACGAAGTGGTCCTCGTCGACGAATGCGATCATGTGCCCGCTACGTCGTTCGAAATGGTGTTGAGGGCGTGCCCCATCCGGCGGGTGTACGGACTCACGGTGACTCCAAAGCGTAAGGACCGGTTGGAGAAGTTGCTCTTCGCCCACTGCGGACCGCTCCGGCACGCGCTGGTCGATGCTCCGACCGATGAAGTGCGGACCGTCAAGGTTCGCCACAGCACCGTGGCATTCGCCGCCGATGCGGGGCCGCAGCCTCCCCTCCATCTCGTGTGGGAGGCGTTGGTGCAGGATGAAAGCCGGATCAAGGTAATCGTCGCCGATCTGTTGTCGTGCGCGGCGTCGGGATGTTCCCCGCTCGTGCTGGCGGACCGCAAGGTTTACTTGGAACGGCTGCAAGTGGCGTTTATTGCGCAGGCCATCGGCGTGACGTGTCATCGGATGGGATGTATATCGGACTGGATGGTCAGATGGGAAAGAAGGCCTGAAACGAAGTGCTGCGGCAGATCGGAGAGCACCGCAATGAGCAGAAGTCGTTCGTGCTGTTTGTTACGGCGTCGTGGATTGGCGAGGGATTCGACCCTCCTCGTTTGGATACTGGTGTTGGCGATGCCGCTTTCGTTCAAAGGACGGCTGGTGTAATACGCCGGTCGACTTCATCGGCGGCATGAGGCGAAAGGCTCAGCGATGATTTTCGACTACCTCGACGACAATCACGCGATCACGCGGGCGATGTTTCGACGAAGACTCGCCGGCTACAGGGAACTTGGGTATGTGGTCGAGATGCCGGTGGGCGAAGCTGCACCATGGTTCGGAGGCAGACCAGCTGAGTCCGGGCGCACCAAATAGACCCATCAAAACGGCCATGCCCATACCGAAGCGAGACGACGAACGGGAAGAACGCATCACTATGGAGATCGTTGTCGATTGTTACAATGAACAGGAAGCGTGGTCGGGTTGGTGGTGCTATCTCGACGGCAAGCTGGCGTGTCCGTTTGAGGTGGAGTGCATCTGCGAGCGGCGGGGGTCGCCGTTGAAAATCGGCGAACGTGTGAGCCTCACTGCTATGCTCGATGACGACGAAGCGGCAGCGTCGCTGGGCGAGATCCTGGTAGAGATCGTGTGGCAGGGCCGGACCCTCGGCGTGCCCTTGGCGCAGGTCAGGGGTATGGGAGTAAACGATGAGACGGCTGAAGCCATCGCGGATTGGCACTATTGGATAGCACGAGGCCGGCAGTTCTGGTCTGGCCGGTTCGTGTCCCTGTCTTCCCGATCTGTTCGTTGCCGAACTGGAGCACTTGGAGGCGAGGTCGCTTTGACTCACCTTGACGAACTTTCCCGATGATCGGTCAAACTTCAGCACGCCTCCACGTATTGTTTTTGAACGAACTACAAACTTTGACTTATCTCGCGCAGAGTTCGTACCCGCACTGGCTGCCCGGCGTGGATCAAACCACGAACTTTTGAAGCGAATCGGGCGTTTTCAGACGGCGAGCCGCAGGGGAACTCGAAAGTGAATCAAAATATGGCGCCGCCGTGGCGGGCCGGCAATTGGTTTTCTCGTCATCAATTCGCTTCATTCGCTTCAACCGCCGTGGATCAAACCACGAACTTTTGAAGCGAATCAAACCGGCGCTCCGTCTGCTTCAGGCGTGATCTCCTCGATTCTGCCGGAGGCCAGGTCGTCGCGGAGCAGATCGAGGTGCTTCGTAAGGGCGCTGCTGAAGGCGAGATTTTTCGGGCTCATGTTCGCACCGACGTCATCTTGTTTGGTGCGATGAAAAAGGACAAAGAGGTCTCTTTCCTGGACGACGAGGAGATAGAGGATCCGGCGCGGACCTTGTTTCGTTGTGGCGTAGGCCTTGAGCAAGCGGGTTCCCTTGGGCAGGCCGTGGCCAGCGATGCTCGCTGTCAGGCAGACGCGCGCGCCCTCCAAGAGTGTTTCCTTGTCGGCAGAAGAAATCTCCCGGCCGAACTCGCGCTTGCGGATGCGCTCAGAGATGAAGAGCGCCACGGATTACTCCCTTGGAGGTTTCTTCTTAGCCCAGAGGGTTCCGATCTCGTTCATGCGGGCCTGGGTGGCGGGCTCGACGGCGAGTTCCACGACGCTGATACCGGGGGCCTTGAGTTCGAAGGGAATGCTCCGGGTTTGGACGACCTTGGTGAGGAACAGCCGGACGGCAGACGGAACGTCGAGGCCGATTTCGTGTAGCACCTCGTCTGCCTCAGTTCGGAGGCCTTCTTCAATCCGAACTTGTAGTGTTTTTGACATGAGTATGTGTGCGCTTGCAATGATAGTGCTGACAAAGGGGCGGCCGGTCAAGACCGGTCGTGAGCGAAAATTTCATGACGGCCCCACGCTGGTGCTGAACCTTTTCGACGCACTGTGCTAGCCCCGGGGCAACGCCCCCTCATTTAGCCTGAATTGTGGCGTCGGATTCCGACCGGATTCGCGTTGAGTCACTTGCCCGCAATCGGAATAGAATCCTCGTGAGATAGTGTGCCCGGCGTGGATCAAACCACGAACTTTTGAAGCGAATCGGGAGCTTTCAGAGGAGGTTCTCCTCAGAGAACGTTGATCTGAGTCAAATTCGACCCCCGGTGATCGTGAGCGCAGCGCTGATTACAGACTTCGATTCGCTTCAGTCGCTTCAGCCGCCGTGGATCAAACCACGAACTTTTGAAGCGAATCAAACGCTGGATGCAACCAAGGGCGGAGGCAGGATTGTTGATTCGCCGTCGGCGCCTCACGGCTGGAATTCCCCCGGGCTTAGTCCCAACAGAAACTCTTCAGTCGGCAGGCAGAGGATGTCGTCACGCTTGAAGCGCTCTTTCCCCCGGTAAACGAGGTAGCGCTGGCTTTGCGGATAGTCTTCGGAAAAATTTTTGAGCGCTCTCAGGTCATCGGAGCGCACCTGCGTCGAGTTCTTCACCTCCACCGCATAAAGTCCCGAGTCGCCGTAAACCACGAAATCAACCTCCACCTGCGAGCGGGTCTGCCAGTAGTGCAGTTGGTGGTTGCCCGTAGAATAGTCGCACCATGCGCGGAGGTGCTGGGCGACGAGTCCCTCAAGCGCCAGCCCGTCAATCTCCTGGGGCGCATCCAGGGGACCGCTGGGCCGGTTGGCGCGAAACACCCCGGCGTCGAAGTAGTAAAATTTCGGGTGCGTCGCCAATTCCCGTTTCGCGCGTTTCGTAAACACGGGCAGACGGAACCCCAGCAGCAAGTCCTCCAGAATCTCCAGATAGCCCTCGACCGTCTTCCGGCTCACCTGGCAGTCGCGGGAGACGTTGCTGAGATTGAGCACGCTGGCGTGTGAAAAACTCATCGCCTCAAGAAACCGCGCGAACGAGCCGACATTGCGCACAAGTCCCTCCATCTGCACTTCCTCCCGCAAATAGAGCCCGTTGTAGGCCTTCAAAATATCCGCAGGGTTGTCGGCGGCCCACACCAGCGGTAGCATCCCTTGGCGCAAGGCCGAGGTCAGCGAGAACCGTTTACCCAATTCCGCTGCCAAGAATGGATGCATATTTTTTTGCGCCGCCCGCCCGCCCAGCAAATTAACACCCTGCCGGCGCAGTTTGCGGGCGCTTGATCCTGTCAGGATGAATTGCTGACCGGCCTTGCGCTCGATCAGCAGATGCACGACTTCCAGAAGGGCAGGCAGCTTTTGCACTTCATCAATGATGACCTGGGGCTTGTCCCGGTTGCCTTCCACCAATTCAGTCAGCCGCTCCGGCCGGGCGGACAACAGTCGCAGTGTCTCCGGGTCGAGCAGGTCAATCCGCAGCGCCTTGGGATAGTGATGGGTGGACCAAAGTGTCTTGCCCGTGCCACGCGGGCCAAGCAGGAAGAAGTGATCGCGACCCGCCGTGAAGATTCGCGGGATAAATGCCATTCTGAGGCGCAAAATGGCGGAACTGATGCCGATTTCAAGAGACTTCGGCGCGTAGTGTCCAAAAACTCGAACGGGTGTAGATGATAGCCGTGGTGGAGTAGGGGAGTAACAGGTATTGATGAGTATGCCGTTACCGCAGCACTTTTTGATGGTGATTTTCGCCGGCTGGGTAAATCGCCAGCAGCAAGCAGTGATCGAGTATCTCCAGGCCGAAAACGAGGTGCTCAAGTCGCAACTCAAAGGGCGGCGGCTGCGACTCACCGACGATGATCGACGGAAATTAGCCGTGAAGGGTAAAGCACTCGGCCGAAAATTGCTATCCGAGGTGGCGTGCATCGTGACGCCGGACACAATTCCGGCGTGGCATCGGCGAGCGTGCGCAAATACTCGACGAGGCCTCTCGGCCTTGAGGCTGTCATGGAACCCAATTTGGAGGAGATGGTAGAATGGAGGGATGGCGAAAGAGCGGAAGGGATATGCCTTCAGTTCAATTCGCTCAGGCCCGTCCCTCCGGTCGTGAGATCCAGCAGCAACTGCACGACGGCCTATTTCCCGCAGCTATCCAGCCGCACGAAATTCCCCGCGAAGTCCACCTCGGCGCCATCCCGGAGATTGGCGAGAATTTCCTAGGTGGCCGATTC
>CAMCHO010000138.1 GCA_945874455.1 Opitutus sp. GAS368 | reverse complement strand
TTCTCCGCGACCCGCGAGGGCGGCTACGTCTACGGCCGCGGCACCGTCGATGATAAAGACAACGTCACGTCCTCGCTCATGACGATGCTGCTGCTCAAGCGCAGCAAGGTCGCCCTCGACCGCGACGTCATCTTCCTCGCCGAGGCCGGTGAAGAAGGGAACGTGAAGTTCGGCATCGAGTTCATGGTGCGCGAGCACCTGGCCGAGATCGACGCCGAGTTCTGCCTCGCCGAGGGCGGTGGAGTGGTGCGCACCGGCGGAAAAATCCAATACGCCAGCGTCCAGACCACGGAGAAAATCCCCAACCGCATCCGCCTCGTCGCCAACGGCGTCGCTGGCCACGGCTCCGTGCCCCTCCGCTCCAACGCCGTCGTCCACCTCGCGAAAGCCATCGCCAAAATCGCCGACTGGCAGCCGCCCATGCGCCTCAACGAGACGACTCGCGCCTTCTTCGAACGCCTCGCCACCATCAGCACTCCCGAGGACGCCGCCCGCTATCGCGCGATCTTGGCCGGCGACGAAACCGGTGCCGCGCAGGAGTATTTCGCCGAAAACGTCCCGCGCTTCAACTCCACCCTCCGCACCTCGATCTCGCCCAACATGATCAGCGGCGGCTACCGCGTAAACGTCATCCCCTCCGAGGTCGAAGCGACGCTCGATATCCGCGCACTGCCGGATGAGGACATGGTCCGCTTCCTCGATCAGCTGCGCAAACTCATCAACGACCCCGCCGTCGAGGTCGTCCACGCGCCCGGCCATAGTCGTCCCGGGGCGCCGCCCTCTCGGCTGCGCACCGAAGCCTTCGAGGTCCTCGAAGCCGCGATCAAGCGTCATTACAACACCATTACGCTCCCCACGATGAGCACGGGCGCGACCGCGATATGGCCTATCTGCGCGCGCATGGCATCGACTGCTTCGGCATCGGCCCGATGATCGACAGCGAAGACGCCCCCCAGGGCTTCGGCGCCCACAGCGATCAGGAACGTATCCTCGAAGAAGCACTCTTCGCCTTTACCCGCTTCAACTACGACGTCGTCCTCAGCCTCGCGGCGACGAAGCCCTGACCTCCTGCGGCGCGCGACGCGTTGCCCGCGCCCCTACCGCGCCCCCGCGCCGCTACGGGTACCCCTGGCGTCCCGCGTAGCGCGCAGAAACCATTTCTCCCAGCGGGAGCAACGACGTCTGCGACGCAGGAGTGGGACGGCCTTTCTGCCGGTGCCGACCTCACCCCATTCTTCAAAGACCGCACCGCCGAATGGGTGGTGAAGTCCGCCCGGAGTTTTTAGCGCACCCGGAGGTCCCTCCACTCCTGCGCAAAGGTGCCAACCCCGCCTTCCATGAAGGCTTCGGTGAACTGACCGCTCTCGCCGCCCCATCGGGTGGAAATAAGCCGGCCGGCCGGCCTCCGTAGCGGCGAGCGCCAGCAAGCCGACCTCGCCGCCCCATCGGTTGGAAATAAGCCGGCCGGCCAGCCTCCGTAGCGGCGAGCGCCAGCAAGCCGACCGCGCCCCCCATCGGTTGGAAATAAGCCGGCCGGCCAGCCTTCGTAGCGGCGAGCGCCAGCAAGCCGACCGAGCCCCCCATCGGTTGGAAATAAGCCGGCCGGCCAGCCTTCGTAGCGGCGAGCGCCAGCAAGCCGACCGCGCCTTCCGCACCCCGCCTTCCGCACAGCGCTTTTCGCACCGCGCGTTTCGCAGCAGGCACAACGGCCTGCCTTGCGCGGTATTTTTCCACGTCCGAGATTGCCGACCCGATTGGCCCACTCTTTGCTCCTCTGCCGCGCGCTCACCCGACAACACCTATCGCCCACCTTCGATGCTCGTTCCCTCTCCTTTAACCGCCGTAGAAGACTCCGAGGCGCAGTTGCTCGCCTATCTCAACCTCAAGCTCCGCGAGATCGGCCAGCCCGGTATCGCCCTCGCAGCCGGTGCCGCCGACGGCCTGGCGCCGTTCGTCAATCACTTCCTCGCCATCAGCCGCGAAAAGGATCGCGCCCTCACGCGCCATCTCTGCCCGGTGGATCAGCGTATCCAAAACTTCCTGTACGACTACCTCGATACGCACACGGAGGCCCCGCGGCTCCCGGCCACCACCCTCGTTCTCGACCGCCCCGACCTCGCCCGCGTCTTGTCCCTGCCTCCCGGCCGCGACTCCCACCACAGCAACATCCTCTCGTCCTACCGGGCGCACCAGGGCGTCCTCCACAACCCCCGCAGCGACCGCCGTACCACGTCCGGCATTTTCCACGTCACCGAAGGCGGCTTGCCGATTCCCGACGATAAGAAAGCAGTCCCCGCGGCCGTTTTTGGCCGCCTGCTGCAGCACGCCTTTAACCCGCCCGTCGAATTTCTCCGCCTCCCCTTCACCGCCGCGGAGCCCGCACCCGCTGAGTGTTTCGTCTCGCTCTACTTGCGCCCAGTCGTGTGCCCCGCCGTCCCCGGCTTCACCCCGCAGCGTTCAATGGAGACCCGCTTCTTCATTCCGGGCGCCCTCGTCGCCAACCTCGATTTCGTCGAACGCATCTTCGGCAACGCCGGCGATCCGCATCTCCCGGAAAACGACGCTGCCCTCGATCCACAGACGTGGTCTGGCCACACGGGCTGTATTATCGTCGCTCCCCATCTCGGCACGCTGACGAAAAAAGAGCTCGGCCTCCCGTCATTCGACGACGCCACGCCGCGTCAGCGACGCGACGGCATGTGCTGGAAAAACCCCGCCGAGTGCTACAACGACGGCGCCGCCTTCAAGCTCACCGCCCGCGATACATCCGGCGTCATCGTCACCTTCATTTCCGACAACTATTTCGGCTACTGCAAAAAAGAAGTAAAGACTCAGCTCAGCTACGCCGCGAATCTCCTCGGCCGTTGCGAAGAGGAACACGCCGGTGGCGCCATCGTGTTCCCCAGCTACGATCTCGGTGAAGATTTTCAGCTCAACAAATACCTCCACATCGTCGACCACACGTTTGCCGAGGCCTTGGAACAACTCGGCGATCGCGCGATCCCCCAGCCAGGCGGTTGGGCCCGCGACCGCCATTACGCCAACATCTGCTACGTGCCCGACGGCGCGTATTTCGACCTCCGTAAACAAAACGTCACGTGGGCCGATGCCGCCGGCACCGCGCACACCCTCAAGCTGCTCCCCGACCAAACCTACGTCCTCCCCTCCGGCTACAAGGTCGACATGGTGAAGCCCGATGAAGGCCGTCGCTGGCGTCTGCGCGGCACCACCGCTGAGGGCGTCCTCTGCCACAAGCCCTGCACAGTCTCCGGCGGCGGTAAGTCCGAGATTTCAAAATCCATCGCCGACGCCCAGTTCACCGGCCCCGTCTTCATCAACGATTTCGCGGCCGACTCCGTGCTCGTCGACTCCATCCTCTTCCGCGAATACGGCCACCGCTTTCACGATCCCGCGCTCAACAAGACCCTCGGCCGTCCGCTCCTCAGCGCCGAGCGCTCCCTCGGCTCCGTCGTCAAACTGCTCAGCTGGAATCCCGCTTACACCCCAGAGTATAACGACTGGCTCGGCACCATTCCGCGCTACATTCGCGACATCGTTCTCATTATCAAACGCGCCTACAAACCCGAGTGGGGCACCGACTGGCGCCGTCACTACAGCGTCGATACGATCAACGGCCGCCCGGGCAACGAGCTCAAGTATCACCGCGAAAAAATCCTCACCCACTATCTCCGCGTCGGCTTCACGCCCGATGGCAGCTGGCGCACGTTCACCCTTCGCAAGGATTTTCTCCCGGCCGTAAAAATCCAGGCCGAGGACGACATCACCGCCTCCGTCGTGGTCCCCCGCGCCGCCCTCACCGGCCTACCTGAATCCTCGGCCAACGGCGCGCCCTCGCTCAAGTTCGTCCAAAATTGCGAACGCCAACTCTTCCAACGTCCGGACGACGCCATCGTCCGTGGCTACGACAAACGCACCGAGCGCGATTTCTCCCGTCCCGGAAATTTCTTTTCCAACTACGAACCGCTCAACCGCGCCACCGGACAAGAGATCGTCGAAGACACCATCGGCTTCGATGCCTTCACCGAACCCGTCCGCGCCATCTTCCAAGACTTTGTCGAAACCGCCGGCCCCGCCTATCTGGCCTCCCCCGCGCACCCGCGCATTGTCGACGGAAAACCTTCGAAGAACCCCCGCTATCTCCAACATCGCCCGGACCTCGAAGACCCCCGCACCACTTATCTCTCGATGACCGGTGCGCAGCTCTATCGCCGCATTCCGGCGAGCGGCGCCGTGCCCTTCCCGGTCGGCGCCGTTCTCATGGGTCGCCGCCAGAATCCACCCGAGCCTGGCGTGCGCGCCCTCTGCGTCTACGGCCCGATTCACTACCAGGAGTTGCCCGAAGCCTTCATGGATTTGATCGCGAGCCTCACCGGAAAATCTCCCTCGACCACCGGTGCCGGCTCCGAGGGCGCGCTCACCAAAGGGCCCTTCAACGCCCTCCCCCCCATCCACGATCTCAACGCCGCGTTCGTCTCCTTCGTCCTCACCGACCTCCCGATCTTCTGCTCCGCCGCTGGCTGGGTCGGCCCAAAGTATCGCGTCGATCACGATATCTCCCTCCTCGTCCCGGAGCTCTGGTGCCGGATGACGCCCGAGGAACGCACCCCCTCATTCCTCATCGCCAACGGCTACCTCGCGCGCTGCACCGATTGGGACCACGAAGGTAAACCTGTCCGCGCCAGTCGCCTCGGCTGGCGCATTACCGACAATTTTGTGCGCACGTTTTGCGGCCGCATCCTCGGCAGCCCCAACACCCTCTTCGGCGAGGAGCTCCTCCGCCCCGAGAGACAAGATCCGGCGATCTTCGCTGATGGCATGGAAAATATCGTCAGCGCCATGTGTGCCGCCGCCACGAGCTACTTCACCGATGGCTCCATCGCTCAAGCCATCCCGCCCCTGCGCGCCCTCCTTCACCTCATGCGCGACGGCACCTGGGAAGGCCACGGCCCGGAGGCCCCGGAATTCCGCGCCCTGTTCACCCGCGACGCCGTCATCGCCAGCGACTGGTATCGCGCCCGGCTCGCCGCCCAGCAGACCCGCGACGCGCTCCACTGGGAAACGCAGGCCGGCTATCTCGAAAAATTCCTCGCCCGCACCAACTACGCCGACATCGCCATCGAGCTGGGCATCGCCGCCCGCCTCTCGGCGACGCTCGCCGCCGCCCAGGCCACCCGTGCCCCCGACTACCTCGCCTCCCTAGCCGGCACCCTCGGCGTGGACCCAGCCCTCCTGCCGTAACGCGCCAGTCCCAGTCGCGTATTAAAATTCCCCATCGGTCATTTCCCAAAGGGAGGAGCTTGCTTGTAAGCGATTCAGGGAACCCTCCCTCGACCGCGGGACTCCGCCCTCCGCGGTTCCGACATAACTCCTTTTTGCCGCAAGCAAGCGCAAAAGTCGCACGAGAATCCAAGTCGCTGTGATGAAAACCCGTGGTCGAGTGATCCCCGCACGCGTGTCACCATCATTTAGGGAATTTTTGACACCTCGTAGCGGCGAGCGCCAGCAAGCCGACAACCTCACGCACCGAGTAGCGGCGAGCGCCAGCAAGCCGACAACTTCACGCTCACGCCTAGGTCCGCACCCGAGATCCTCACGAAGCGCGCCGTCCGCGCAGGCCGCGTCGCCGTCCGCGCAGGCCGCGTCGCCGTCGGCGTGCTCAGCGTGGTCGAAGCCGGTCCGTCCCCTCCGACGAAGAAGTAAAAAAAGCACGGCACCATCACCGCTGCGCTTCCGGTGACCGCGGAGTGGTGAAGAGCGGGACGGATGACAAAAGAGCGCTCCGGATTTTTGTGACCGAATCTTTTCGGATTCGATCCTCGGCGCGTGGGCGCGGGTAGGCTTCGGAGATTTTCCTGCCTCACCCATCTCCCGCCCCTACCTTGGCCCGACCCACTCACGTAGCCCCTCCCGTTGCGGCACGTACCGCGCCCGAACGATCTCCGATCCCGCGTCACTTCACTTCACTTCACTTCACTCCGCAGAAAATCCACTAGATCAAAAAATTCTTGCTCCTTGAGCGCCGTCTCAAACGCCGCCGGCATCGGCGAAATCGCCGCAGGCGTGGTCTCCGCCACGTGCGCCTTGGCCACCGCGACCTCCTCCCCGGAGTTCGGATCGCGCAAGAGCACCCGCCCCGCTTCCTCCCGGAGATTCATGCCCGACTTCGTTTCCCCATTCTTCAGCGTGAGAGTCGTCAACCGGAACGTCGGATCCACGTTGCGGCTCGGATCGAGAATGTCTTCGACGAGGCGCGGGAGCGCACGCGCGCCGATGCCGTCGAGACTCGGCCCGAGATTGCCGCCCGCGTCACGGAAGCGGTGACACACGGCGCAATGCGCCGCAAACACCGCCGCGCCATTCGTGCGGTCGGGTTTGAAACTACCCAGCGCACCGACGCGGTAAGCGACCAACGCATCGAGCCGCGCGTCTTCGGGCGGGAGTGATTTCGTGAGCGCCGCCGCCCGCTCGCGTAACGCTGCCGGACGTTTTTCCAGCGCGAGCGCGACGTAGCGGTGACGGAGCAGGGCGAGGCGAACGCGACCCGCCACAGCGAGTTCAAGGAGTTCGGCCGCGCCCTGATCGCTCTTGGCGAGTGTGGTGGCCAAGGTCAGCGCGAAATCGGCTGGCGCACCCTCAAACGCGCCGGCGAGCGCGGCGAGCCCCGCCGAACTCAAACGACTTAGACCCAACACTTCGGCCGACGCACGGCGTGCGCCCAGCGGAGCCGCACTCACGAGCACCGCAATCGCCGTCACTGCCGTCTCTGGCTCGCCGGGTGTCAGCGCACGCAGCGCGGCGGCGCGCACGCTCTCCGCAGCGTTGGTCGCCAGCGCACGCCGCCGCAACGGGGCCCCTTTTTCCGGGAGGGCGAGCGGCTTCAACGCATTCGCCGCCCGCACCGCCAAGGCCGCCTTGTCCTCCAAAGCGGCGAACAATTCACGACGCATCCACGCCGCGACGTCGTCGGGCAGCACGCGCTGGGGTTGGGCGGAGATTGTCGCGAGCCCCTCGGCGGCCATGAGCCGTTGCAGCGCCGACGCGGAATTCAGCGCCCCCAAGAGCGCTGCGAACGACGCAAATTCTTCCTTGGGCAAATTCAGCGCCACGTGCCGCGCAAACTCGCCGATCCGCAGATCCGGTGTCTTCGCGTCGCGCACCCGCGCAGCAAGAAAGCGCGCCGCCGCCGGCGTGGTGAGCGCGAGACACCCCTCGACGATGCGCCCGGCATCACCGGGGCTCGCCGCCGCCCACCCGGCCAGCGTAGGCGCGTCGGCCTGCAGGGCGTGGTTCTTGAAAGCCAGGCGCAACGCGTAGACGAGTTGCGTATCCGCTTCAGGCACACGGCCGAGCATCGTGAGCAATAACGGCGCCCCCCACGGCTGCGGATGGCGAGCGAGGGCTTCCGCCATGAGCCGCCACGTGTAACCCGGAGTCGCGCTGCCGCCGGGCGCTGGCGCATTCTTTCCGGCGATCAGGTTGAAACGTTGCTCCAAATTCTTGAGCCCAGCATCGCGGGTGACCAACACCCGGAGCGCCGCGTGCGCCACGGCACTATCCGGACGCCCGAGCGCACGGAGGAGCAACGCATCATCGACCTGACCTAATCGCTCGAGCGCGAAGAAAAGCGCGAGGGCCGCTGTGCCGTCTGCGCCTGGATCGTTGCCGGCCACGAGGCGCGCCGCCGCCGCGTGCAGGGCGGAGGTCGCCGCAGGCGCATCGCGCCGAGCCACCAATTCGTTGAGCGCCAAGCCACGCACCACGAGATTACCATCGGCCAGGCGCGGGACGAGATCGGCGGTCGTGAGCGTTGCCAGATTCGGCAGCGACGGGACCGGCACGCTGCCATCGAGCCCACGCCAGACGATGCGCCACAGGCGGCCGTGGCCGTGGTCGCGCGCCGGATGCGTGAGCGGTACCTCGTAATGGCCGATGATCGGGTTGTAGAAATCGGCGATCCAGAGCGCACCGTCTGGCCCGAGCTTCACCTGCACGGGGCGAAACGCCGGGTCGTCGCTGGTGAGAAAATCCGTTTGGCGCGCTGCCGCCGGTGTCGCGCCGCGCCACTCCAACCGCGTGCGGTTGACCCGCCGCGTGACCGGATTTCCGTTAAACACGTTATCGCGAAATTCCGCGGGAAACGGGGTGGCCGAATAATGCGCGATGCCCGCAATCGCGCTGGAGCCATGATCGTCTGTCGTGATGGCCGGCGCAAACCCGAGACCGTCGTGCTCCTTGCCGATGCCCTCGTAAAAACCACCGGGGATGAGCAGGTAAACGGGCTTGGAATGCGAATCCGCCGTGTAAACGTCGCCGCGCGCATCGAACGCGAGGCCGAAGGGGTTCGTTTGGCCGTTCGCGAAAATCTCGAACCGCGAGCCGTCCGGGCGGAAACGATACGTGTTGCCGCTGGTGAGCTTCACGACCCGACCACTCCGATCCACGACCTCACTCTCGTTCGCGAAACCGTGCGTCCCATAAACCCAGCCGTCGAGCCACTGCCAGTAGCTCGACGACATGCCGTGGGTGTCTTTGAAACCGAAACCGTCGTAAAGTTTTTCGCGGACGTCGGCGCGTCCGTCGCCGTCCGTGTCGGTGAGCCGCCAGATCGCGGGAATGGAAAAGACGAGCACGGTATCGCCCTTTGCCCCCGGCGCGCGCGGGAGCGGGACCACTCCGACAGGGATATTGAGCCCGTCGGCAAACACCGTGGATTGACGCGCCCGCCCCGACGCCGGATCGAAATCCGCCAAGACCCGCACTGTATCCAACCCGTACTCACTGGGCTCGGGCGGCGTGGACGACGCTCGAAAGGCGAGCGTATTGTCGCCCCAGTTTTTTTGAAACGACGCGATGGGTTCGCCGCGCGCGTCCCGCTTCGCCGGCCAAGGATAAAGCGTCGAACCCGTCACCCAGACGCGTCCGGCCGCGTCGAACGACACATTCATCGGCTTCTGTAGCTCGGGCTCGGCCGCGACCAGTTGGATCTCAAAACCCGGTGGCAAATGGAAGCGTGCGCGTTGCTCCGCGGGCGCACTTAACCGGGCATCCGGGGCGTCGCCGCGCTGGGCGAAGGCCACCGAGGCGAAGACCACACCGGAGAGAAGGTAGCGAACGATCGCCGGGAAGTAGGGGTGGAGGGGCACAGTGACGGGGGGTGGGTGTGGGGAGCGGTGAGACCGCGCAACGACGGTAGAAAGCCGAGCGGCCTGCAAACCAAAGCGTCGCTCTCGCGGCATGCTAAACTAAAAAACCGGTGCGCGTGAATCGGCCCACACCGCGCTGCGCTTCGCAGCCGAAGCGCGCACAGTGACAATCCGCGACGCAATCAAAGGCCCGCGATCGTGCGCCAAAACGCGGACGGCACTACGCGTTCGCCACCTCCCCTTACCGTGTCCCGAACGCGTCGTTAAGCAACGCCACGCTCGGCAGCCGCGCTGGCGACAGCGGAGCCCGCCGCCCCCTATTGCGCACCCCGCGCGCGAGATGACTCCCCTGCCCACGGCAGTCTGCAATCAGTCCTTACCGAGCGTCGCGCTCCACTTGGGCCGCGAGTTTCTCCAAGTCGATCTGCTCACCCGCGGCCGGAAAGCGGTGCGGCAGTAAATACCAATGCTCCACATAACTCGCACTCGCTCCGGGCGCGATGTCGTTGCGCGGACCGTGCGGCTCGAGTTCGCAAGCCGGAATCGCACTGGCCAACGGATACCAAATACACAGCGTCAATCCCGCGACTTCTGGATACACCGCATCCCGCGGTGACGCGTAGCGTTTCACGAAGGCCTGGCCATGCGGCATCACGTAGGCAAACCACCCAGCGTTCGAGTCGAACCCGAGCTTCGGATAACGCGTGGGCCCGAGCACTTCGAGAAATTGGCCACGGACGCGCACGTTCGGATCCGTCGGACGAAACATGATCGCCGGCTCCGGTCCCGGCCCATACATGACAAACCCAGCCGGGAAGCGCTTCGTCTCCGGGGTGAGCGGAACCACTCCGATGCCACCGTGCACGGCAAAGGTACGGCTCCAGTGCGACCAATGCTTCGTCTCCCGCGAGACGTTGCGGATGATCTGCTCGCAGCTCAGGTGCGAGGTCTTCGCGTCCAAACGAAACTCGCGGATTAATTGCACACCCGTCGCCTCGTCCGGCTGGCTCGTGAGGCGCACCGCCCGCGGGCCGATCGCTTCGGCCGCCCACCGTCCCGACCACAGCTTTTCGCGTCGCGGGATAATTTGCTCCGGCCCGATGTCGAAGCGGCCCGCACTGGACGGCGTTTGCGGCCCACCGGGCGTGCCCCACTTCACTTCTTGCGGATCGAGATAGAGCGCGTTTTTCCCCTGCCAAGCATACTCGAGGACACGTCCGCCCACCTGATGGCACAACGTGACCCGCGTGTCGGCGTTCGAGAGCTCGAAACAATCAGGGTAGTTCAACACCGTGACGCGTCGCACCCCCTCCGGCCACTCCGCCGCGGAAATGGCCACCCGGAAACCGATCAAGCAGGCAACCAGTATCGTGAAGCGCATGGTTCGACGTGAAACGGCCACCGGCCTTCAGCGCAACCGCGAACTGGATTCGGAACGTGTATCGGCGCACCACCCGCGCATCTCAATTTCCCACCACCTGGTAGCCGGACCCCATGCGGTTCCACCGCCGCGGGGCACACCGGGGCGGCGTTCACCTCCACCAAACGACCACGCAGCGGTCGTCATGGGAAAGTCGTGCGCCCCGACCGTTCTCTCCCTACAAAACGCCCGCATGCAAAAACTGCTCAGCCTCGCACTCCTCTGTTTCGCGTCGGTCACCGCCTTCTCCGCTCCGACGCCGGCCGGGGACTGGACCGAGTTTCGCGGTCCGGGCGGGCAGGGTTTGAGCACCGCCGTGGGACTGCCGTTCGAGTGGTCGGCCGCGCACAATATCCTTTGGAAACAACCGGTGCCCGGCGCCGGCTGGTCTTCCCCCGTCGTGAGTCGCGGGCAAGTTTTCCTGACGACCGCCACCATGGCGGGGGGCGAGCTGTCCGCCGGGCTCCACGTCTTCTGCTTCGACGCCGCGACTGGACGCATCGCGTGGCACGCCGAGGTGTTCGCCACGGCCGGCTCGCCCCCGCAACCGCTGCATCAAGTCAACACCCCCGCGTGTCCGACTCCCCTCGTGGACGGCGAGCGGCTCTACGTTTACTTCGGTCACCACGGGGCCGCCTGCCTCGAACGCACGGGCAAAATCATCTGGCGCAACCACCGACTCCGTTTCGACCCTGTCCCCGGCAACGGCGGCTCGCCGATTTTGGCCGGTGATCGGCTGATCTACGTCGCCGAGTGCGCGACCGCGCCCTTCGTCATGGCGCTCGACACACTCACCGGAAAAACCCTGTGGAAAATACCGCGTGATCTTCCGCCGAAGATGAAGTTTTCCTTCGGCACACCACTCCTCATCGCCATCGCAGGGCGCACGCAGATTGTGATTCCCGGCCCTCGCGCGGTCTCCGCCTTCGATCCGCTGGACGGCCGAGAAATCTGGAGTGTCCGCTACCGCGGAGACGGCGCGTTGGCTCCACGGCCGGTGTTCGCTCACGGTTTGGTGTTCGTTTCCGCCGGCTATTTACGCTCCGACTTGCTCGCGATTCGCCCCGACGGACACGGCGATGTGACGGACACCCACGTCGTCTGGCGCGCCTCCAAAGGTGCCCCGCTCGGGCCGGCGCTGCTCGCACTCGGCGACGAACTCTACGCCGTCAACCAGGCGGGCCTGGCCACCTGTTGGGATGCCCGCACCGGACAAGTCCACTGGCAGGAAAAGATCGGCGGGCCGCACTCCGCCGCGCCCCTCGCCGCCAACGGTCGACTCTATTTCCTCGCCGAATCCGGCACCACCACCGTGCTGAAAGCCGGCCGCGAATTCGCCGTCCTCGCCACCAATCTCCTCGACGAAACCGCCTTCGCCTCGCCCGCGGCCATCGATGGAGCGCTCTTCATTCGCACGACTCACCACCTCTATCGAATCGGCGAGACGAGCCCGCATTAATCACACTTTCCCCGGAGATTCTCACGTCGCCTGAGAGCGGAGCAGTCACTGCAGTGTTGCCCCCCAGACAGGGTCAGGAAAGCCTAGGCCAAGTCGCACTTACTTTCCTGCCCGCGAGGTGGAGTGTTATCGGGAAATCGCACGGGGTCCTGCCACGTTTCCAACGCCACCCAAAATGATTTTCGCCTTCGCGCTCTCCGCGTCCGCAGCGCCCTCCGCGCCCTCGGCGTTTCAACCACTTTTTTTGGGCTAAACGGCCCGCATCACCGCCGACACATCCACCACGATATCCTCGCGCCCCTGCGCCGCGATCTGCGCCAACGGCTCCGCCCCCGCCGCCACGACCGGCCGATAGTCGAGCCCGCGCAAAGCCGCCAGCCGCCAGAAATTCCCGTTCACGTAGGCGCGGTTAAAAAACTCCACGACCCTCGTCCCCGCCTCGCAAAACACCAGATTCGCCAGCCCCGCCCCATGCGGCGCGACCACCACCTTCGCCCGCCGAAACGAGTGGATCTGTTCGCTCCACGTCAGCTCTTCCAGCCGCAACTTCACGAAACCCCGCCGCTCCAATTGCGCCCACAGCTCCGCCTCGTTGGCCACCCGCCGACGCCGTGCCCGCTCCCGCGTGACGTAAATCCGCTCGCCCCCCGGCGACGCGCCCGCATCGGGCCACGGAGCCACACCTGCCCGCACCCGCGTCACCACCTCTGGCGTCGGCCGACCTTCGCTCCCCGGCATACTCGGCACCACGAGCTGCTCGCAGACGTAGTGCGCATAGCGCCCCGGCTCGATCAACTCGCCCTGCCATCCGGACAACGCGAGCGCCGCGCGCGCATATGGCTGCGTCGCATGCACGATCATTTTCCCCGCCCCTCCCCCACTGGGCCCGAGTGCCAACAACCGCGGCCACTCCTCGAGCAGCCAGTGGCTATAGCCCGCGCCTAGCGTCGTCGCCACCACCGCCACCGTACCACCGAGCGCCACCGGCCGCCGGATTTTTTTATAGGACAACAGCCAGTGTTCCTCGAACGCCTTGCCAAAATCCCACGACACATCGCGCGCAATCGCACGCCCGTCCGCCGATAACACATTGCCCGAGCCAAACACGCGCCCGCCCGGCAGCCGCGCGACGAATTCCGATTCACTCTCGACGCTTGCGCTGGGTCGAAAAAATTCCCGCACCTCCTCCGTCGCGTGCGCCGGCAGCGCATACTCCACCCGCGACACCCCGTCCGCGCCTCGCCCTTCGACCGTCCCGCCTGCCCGCGTACCGAGCACGGCCAAGCGCTCGCAGGTCACCGGTGGCGGCAGGTAGGGTTCAGCAGGGAGCATGCGAGGCGTGAGTGTAGTTACGAATTCCCGCAGGTCCTCGTTCTCAGCGCAATGGCGAGGACGATACTCCCCCGATGTCGCGCACTCCTCGCTTCGTCCGACTCCCCACG
>CAMCHO010000137.1 GCA_945874455.1 Opitutus sp. GAS368 | reverse complement strand
GTGGCCGTGGTGGCGGCTCCGGTGGCGCGCTGGGATTTTGGCGAGGAAGATACGTCGCGCGCGGTGGTCGTGGGGACAGTCCAACGTGACGCGCCGGGACCGCGCCCGCCACAATTTCCCGACTTCGACAGTTACAACACCGCGCTGCGCCTCGATGGCACCGGCGGGCACCTCGCACTGACCGACCCAGGGGCGGGGAGCGTGCTCGATTTTTCGAATGGCGACGCGATCACGCTTGAAGCGTGGGTGCAGGTCGACGGGTTCAAGGCCAACGATCAGCTCTATGTGGTTGGTAAAGGCCGCACGGGTGCGTCGGGCTTCGCGGCCGACAATCAAAACTGGGCGCTGCGGGTGCGCGCGGTGAGCGGCCAGTTTGGGGTGAACTTTCTTTTCGCCACGCCGCGAGGCACGGCTGCGGCTGCGACGACGGCTGCGACGACGGAAAAGTCGGACGCGCATTGGCATCGTTGGACGTCGAAATCCGGTTTCGCGCCCGACTCGGGTTGGCACCACATCGCGGTGACGTATCGCTTCGGCGAGCCCGCGAGCATCCGTGGTTGGATCGATGGAAAAACGGTCGCGGGCGGGTGGGATATGGGTGGCGCGACGACGGAGGCCCCGGTCGTGGATGACGATGCCGTGTGGGTGGGTTCGTCGATGAAAGCGAGCAAGGCGGCGAGTTTCCGCGGCGGACTCGATGCCGTGGCGATCCACCGTGAAATCGTGAGCGATGCGGATTTGAAAGCGCGGTTCCGTCGCGTGGGTGGCGGGACGGTCGCCCCGCTCGCCCCGGTGGTGATGCCGGAGCTCGGTCCTTTGCCAGCCGGTCGCGTCGTCGCGATGTTTCACGAAGGGATGCCGGCGCAGGATCGTTGGTTGAATGCCGTCGAGAAATTGCCGGGCGAAACGTTGCGTTGGACTGGGCGGGAGTTTTTGTTGCCGCGCTTGCCGCTGCGCTACGACGACTGGGGGATTCGCGCGAGTTGGAAAGGCCCCGTGCTCACGCGACTCGCCGCCGATGTGACGTTGCCCCCCGGCCAGCATCGCGTGGTCTTGCGCGCCCGCGGTCTCAGCCGCCTCTGGATGGATGGGGTGCTCGTCACGAGTACGAAGCCGCCGAAGGGCGACGCCGGTGGTCACGATCCGATCACGCCGGTGCCGACGCCTCCGCTCCCCGGCCTGAGTCGCGTGGCGTTCGGTGTGCAGGAAGTGTTTGGCGAGGTCGTGGTGAAGCGTGGCGCGCCGGTGCGAGTGGTGCTCGAAACGCTCGTCGGCGGAAAACGCCTTCGTGCCGAGCCCGGTGAACTCGTGGTCGCCGTGCAAACGCCCGACGGTCGTTCCTTCAATGTGCTGCACACTGCGGGCGAACCGGTGGCGCTGACCGAGTCTGCCGTGAGCGCGAGTGTCGCCGGGATCGAGACATCGCTGGGCGCGTTTGACGATCAGAACCGGCGGGCGGCTGCGACGACGCAGCATGCTTTTTGGCAGGAACGCCACCGGATCGCTCGGCTCTGGTCCGAACAGGCGTCCGCGGCAAGCGGAGCGTCTGCGGTGCCGGCCGGAGCGAAGCACCCGATCGATGCGTTTCTGGCGGAAAAGATTCAACGCTCCCTCGCCGCCGCGACCAAAGTGCCGGCCGCCGCGAGCGAGAAATTTCACACGGAGGTAATGCCGATTTTGCGCGAAGAGTGCTTCCGCTGCCACGGCGACAAACAAAAGGGCGGCTTGAAATTAAACTCGCTCGAAGCCGCCCTCGCGGGTGGCGAGTCACACTTGCCGGCTGTGGTGCGGGGCAAGGCCTCTGCTAGTGAGCTGATCGCGCGAATCAAGCACTCGAGTGAGGACGAGCGCATGCCGCCGAAAGGCGACGCGCTCAAGCCCGCCCAAATCGCGAGTCTGGAAGCATGGATCAATGCCGGTGCCGTGTGGCCCGCTGCACCGATCGCGCCGGAGAGCATCGCCCTCGCCCCCATTGTCGGTGACGCGGCGTTTTTGCGGCGCGTGTATTTCGATACGGTCGGCGTACCGCCCACCGAGCGCGAGGTGCGGGCGTTTCTCGCGGATCGGGCCGGTGACAAGCGCGCCACAGTCATCGACCGCCTCCTCGCCGATGAGCGGTGGGCGGACCACTGGGTCAGCTATTGGCAGGACGTGCTCGCGGAAAACCCGAGCATCTTGAAGCCCACCCTGAACAACAGCGGACCGTTCCGCTGGTTTCTTTACGAGGCGCTGCGCGATGGAAAACCGATGGATCGTCTCGCCACGGAACTCATGCTGTTGCGGGGCAGCGACCGGGAAGGTGGCAGCGCAGGCTTCGGACTCGCGACGGATAATGACGCGCCGTTTGCCTCCAAGGGCCACATCGTCGCCACCGCGTTTCTCGGCATCGAACTGCAATGCGCGCGCTGCCACGACTCGCCCTACCACAGCACGAAACAGCGCGACCTGTTTTCATTGGCCGCATTGTTCGAGCGCAAGGCCGTCATCGTGCCAAAATCGAGCACCGTCCCCGAAGCATTTTTCGAGAAGAAGGCGCGGGAGTCGTTGATCAAGGTCACGCTCAAGCCGCGCGAGTCCATTGCGCCCGCGTGGCCGTTTGCGGCGATTACGGGAGTGGCTGATGACCCTGCGCTCGATGCGTTGATGATGAACCCGCAAGACTCGCGTGAGCGTTTCGCCGCGCTCGTCACCGCGCCGGCGAACACCCGCTTCGCCCAAGTGATCGTCAATCGCGTGTGGAAACGCCTCATCGGCGCGGGCTTCGTGGAGCCGGCGCACGATTGGGAGGGTCATGCGCCGAGTCACCCGGAGTTGCTCGCGTGGCTGGCGCGGGACTTCGTGGCGCACGGCTACGATCTGCGCCAGCTCGCGCGGCGGATCCTCACGTCCGAGATTTATCAACGGGCCCCGATTGGAAAAAATCTCGCAGCCGGGCCCGAGCAGCGATTTTTCGCTGCGCCGGAACCGCGCCGCCTCACGGGCGAGCAGGTGGTTGACACGCTCTTCGCCGTTTCCGGCCAGCCGATCAACGTCGAAGAGATCACGCTCGATGCCGACGGCAAGCGGCCCGCGGATTCGTTTATCTCTTTGGGCCAACCGCGCCGAGCCTGGATGTTCGCGAGTCTCTCGAACGAGCGCGATCGTCCGAGTCTGAATCTGCCCCGCGCGCAGATGGTCTCCGATGTGTTGGAGGCCTTCGGCTGGAACGGGTCACGGCAGAATCCCCGCACTGACCGCGAGACCGATCCCAATGTCCTCCAGCCCGGCGTGCTCGCCAACAGTGCCGTATCCGTGTGGGTCACACGCGCCGCGCCCCGCAGTGAACTGGCGGAACTCGCGGTCAACGCATCCTCGCCCGAGGCGCTGGTGGAGAGTGTTTTTCTGCGTTGTTTCGGCCGCCCTCCCACGGGTGCCGAGCGGGCGCCGCTGGTGCGCACGTTGACGCCGGGATTTGCCGAGCGCGTAGTGCCGGCCTCCGCAGTAAAATCAGCGGAGCCGTGGTCCCCGCTGCCTGCTGTCGCGTGGTCGAATCACCTCGTGGCCGAGGCCAACGCCGTGAAGGTGGAAATGGAGCGCCGCGCCCGGGCGACGCCGCCGGCCGATCCGCGTCTGCGGGCCGAGTGGCGCGAGGCGTTTGAGGATGTGGTGTGGAGTGCAGTGAATACCCGCGAATTTGTCTGGCTGCCCTGAAAACCAAACCAAATGAAATCACGCATCGACCCAGATGGACGCGGATTCAGCGAGAAATTCCGTGCGCTCGCGGCTCGCAGCCGTTTCTTGGGCGCTGGGATTCATGGCGGCACAGGTGCCCCGTGCTCTCCCTGTTTATCGGTGTCCCTCCGTGGTTCCATGCTCTGAATTTATCTCCCCACTATGAATCGTCGCAAATTCCTCACCACTGCGTCCGTCGGCGCCGCGTTCCTTCCTGCCTGGGCGCGCGCTGCCGCCGTTCCTGCTGCCCCGTTGATTAAGGGTCGCGCGGAGCACGTGATTTCGATCTGGCTCGGCGGCGGGATGGGGCAGATCGATACGTTTGATCCCAAGCGTCGTGGCGATCCGGCGAAGAAGATCGCGGGCTCCTATTACGACAGCATCCCGACGGCGGTTGCCGGGGTGAGCGTCTGTGAGCACCTCCATCGTCTTGCGCCGTTGATGGATCGCGTGACTGCCGTGCGCACGGTGCACCACGATGTGATTGATGAGCACGCCGCCGCGACCAATCGTATGCACACGGGGCGTCCGGTTAATGGCTCGGTGGCCTATCCGTCGCTCGGCTCGACGATCGCGCACGAACGACGGGCCTTGATTGATGGGGTGCCGCCCTACGTGCTGATCGGATATCCGAACGTCACCCGCGGCCCGGGGTTTCTTGGCGCGCGCGACAGTTACCTCTATCTGACCGATACGAGCCAAGGACCGGCTGGGCTCACGCGCCCCGACGGCATCGCTCCAGAGCGGCAGGCGCGGCGCGAGGCGTTGTTGGGCGGGCTGCGCGAGACTGCGCCCGCAACGAAAGACTCGCGGCTCACGGATTACGATGCGGTGATTGAGCAGAGTCTGAAGCTCAGCAGTCCCGAGTTTACCCGCAGCTTCCGGCTCGACGAAGAAAAGGCGGATTTGCGCGCGAGTTACGGTGGGGAGTTTGGTCAACGCTGTTTGCTCGCTCGGCGGTTGGTGGAGCGCGGGGTGCGTTTTATCGAGGTATCGCACAATTTGAATTTCATCAACGGCACCGGTTGGGATGTGCACAATGGCGGCATCAAACAGCAACACGGTCTCATCGGTGATCTCGACTCGGCCGTTGCCGCGTTGATCACGGATCTGGAGTCGAAGCGGCTGCTCGAAAAGACGTTGATTGTGATCACGAGTGAGTTTGGCCGGCCGCCGGAGTTCGATAGCGGCGGCGGGCGCGGACACCAAGGCCGCGCGTTTTCGTGTGTGCTCGCGGGCGGTGGATTGCGGCACTGCGGGGCTTATGGCGAGACCGACGAGCTCTCGAAGAAAATCGTGCGCGATCCGGTGAGTGTGCCGGATTTCTTTGCGACGATCCACGCGTCGTTAGGAATCGACTACACGAAAAACCTCTACGACGGCGACCGCCCCGTGCCGATCACGGACGGCGGCAAGCCGATCGCGGCGTTGTTTGGGTAGTGCTGAGAAACGGCCCGTCGCGCCGTCGCGCCCGCCAGATGGCGGTGTCCGGGATCGGCCGCCTCTCGCCAACGCTCGGCCGAGGCCGCCGCCGACCGGCGGAGGCTGGCACGATCCGGATGAGGGGGGCGTCCGAAGATCCGCCTCCGGAATCTTCGTTGCGTTCCGAGTTCTGAGGATTTTTTCTAAGCTGAAATTCGCATCATCTCTGGCAAACTCCGGAGAAGTTTCCGGATGAGTCTGCCGCCACTCCTCACACCCCTAAATCCGCCCCCTGTGTCCTCGTTAGCGCGTCACTTTTTTACTACGCCACGACCGTTGATTGCGCCGGGTGCGCTGTGGAAAATCGCGGGCATCACGCTCGCCGGTGCGCTCGCGATCGTGGTCCGGGCGTGTGGCTATGACCTCTTCGCGGTTCTGGCCTACAGTGCTTATTTTGCGGCTTACGTGGCGTTGCCCGGAGTCGTTTTGTTGTGGGCGCTGAACCGCCGCGCGCTGTCGATCGCGACGGTGTTCGCGCTGGCGCTGCCCACGGGGTTCGCGATTGAGATCCTGAGCTATCTCGGGCTGGCCTCGGTCGGTGCGAGGGAGGTCTATCGTTTCATGCCGGTGCTTTGGTTGGCGGCGGGAGCAGGGCTGTGGGTTCAATCGCGGCGGAGCCCGGTGCAACTGCGGGTTTCGGGCGCGCATGCCGGCTTGGCTGTGGGGCTGGTCGTGGCGTTTCTCGGTTTGGTGTTTCTCGCCGCGAGTCAGATGTTCGCGGAATCGCCGCTGGTGGCGGGTTTGCCGGGCCGCGCGATCTTCCACGACTGGGTCTACTTGGTGAGCCGCGCCGGCGTGATCAAGAACACCTGGCCGCTGGATGACCCGAGTCTCGCGGGTACCCCGCTGCAATATCACTACTTCATGGTCGTGCATGCGGCGGCGTCGTCGGGCACGACTGGCGTGGAGGTCACGCTGGTGCTCCTGCGGCTCCTGATTGTGCCGCTGGGTGCGGTGCTGGTGGCGCAAGCCTATCTGCTCGGGCGACAGGTGGCCCGCAGTCCGTGGGGTGGTGTCGGTGCGGCGCTCTTGCTGGTCATGGCCGGAGAGGTGTCGCTCGCCGACAACTACGGTCGGTTGATGTTTCTCGGATTGTTTTCACGGTGGCTGTTCGTCAGCCCGACATTTTTCTTTGGAATGATTTTTTGCGGTGCATTGTTGCTCGGGGTGGCGCGGTGCGCGCGACTGACGCGCTGCGGTCCGCACCATTACGCGTGGCTCGTCTTGCTCGCGGCGGCCGGCACTGGCGCGAAGGGCACGGTCTTGCCGGTGTTGATTTGTGCGCTCGGGCTGTGGGCGGCTTGGCGCTGGCTGAGGGACCGACGGTTTCCGGGGCGGTGGGTGGCGATCGGCTTTGGGCTGAGCGCCGGGTTTGCGATGGTTTACCTCGCGACGATGTCGTCATGGCGGACGGGGGATGCCCGTTTCAATCCGTTGCACGTTTTTCAGCTGACCGGATTTTGGCAGGCCAACCTGTCGGTCTGGCAGCAGGCGCTGGGCACTTGGCTCCCGGTTCCGCTGGCGGCGGCGGTGGCCTCGGTCAGTTGCGCGTTGGTCATCTTTGCCGGCACGTGCGGGGTGGGTTTGCTGGCAATCCCCTATCTGGTGTGGCGCCGGGGCCGGGCCGGCGACCCGCTGGTTGGCTGGCTGGGCGCATTTTTACTAGCGTGCGTGGGCATGGGTCTGCTGATGGAGCTGAACAGTTACGGCGAACTCTATCTCATCTTGATGATTCGTTTGCCCATGTCGGTGCTCGCGGCGGCGGGCATGGTGGATGGGGTCCGGCGGTTGCGCATGTGGCGGGCCGAGTCCGTCGCGCGAGTCGGGGCGGAGCCCGGTGCCGCCCTTGGCCGCTGGGTTCAACGAGGTAGCGTCGGGTTCGCCGGGCTCGTGTTTGTTGTGGTATTCTTGGTACAGGGGAGTTCGTGGGTCGATCGTAACCGGGCGGGTTTTGCCGAATGGCTGGCCACTCCCGCCAAGCCCAGCATCGACGACCGCCGACACCACCTCAACGAGGCCCTGCTGTGGATCCGGAAGAACACCGAACGCAATGCTGTGATCGTGGCAAATGCGTGCACACCGGAAAACATGAAGAAGGATCACTGGGGCGCGCTCGATAATACGCTCACCGGTGTTCACTTTTACTACTCGGCACTCTCGGAGCGCCGCCTGTGGTTCGAGGGCCCGAACTACATTATGGATACCACGCGCGCCCGGATCCGCGCCAACGCCGCCTCGGCTTTCTTTTATCGGGGCCGGACTTTGGAGCCGACTATTGTCACGCGCGATCCCTGTTACGTGCTCATCGACCGCAGCCTGGCCGACGGAGCGAAGATCAGCGTCCCGGGTTACCCGCAGATTTTTAGCAACGCGCGAATCGATATCTACCGCAAAGAGCGCGGGACACTGACGCCGCTCAGGCCCGCCACCACCCTCGCCGTCGGCGTAGAAGACTAGCGTTTCAGCTGCATTCCGGGCGCGGTGATTGCCTGGGGATGAGGCCACCGCTCGTTGAAAAACGCACCGGTCAGAGTCGGGCGGGTTCGGCTTGCCGCCGCGCGCTCCAGGTCGTGCCGCTCGCGCCACTTACTCAACAACCCATCGGGGCTGACTTGGGTGGGGACGATCTCAAGCGATTCCTCGCCGTAAATTGCCGCTTCGGCGTGCGTGCTGGAATTCTGGAGACGAGCGATTCCGTCAACGCACGGCTGGAGGCTCCGCTGTTGAGCGTGCCGGTTCCGATGAGTGCTCACTGTGGCGCTACTCACGGGTACCGCCGTAATTGTCAGCGCTCAGACGAATGCTGACGGTGCCATCGTCGCAGCAGATCTCCGGCGATACCACGGGGGCCATCGCGATCGAGAGCCGCTCAACGGGCCTCTCGCGCACAGCCCCGGGCGCGGCGGAGGGGGGCGCTCGGGCCCAGTCGCTACCACGTGACCGACACGTGAGCCGGTACCCCCTCATATCAATCGCCCAAAAGATTCAGACTTTGATTTGCCGGGTAGCCGCGAGCGCCAGCGAGGGGGTTATCCGTCCACGCGCTGGCGCTCGCGGCTACCGAAAAGTCCAGAGTTCCAAGGACGTTGGTATCACGTTTTAGTTTGCGCCGCGCGCCCCGCCCACGAGCGAGGTCGCGTCGAGCGCGAACCCGCTCGCGACCGGACACAACGAGGTCTGGCGCAAATGGCAGGCCGCGCCGATCAGAACGAACGCACTACGGACCGCTTTGTGCTCGTCCCCGCTAAAAACTCAGGGGCATGGCTGCAAGCCGCCCTCACGCTTCGAAGGGTGGCTGGCGGGCGATGACTCCATCGCGGTGGTGCAGGAGCTCGGGGACGCTGATGGTAGCCGTGAGCCACAGCTTCTGCGGTTCGATTGTCTCGTAGCCATGAGCGAGGAGATTGCGCAGCCCGATGATCGCCGGCCACGCAATTTCCGGATGCTGCGCCTGCACCTCACGAGGCACGCGATTCGCGGCCTCGCCCACAATAAAGAGTGTCCGCTCCAGCGCGGCTCGGGTCGGTCCCTGGCGTTTGCCCGTGAGCTCTCAGAGCGACATTGAGAAATGGATACGGGCCGCAAGATTTCCGAGGTCGAACTCGCTCGCATTCTCGCCGCCAAACCCGCCGCCCAGCGACCATGAATCTGCGCTACGCCTACTCGCTGCACGAGCCGGCGGTTCTGGCCTTGGTCGCGCTAGACGGTAGCGAACGCCGCGAATTGCTCGACGCTTGCGATGCGTTGGTCTGCGGCCCCGGCCGGCGCGGTGCTGAACAGGTGATCGATGAAGCGGGGCGCGCCAACGAAGTCGTCTATACCGCGCACTTCCGTGTCACGTACTGGGCCGACCACGCGTTCGCTTTTCAGGCGGTACGGTGGTGTGACCGACGGCATGGAACAAGGGACGGGTACGTGGGTGAATTCGAACACGGTCCCGACGTCAGCCCTGTCGAATTACGGCGCAAACCTGTTCCCGTACCTGATTTAGTTTTGCCGGCGACACCCGACCCACCGCCCGCCGCACACAGGATTCGTTCGCTGTGACCACCCGATGCGGCAAGGCAAAGCTGTCATGCGGCAGGGAACCGCCGGAATCGAAATCCGCCGCTTGAATTGCGATAGCGGCGGGGTGCCCGGCGGCTGTGCTGGTAATCTGACAGAGGGTGAGGTCACCGCGCGTCAGCCCCGCCAGCACCAAGGCCGGTCGGATCTTGGCGCTCGTCAAATCCGTAAACGGAAACGGCACCACGATGACGTCGCCGCTTACAAATCGCGCCATGCTGCGTCTTCCTCCGGCGTGTCCCAATCGGCCGCCCATGCGGTCTGGGCCAGCGGGAGCAGGCTTTCCCGGCCCTCGCCTTTCCCACGGGCTTTGAGGAAGGCGAGAAACTCAGCGACCTCGCGCTGGACGGATTCCGGCGCGGTCTTGATCTCCTCGATGAGGCCCTGCGTGAGCGTGCTCATACTCGAAACGCTAGCGGGCGTTTCGGAATTTCCAAGGCGGGAAATCAGTTCTCACGATCCGGCTCGAAACACCGCGCGCGCGGCAGGCGAACCAGCCTGAATCAGACACCCGTGGTTGGGTGCGGAGCGCGAAACGCCGCGAATGCGGCGGCTTTCACGGGCGCGGGGTCGAGGGGGAAGGGGCTGAGGAGGTGGGTGAATTCGGGCGCGGTCAGGGCTTAGAGGTGGGCGGCGGACCTAGAACATTCGCCCGAAATCCTGCCGCGTCCCGACCCACAATCAGACGACGCCTTCGCCATCGCGCCGACACACCGCCCGGTAACCACCGCCGAAACGGACGGACCAATAGTTGCCGGGGCCGTTCAGTTTCTTGAAACGCAAGCTGGGATGGTCTGGGTTGGTCATGAACAGCCGGTAGGCTTGCCGCGACTGGGCGCGCACGGCCTCCGGCAGCAGATAATAGAGCCGCCAGAACTCCCCATTGCCGGTCGACTTCACAGCCGCGCCGGATCGATCCGCTGCGGCTTTTCGCGGGCGAGACTTGCATCTGCCCAGCGCCCAAAGTTAGCCACCTTGCCGGGGTCGTTGAAATCGCGGTCCCACGCGGATTCGTCAGCTTCGCCCACGAGATCGAAAGCGGCCTGCGCTTCCTGCGACTTGAGGAAAAGGGCAAACGCGAGGAGCGAAGACTGCCGTGCGGGGTCGAGGCTGTTGCAAAGCTTAGCCACCGCCTCGGGTGTGGAGGGAGACAGTGTATTTGGCATGGCGAAGAGCGTGTCTCAAAACACCGCGCCCGCAAGTTCCGGTTTCCCGGCGCTGGGCTTCACTGGCTGTCACGAAGCGCCGCGAGCGCCGCAGACTTCACGGGCGCGGGGACGAGGCGGAAGGTGCCGACGATGTGGGTGAACTCGGAATCGGCCGGGGCGTGGCATTCGGCGAGGTTCGGTGGGCTTGCGTTCCGGCCAGGCGGAGCAAGCATATCGGCATGAAAAATTTCACCGCAGTCGTGGAACGCGACCGCGTGACGGGCCTGTTGATCGGCTATGTGCCGGGCTTCCCCGGTGCGCACTCGCAGGCGGAATCCTTGGACGAACTGAACGCCAACCTGCGCGAAGTCGTTGCCATGCTACTGGAAGACGGCGAGCCAAAGCTGGAGGCGGAATTCGTCGGCACGCAAAGCGTCGCGGTCGCCTGACGATGGGAAACGTCCCTGTCCTCAAACCCGGCGAAGTTTGCCGGTTGCTGGAGATGCTGGGTTTCGCCGCCGTGCGCCAACGCGGTTCGCACGTTCAATACCGCCACGCAGACGGACGCGGCACGACGGTGCCATTGCACAAAGGGTGAGACATCGCGCCGCCACTCCTGCGGCAAATTGCCAAGGACATCGGCCTCACGGTCGAAGAATTGCTGGGCCGGCGTTGAACGTCGTAAGCGCGGCGGCGTTCACGGGCGCGGGGCCGAGGGCGAAGGTGCTGAGGATGTGGGTGAACCCGGGCTCGGGCAGGGCCGAGAGGTGGGCGGCCAACGGGCGATGGTTTTGGCCAGTTGCTCCGTTTGGCCGCTGGGAGCGATGTGAGCGAACCAGACTTCGTCGGCGAGAGCGGCGACGAATTGGTTGCGGCGCGTGGCGAGTTCGGCCGTGACGCGATGGTGGGGCGAAGAAATGCAGGATAGAATCAGGAGGCGGCCTTCGTTCAGTGGCGTTTTCCACCCGGGCGGAATACGCAGCTTCTCCAGGCTGCGAGCGGGGCAAATGATGATCGGCGGTTTTCCTCGTAGGAAAATGCTGAGGCATTCTTTTTCGATGGGAGAATGGAAACCGCTGATGACGCAGCGGTCCGCGTCGCGCCAGCGGGCGGCTTGGTCGTAGGTGCGAAGGATGGCGTCACCGGGACAGCGGGCGGAGCAGAACAGCGCCGTCTTGGGTAATACCAGTAGGTCCAGATTGCCGAGGGCGGAGAGTTGAGCCGGCGCATCAACGCCAAGGCGCTGCCGCAAACGCACGGGATAACGGGGTTCGGTAGCGTTGAGCGCGACGGGCGTCATTTTACCTCCGTTAAGTCACTGGGCCGGGCTTGGCCAATGGCCGCCTCGGCCTTCCGTCTCACTTGCCGGCCAGCACATTGTTTTGCCGACGGATGATGGCACCCAGTGCACGCAAGGAATTGTTCACCGCTCCGGCATTGGGAAATAGCTTCGCCACGTCGGCTTCGAGCACGACCCCATTGGTGCCCTGCGCGTAACGCCGCGCATATTTGCCGCGAACGCCCCGCGAGAAATCATACTCGTCCCGCAGAGCAGGTTCGGCTGCCTTGTCAGTTAGTTTCTTCAAAGGTCTTTCGTTCGCGCCGGCCCGCGGGCCGGGCGCTGATAATGCGGATATTGTCGCTCCGCTCCGTATGCACGACAACCAGCAATTTCCGCTGGTGCGATTGCCCCAGCACAATCGCACGTTCCTCCACCTGCGAGTGGGCAGGATCGGGAATCGTCAGCGACCAGGGAGGGCCGAATACGGTGGAGGTTTCTCCAAAAACTCACGCCGTGCTTGGCGAGGTTGGAGTGCGCTTTACGCTTGTCCCCACACGAAACGCAGAGGCATGACTGCAATCCGCCTTCACGCTTCGAAGGGCGGCTGGCGGGCGATGACCGCATCGAGGTGGTGCAGGAGTTTGGGGACGCTGATGGTGGCCGTGAGCCACAGCTTCTGCGGTTCGATGGTCTCATAGCCATGAGCGAGGAGGTTGCGAAGTCCGATGATCGCCGGCCACGGAATTTCCGGATGCTGCGCCTGCACTTCACGGGGCACGCGATTCGCGGCCTCGCCCACAATGAAGAGTGTCCGCTCCAGTGCGGCCCGGGTCACCCATCCCGCGTCACCGAGCAGGGACTCCGCCGTGCGGCCGCTCGTGAGCGCCACGACACGCCGGCCATATTCCTGCATGTCGAGCAGGGGTCCGCGCGGGTTATGGTGTTTGCCCGTCATAGATGACCAACGCACGTTTCTCGACGAGCGGGCGCAGCCACGGCCGCAGATTCGTGCAAAAATCGACCCGGTGGCCCAACACCGCCGCCAGTTGCCCGCCATAGGCGAAAAAGTCCCAACCCGCCCGTTGGGCGGCTCCCGGCGCGAATTCCGCCAGCACATCTACGTCGCTGCGTGCAGGATCGAAATCATCGCGCAACACGGAACCGAACAGGCTCAACTTCTGGATTCCGCGCGCGCGACAAAACTCCGCGACCTTCGCGTGGTCGATCGGGATGGGCAGTTCGGCGATGATTCCGGATTGGCTCATGGTATGGAACTACCGCGACGCTCGCCCATCGCAAGACCCGGTTTGCGCCGTGGCCGGCCTCGAATTCAAACGACCAAGCCGCGAAACGCCGTAAGCGCGGCGGCTTTCACGGGCGCGGGGACGAGGGGGAAGAGGCTCAGGATGTGAGTGAACTCGGGCTCGGGCAGGGCTTGGCTGAGGCTCGCCACAGTCACCGATCCGCGCCCGTGTCGGGCTGGCGCGAGGTATGGACGATGCTTAGGAATTCCACCAAACCTTCATCCCGACGGATGCGATAGCGGATGGTGTAGCGAAACGTGGAAAGGAGGAAGCGCCGGATGTCACCGGGCCACGGCCGCCACCTGGCGGGTGCCTCCATGATCGTTCCGATGGCGGCCTCGACTTCATTGAGAAACTGCCGGCCAAAATCGCCGCGTTGGTGTTCGAGATAGCGCGCGGCCTCGATCAGCTCGGCCTCAAAGGCCGGGTGAAACCAACGGTTCACGAGAGCGCGGCGCGCGCGTTGCGAAAGACATCCGCCTGAGTTTTTGGCGGCACCGATCCTC
>CAMCHO010000136.1 GCA_945874455.1 Opitutus sp. GAS368 | reverse complement strand
TGCGTGCAACCGACGGCCATCGTCGCCAGCAGCCGAGTGGCTCAAGGAATTTTGTGAGAGAATAGCAACCTGACCCTGTTTTTGACCACGCCGACACCGACAAGGGGGCAATGGACGCGAGCCCGCTGCTGGAGCTGGCGGAAAAACTTGTGGCCGTGTTCGAGTCGCAGATCGCCGGCGGGAACCTCCGTTGGTGAAACCTCGTCCTCATTACCTCATTTCCAAAGTCCAACTGATAAATCAGGCCAAAGGGGTTGCCCCGGGACGGTGCGGTTGTCGGCCGCGATGCAGCCGACGATGGTCGCGAAATCGGCTATTGCCTCGTCCGACCAGATTGCTTTTCGAGCCATGACGAGAGGAGTTTCTCGACTTCTTCCGGGCTCCTCCACCGGTCCTCGCGCACGGCGTGACGGCCTTTCTCCAGTGCGGCCAACAGGGCGACGCGGTCGGCTGCGTCTGGCAGCGACGCCGTGTCCGGGAGCGCCTCAATGGCCGGGTGTGCTGCTTCTTTAACGCTCATCAAGAGAAGGTGCGCTGGAAGATCTGACGGGGCAAGGGCTGCTCGGATTGCGCAGATTTCACCTGCCAAGGAACGCCCACTCACGCAGTGGAATGGAGGAAGTATTGACCGGCATGGGGCGGCCCTTGAGGTCCAAGTGCGTGCAGCAGTCGAGCAACGGGAGCTTTGTCGGGCGTCGCATCGGATTTTGGTGCCGGCGCGCAGATGAATCGGTGTTCAAGGGAAGGTGGCGTGCCAGGAATTGAAATTCAAGCTGCGCCCTGACGGCGCGCCGACGAGCGGCGCGCCCGGCGGGTGAAACGAAATCTGCTCTTACGCCGCTGGTACTTCCCAGCCGGCGCGATAGGATTTGGTGAGGAGAGCGTGGGCGGCGGGATTGTTCGTGATGCGGAGATTTGCGGCGTCCCATTGCAACGGGGGCGCTGCCTTCACGACGTTCGATCCGCGTTTTGGGATCGGGGGCTGGGCGACGCGCGTGGCGACGTTGCCGAGCTGCACCGTCTCGGCGAGCGGGCCGGCGTAGTGGAAGCCTGCGCTCGTGCGTCCGCCGGCGAGGATGGCGTCGATCCAGAGATGGTGGTGGTTGAGGCCCTTGATGTCTTTCGGGTAGGTGAAGTCCTTGAAATTCTCCACGGGGTAGAGCCGCGGGCCGCCGACGTGCGGGAGCACCATGTTTCCCTTTTCTCCGATGAAGAGCGAGCCGCTCGCCGGCAGCTCGAGATCGCCGGAGAGCTGCGCTTGCTTGCGGGTGGGCTTCATGCCGGCGTCGGTCCACCTAAGCTGGAGCGTGGGGCCGGCGGTGAATTCAGTGCCGGGAAAAATGTAACGCACGGTCTCCCGCGTCGGCCAGATGTGGCGGTTGATCCCGCTGTGGTCGGCGGAGACCGTGAGCGGCGCGGTGAGGCCGAGTGCGGTGAACACGGGATCGAAGATGTGGGCGCCAAAATCGCCGAGTGCACCGCTGCCGAAGTCCTGCCAGTCGCGCCATGCGAACGGGTGATAAACGTCCGGTGCGAACGGCCGCAGCGGCGCGCCACCGAGCCACAGATCCCAGTCGACGCCCTTGGGCACCGGGCCGGAGGCGGGCGGCTCAAGAAGGCGGGTGCGTTCGTTGCCCGTGATGCCCAACCACGAGTGAACCTCCTTCACTTTACCGATCACGCCGTCGCGGATGAGCCGCGTGGCCAGGCGATATTCGACGGCCGAGTGAATCTGGTTTCCCATCTGGGTGACGACGCCCTTCTTCTCCGCCCAGAGGCGCAACTGGCGGCATTCCCACACGGTGTGAGCGAGGGGCTTTTCGCAGTAGACGTGCTTGCCGCGCCGCATCGCGGTGACGGCAGCGAGTGCGTGCATGTGGTCGGGCGTGGCGACGGTCACGGCGTCCACGGTGTCGCCGAGTTTTTCGAGCATGACGCGGAAGTCTGCGAAGTGCGGCGTGCCCGGATGGTCGGCGTCAGCCGCGGCAAAGTTCGCCTGATCGATGTCGCAGAACGCGACGAACTTCGCCTTCGCGTGCGAAGCGACGCTGTGTAGGTCGCCGTAACCGCGAGCATTGACGCCGATCGCGGCAAGCTGGACGCGGCTATTGGGATTAGCTGCGCGCAGCACGGCCGGGAAGCCGAAGGCCACGCCGGCGAGCGCGGAGTGTTGGAGAAAGGTGCGGCGCGTAGTCGGCACGGCAACGGAGTTGGGGGTGGGGTGCATAGAGGGAACGAGCGGAGGGGTTGAACGAAGATTTGCCACGCAAACAGGGGGAAACTGCGACGAAGCGAGGCGGGCGAGCCGCAGTTTGACCGAAGTCGCACCGGTCAAGAGGGGATAGTTCAGACGTGGCATGGACTCGAAGGCAAGTCCGCGCCGTGCGGTTCCCGGTCGATCGGGTGCAGGTCAATTTCGTGCATGGCGGACGGCCGACGGTCGTCGTCGTGCCGTCAGGTCACGAACGTGATCGCGGCGTGATGGCGCGCCGATGAGCGGAGGCCCTCCCCGCGCGCAATCAACGTATTCAAACTACAGCGACACACCCACGATGATCGCACGCTGGCACCGGACCGTGCTCCGCTGGCCCGTTGGCCGGCGGGCTTCTTTGGGCGCACCGCGCGGGTCCACTCGCGGCCGGAGTCGAAGCGGTACTTGTCGGTGAAGTGAGACCAAGGCATCCAGCTACTTGGCGCGCAGACCGGCAGATCCGAGCGCTGAGGCGAAGGCAAAGAGCTGGAGCGATTCCGGCATCGGACGATGCCGGGGGAATTTAGGACAACCCAAGGTCCGCTTATGCGACGGGCACACCGGCCGCGCTGAGGGCGAGCAGGCGCTCTTTCGCGACAAACCAAAGTGCTTCGCCGGCATCATCCAGAATGGGCGTGATGGCGACGTCCGCGCCATAGGGAGTGCCGTCTTTATGGTAGTTGACCAACGCTTCCCGACACGGGCGCCGGGCGTGCAGGGCGTTGCGGATTCGCTGGATGGCGGTGGGATCGGTGCCCGGGCCTTGGAGCAGGTGACCGGGCTTGCGGCCTTGGAGTTCGCTCATCGGGTAACCGCACATCTCTGAAAATCCGGTGCTCGCCCATTCGATTGCTCCGGTCGGATCCGTCACCACGATCGCGTCCACTTCGCTTGACTGCGGGCGGGTGCTGATGGAATCGAGCAGGCGTGGTTTCAGAGCTTCTGGTGGGGTGACGGTCGTTGACCCATAGGCCAGCACCACGTGGCTGACGACGTCTTGGAGCTTGGTGAGATGAGCTCCGAGTTCGGTATGAAACGTCAAGACGAGTTCGAAATTCTCACGCTCAGGAGCAGTCATGACGCCGCTGACGTAGAGCGCGGCGCGGTCTTGGAGAAGTTCGGAGAGCATGAGAGCCGTAAAAGAATGCGATCCTCTGTGGCCGTCAAATCAGGACTGCACAATGTGCCTCGCGCGGGCGTCGGGCGATGAGAGCGCCGCAGGCTCAGGCAGGCGAGCGGGACCCGCGCTGACTTCACCTGTGGAGAGATTTTTCCGGATGGGCCTCGCGCCACGGGCGCCGAGGTGCGCCACGCAACGACATCGTACCGTGGCGCCCTTGGCGTGAGGCCATTGGCGCCCGTCACAACGTAGCGTTAAGCGAACAGCGCTTTCATCTCCTGCAAGTACCGTGGGACGGCGACGGCGGAGTCTTCCTTCGCCTCGTATTCGAGCGCGATCCAGCCTTGGTAGCCGCCGTCGCGCAAAATCTTCGTGAAGCGCTTCATGTCAGCCGGTTGGTTGCCGCCGCCGGCATGGATCTCGACCTTGAACTGCACATTGAGCGCGTAAGGCACGCACTCGGCGAAGTCCTTGTAAGGGTCCGCGGTACGAAAATTGCCGGAGTCGAGATTGATGCCGATCCACGGGCTGTTGACGGCTTTCACCATGGGGATGAGCGTGGCGGCGCTGCCGATGGAATCGTGGTTCTCGAGGCCGAGGAAGATCCCGCGCTTACCTGCGTAGTCGCAGCACTCTTCCAGCGAGGCGATCACCTGTTTGTCGGCGTCGGCGCGCGTGAAATTCGCGGCGTCCTTCGGCACATTACCGGCGAAGACGCGGATGTGTTGCGCGCCCATGAGCAGCGAGCGGTCGATCCATTTTTTGGTCGTCGCGATTTCGTCGGTGAGCTTCGGACCTTTTGGCAGCGAGAAATTATTGCCGATGGCGGTGCCGCTGACGGCCACGCCGCGTAGGAAGGCATGGCGCCGCAGCGCGATCATGGTGGCATCGGTTTCCTCGGCGAAAAAATAGCTGGTGAGCTCCGCACCGTCGCAGCCGTGCGCGGCGCAATAGTCGATGAATTTGAACAGGTCGGTACCGCGGCCGGCGGGCACTTTCGCGTTTGGTTTGCCGCGCATCGTTGGGAAATTCTCGCGAAACGAATAGGCGGCGAGGCTGAGCAGGAGGCGTGGCTTGCCGGTGCGGTTGAAGGCACCGCCGCGCGCCGGGGTGGCGGCTGCGGCGGCCTGGGCGAAGGAGGGGGCGACGGCGGCTGCGACGCTGGCGGCAGCGGAGAGTTTGAGGAAATCGCGGCGGGATACAGGGTTCATCGTGGTTAGTGGGGAGGGGGAGGTGCAGGGAAAATTAGCGGGCGGCCCCGGGGACCGCGACTTTGATTGCGTAGAGGGTTTTGCGCGCGGTGATAAAGAGCGTCTTTCCGTCGTCGCCACCGAAGCACAGGTTGGCCGGCGACTCGGGTACGAGAATCTTGCCGATCAATTTTCCGGCCGGAGAAAAAATCTGCACGCCGTCACCTGCGCTCGACCACACGCGGCCGGCTTGGTCGACGCGAATACCATCGGGCCCGCCGACATCGATCTTGCAGAAGACTTGTCCGCCGCTCAGCGAGCCGTCAGCGGCGACGTCGAAGCGCCGGATGTGTCGGGGCGCGCCGGAGTCGGCGATGTAGAGGATTTTTTCGTCGGGGGAAAATGCGAGCCCGTTGGGCTGGACGAAATCACGGACGAGCGCGGTCGTCTTCCCGCTCTGCGGATTGTGATGATAGACAAAATTCCCGGCTTGTTCGCGGCCTTCCTTTTGCTTGGTGGTCGGATTATTTTTCAGGCCGTAGTCGGGATCGGTGAAGATGAGCGTACCATCGGATTTCACGACGACGTCGTTGGGCGAGTTGAATTTTTTCCCCTCAAACGAATCGACGAGTGTGCGGACGGTGCCGTCTTTTTCCTGGATGGCGATGCGGCGGCCGCTGTGTTCGCAAGTGACGAGGCGACCGGCGAGATCGAGGGTGTTGCCGTTGGCGTTTTGGCTCGGCTCGCGGTAGGTCTTCACGCCGGTCGCGGGCGACCATTGTTTGAGCTGATTTTTCGGGATGTCGCTGAACACGAGAAAGCCGCCCGCTTTGATCCACACGGGGCCCTCGATGAAGTTAAGATCGCCGCCAAGTGTCGCGATCTTCGCGCCCGTGGGCACGCAGCGGGCGAACTCAGCCGCGTCGGTGACTTGGAAATCGGCGGCGTGCAGTGCGACGGCGGGTGCGAGAAGTGCAAAGGAGGCGACGGAGAAGCTAAGGCGGGGCGAGGGTAGTTTCATGGGATAGGGAAAAGAGAGCGGTGTCTTACCCAGCCACTCCGGCGATGTCACGCTTGAGCTGCTGGGCTGCGCAGGGGGCAACGCTCGCAACGCCTCCGCGTGTTGATGCTGGAAACGGAGTGCTTGTTGGCGAGCCCTTGGAACTCGGGCACGACGCAACGAGAAATAGCGACGCGTTTGCTGGTCAAACCGATGGCGATCCCGACGCGAAAGAGGATGAAGTCGTTCTTCCGGCGATGGGCTCGGTCAAACCCATGAAAGGGGAGGGGCTTATGCACTGCCACCCCAAGGGAAGTGGCGCTGCGACGTCAGGCGCTCACAGCGGCGGTCGGAGGTCGAAACGCTCAACGTCGATTGGCGACCGCGGCGAGGAGTTCGCGAGAGATCATTTGCGCAAAATTCTGTCCCCCGAGGAAGCTGAAACGATTAAGTGGAGGGCTGATAAGGGTGAGATGCCCGGATGGGATATCGACTACCGTTCCGGTGGGCAGCTCTTCGCAGTCGCAGTCAAGTCGACCGTCGGTCCTTCGTTCCTATCGATCGAGTTGACCGCGAATGAGTGGAGGGCGGCGCAAAGACTCGGAGCGAACTACCGACTCGCATTGGTGGCTGACGTTGCGAGCACGTCGCCCCGGATTGGGTGTCTCGACGACCCGTTCAAGCGCGTCACCGCCGGTGCGGCGTCCGTGGAGCCCGTTGCTTTCAAGTTCGAGCTACGGAACGCAGAAAGCTGATACCAGAGCCTCTTCGGCGACGGCCGAAGTCTGGGTGGGAAGCTGAGCTTGTAGGTCAGGACAGGTGACGCCAATTTGCGCTCATGGTTTTCATGGAGATCAAGCCGCAGATGGAACAGCTCTCGCATGACGAGATGGTGAAGGCATTGGCCTTCCTCCGCAGCCGGTTGCGCGCCGATACCGTCGAGAACCGCGAAGAACTCGCGCAGCATCACGCCGAAATGGACGCTGGAAAAAAAGTTCGTTGGGAGGACCTGAAGCGGTCGTTGGGCCTGTTCTAACGTGCAGGGCTATGAACGAGTGTTGAGCGAGGCGGCGGCGAAGGCCCTCGCCACAGCTGGGCGTGGTGCGCAGCGCACACTCGCGTTGATTCTCGATGACGTGAAAGCCGCGCTATTCCGCCCCGGGGATTTGCAGGAACGTGACACGCAGGGTCGCGTCAACGAGGTCGTCGTGGGCGGTGACTGGCTCGTGACTTACTGGCCCGACCACGCGGTTCGCGAGCTGCGCAGCGTGCGCCTGGAGCGCGTGGAGGACTGACGGAAACGCGCCCGCCCCGCGCCAACTCGCGAACGTGCTCACGCCTCCATCACGGCGCTGTACGCGACGACATTGCGGCCCGAGATTCTTAGGTGGATGTATTTTCCCCCCAGCGCGTCGAGCCTTTGCGCGTGCAACGAGGCGTCGCCACCGCCAGCTTCGCGCGTCGTTGCCGCCCTTGCCATCATGTTGCACCCCGCCCCGCTGACCGTCTCGTGTCTCGTCCTCGTCGCGCTTGCCGCCATGGAACGACTGGTGGCGGCCGAGCCCGAGGCGTTGTTCGATTGGAGCGACGTCGAGAAATTTCGTGACGGGGTGGTGCACCCCAGCGGCGCGTACAAGTCCTCCGATGTCGCGCGGGCCCGTGAAAACCTGACGCGCTACGCGTGGGCGAAGACCTACCTCGCGGCTTTGGAGCGCAACGTGCGGGCCACTGTCGGCAAGCTCACGCCCGAGTATTTGCGGATGATGATTCCAGAAACTACGCCCGGTGATCCGAAGTTCACGCCGTGTCCGGCGTGTCGCGATCAGGGCAAGCCGGTGCATCCGCACGGGCAGTGGAGGTGGCAGGAGAACGCGCCGGAACAACTCACGTGCACTGTGTGCCGCACCGTTTTCCCGCACGAAAAATATCCTGAGAGCATCGCGCTCCAGACGAAGTGGGGCCGGCCGCAGACGCTCACGTATTACGGAGGCGAACCGTTTGTGGTGTTCAGCTACAAGACGGGGCGGCCGAGTTTTTCGGCGAATATTCGCGCCCACCAAGTTGGCCACATGGCAGGCATCGCGCGCGCGATGGCGGAGGTGCACGGGTTGACGGGTGACCTTGCGGCTGCGCGCGGCGTGCGCGCGATCTTGCTGCGTTTCGCGGCGTGCTACCCGCGCTGGCTCGTGCACACAGCGTATGGCGAATACGCGGACATGGACCCGCGCATCGCGTCACAGTTTATCAACCAGCTCCCCGAGCCGGAGCTTTGCCCGCCGCCCAATCTCCCCGATCGCCGGCTGCACACGGGCTACTGGACGGCGGGGCGCGCGACGGGCGGTGGCCAGGAGTCGGGATTCGTGCGGCGGGTGACGGAGGCCTACGATTTCACGTGCACTGCGAAAGCAGCCGATGGCACGCCGCTCTACACCGACGCCGAACGACGCCTGATCGAGCGCGATCTCTTGCTCGAGGGCACGGTGCTGCTCGTGGCTGACAAACAGATCAACAATAAGTCGGTGGGTAATCGCACGGCGGCGGCGCTGGTCGGCCTGTGCGTCGGCCATCCGGGGCTGGTGCGTTTTGGCTGGGATGGATTTCAGCAGACGATTGACCAGTGGTTCTTGCCCGATGGCACGACGTCGGAATCGCCGGCGTATGCCTTGATGACCTTGGGAAATATTTGGGACATGCCGCAGGCGTTGCGTGGCTACACGGAGCCTGCGGGCTACCGCGGGCCGGACGGGAAACGCCGCGTGGCGGTCGATCTTTATCGCGGCACGGCTTATGAGCGGGTGTGGGAAAACTGTTTCAAGGGGTTGCAAGGCGACCTCACGTTTCCGCCTTATGCTGACTCCTACCGCGACACGCGGCTGGGCAGTAATTTCGTCGAGCTGATGGTCGCCAATTACCCCGAGCGTCCGGAGTATCTCGCGCTGCTCAAGGAAACGTGTGGCGAGGACCTCGCGCAGGGCTATGCGCCGCTGGCGCTCTACTATCGCGAGCCGGGCTTGGAGCAGAAAACCGCGCCGCGAATTATGCTGCCGGATTGGTGTTCGCCCGAACTCCGGATCGGTCATTTGCGCACCGGTGTGGACGGGCGCGAGAGCCTGTTGCTCTTGAGTGCGAGCCATTGGGCCAACCATCACCACGCCGACAGCCTCAATCTCTCCTACTGGAAAAACGGCCGCGAGCTGCTCTCCGACCTCGGCTACCTCTGGGATCATCCGCGCAAACAGCAGGCCTCGCGTACTGTGGCGCACAATACCGTCGTCATCGATGAAAAGGACCAGCGCACGAAAGAGCGGGGCGGCGACGTGGCGTTTTTCCGCACCTCCGAGCACGTCAAGGTGATGGAGGCGTCGTCCCAGGCCTACGCCCACGTGGCCGTCTACCGGCGCACCTCGGCGATCATCGATCACGGCGCGGGCCGGAGTTATGTCGTGGATTTCTTCCGCGTGGAGGGCGGACAAAAGCAGGACTTTGTTTATCATGCATCGGCTACGAAGGCGGAGATCCTCGATCGCACGACGGTAGCCGGGTCCGTGGCGGGCGCCGTGCCGACGATGAGACTTTACGACTTCGAACGCGTGCGCGCGCTCGAGGGTGGCGACGTCTGGCGCACGACGTGGCAGGCCGGCCCCGATCTGACGGCCGTCGCGTGGAACGTGAGCCAACCCGGCGAGCGTGCGTGGATGGCGGACGGCTGGGGCCAGCGCGATTGGAGGAACACCGACATCGGCACGACGTTGCCCTACATTGTGCGCCGCACGGAGGGCGCGGGACTGAAGATTTTCGCGTCCGTGTTTGAAGGCTACGCGGGCGGGCAACCGTTTGTGCGCCGGGTGACGCAGCGTTCGCCGGGCGTGCTCGTGATCGAGACGGCACTCGGCACCGACACGGTGATGTCGGACCCGCGGGGCGGCACGCTCATTTTCGCTGCTGACGACGGACGCGACCAAACGCTGAAGGGGCGAATCGTCGTCGCGTCGGTGCAAGCCGGAAAACGTGCGTGGACGTTTACGGAACCCGCGGGGAATTGACGGAGCGGCGGGCGGCGATTGCTAATCGCCGGATTGCATGGCCGCTGGGCAAGCGCGCCAACGTTTGGGCACAGGCCGAGCTCATTTGTTTTGCCGCGGCGGGGACATCGTTCTTTGGTGTCGGGGTGAACCCCTCGCTTGCTCGCCCCCTCGTAGTTTTGGCCCTGGTCGCTTTTCGGACGTTTTTGTGGGCCGCGGAAACACCCCGGCCCGATGCCGATGGCTTCGTGCCGATGTTCAACGGCCGTGATCTGACCGGTTGGACGAACATCAACTGCGCCCCCGAGACGTGGAGCGTGCGCGACGGGAAAATTTACTGCACCGGCAAACCGGTGGGCGGTCTGCGCACGGAGCGCCAGTACGAAAACTTCATCGTCGAGTTGGAGTGGCGCCATCTCCAGCGCAGTGGCAACTCCGGTTTTTTCGCGTGGGGTTCACCGATCAATGCGCCGGGTGTGCCTTTTTTACGCGGGATCGAGGTGCAGATCCTCGATCAGGGCTACGCGGAGGATTTCAAAAAGAAGACCGGCAAGAAGTCCGAGTCGTTTACGACGCACGGCGATGTGTTCGCGATCCATGGGGCGACGATGGCCTACGTGGGAAAGACGAATGGGAAACGAAGTTTTCCCACGGAAGATCGCAGCAAGCCCTCGCCCGAGTGGAACCACTACCGCATCGTCGCGAACAACGGATCGCTCCGCCTGCACGTGAACGGGAAAGAAATCAGCGGCGGCGACAACGCCAACTATCGCAAGGGGTACCTCGCGCTCGAATCGGAGGGTGCGCCGGTGGAGTTTCGCAATCTGCGGATCAAAGAACTTCCGTCCACGGGGGCGAATGCCAGCAACACGGCGCCGCTCGATCCGGGCTGGCGCGCGATGTTTAATTCGGTCGACCTTCGCGGATGGCGCACGAGCGCAGCGACGGCCGCACGCTGGTCGGTCGTGGGTGAAAAGCTCGTGTTGAAAGCGGAGCCAGCGGATCAGGGGACGGGTGGGGCCGCGCTCGTCACGGAGGCCGAGTTTGGTGACGCGGAATTTATCGTCGATTTTCAGCTCCCGAAAGCCGCGGTCGGCGCGAAGGGGGCAGACGCGGCGCTCACGTTTCGCGGCGCGACGATCGATCTCGCTGGAACCGAAGGCGGAAAATTCAGCCGTTTTACGATTACGGTACGCGCTGGAAAAATCCGCGTGCAGCGCGATGCGCAGCCCGCCACGGAGCGTGCGCTCGCTGCCGGTGCGCCGGCGCATGGTTCCCTCGGTCTCGTTCCCACGGCTGCTGGTGGGACGTTTATGAATCTGCACGCGCGCGGGTTGTAATGGCAGGTTGGTTACGCGCGGATTGCCGGGCCTGTGTGGGTGGCTGATGACGCATGCCCACCCCCGTGAACATGCCCATTGCTTTCGCGTTTCGGTTGGCCCCTGCGGCGTGGAAAAATTGCCGGCCGGTGGGAGCGGAGTGCGCTCTGGGCCGAAAGAGCGAGCGGAAGGTGAGTGCTGATGACGCTCACTTCGCCACGGTCGCGAGCAGCTCGCGGAGGGTGGTGGTGACTTTTTCGGAGGCGGCGACCTCGAGGTAGCTGCTGCGGGCGCGCCACGTTTCGTAGCCGCCGAGGGCGTGGTGCTCACGCGTGGGGAGGTAGCCGTTGTAACCGTTGGCGAGGGAGATGGTGAAGTGCTCCGCGAGAGGTTTGGTGGATTTCAGGGCGAGGCCGATTTCGACGAAGACTTCACAGGGGATGGCGGCGACGGTGAGCGCGCCGATGCGGAGCACTTGGAGTTTCACGGGGACGGTTGCGGGGAAATCGGCGAGCGCGAGGGACTCGAGCGCGTAGATCGCTTTGCGGTCGGCGAACTGGCCGTTGGCGTCGCGTTTGGTGGTGGCGACTAGGTTTTTCGCGCGGGTGAGTTCGGCGGCGGTGGGCTTGCGCACGGCGAGGGTGAGGTCGCGTTCGGCGGTGGCGAGGGGTGCGGACGCTTGCCACGAGAGGCGGGCGTAGGCCTGGAGCGCGGTGGTGGCGACGCTCTCCGCGACGGCGGTGATTTGCTCGCCGGGGGGGCGTTTGGGCGGGGCGGGAGCGGCGTAGTTGACGTTGTTGATGTCGCCGCTGGTGCCGTTGCTCATGATGCCGACGAAGGCGGGTTTTCCGGTGTAACGGGTGTCGGTGGCGTTGAGGCGCGTGGTGAGTTCGCGGGCGAAGGCGGCGAAGTAGTCGGCGGAGATCGCGGGCAGGCCGCCGACGTAGTGCAGGCTGTAGTTGGCGAGCACGGCGAGCGGGCGGCCGTCGGATTTGGCGCGGGCGGCGAGGAGCGAGACATCGGGGTCGACGGGGCCGGCGGGCCCAGTGACCTTGGGGTTCTTGTATCCAGGATTCATCCACGCGCGGTCGGTAGTGACGTCGAAGGGATTTCCGTAGGACTCGCCGGGTTTGACGAGCCAGCGGCGATTGAAGACTTGGTCGGGGTTGGCGGCGTGGCCGAAGGCGATCTCGGCGGGTTCGAGATTGGCGTGGGCGCGGATGATGCTTTCGGCGATCCGCGTGGGGAGATTAGCGAGATAGACGGGATCGGCGTTGCTTTGAAAAACGGGTGTGAGCGTCGCGCATGAGTGGGAATGCGTGGCGCTGATGAGGAGATGCGAGGCGGGAATGCCGGTGGCGCGGGAAGCGATCGATTTGGCGGCCTCGCAAATCTCACGAGGGATCATGCACGCATCGACGATACAAAAGACGATCGTGGTGGCGCCGCTCTGCAGTGCGAAGCTGCGGGCGTGCATGGGGTCGGTGACGGTTTTGGCGAAGGCGCCCTTCATGCCGCCGTTGATGGGGGTGGGGAGCTGGGCGGGGAGGGGCGTGATGTCCTGCGCGAAGGCGCCGGCGCGGAGCGGGGCAGGTGCGGCTGCGCGGGTTTGGTGAGGGGCGAGCGCGCCGATGAAGGCGAGGACGCTGAAGAGGGAGAGAAAGAGAGAGGGGGAGAAGGGGAGACGGAGACGCATGGTGTGAGGTGAGTGGGGCTGGATGTCGCAGACAAGGGTGGTTCAGCGGGAGCTGCAAGCGGCCGGCAACCGTCGCCAGATTTCGAGGTGCGCGGATAGCGAGGCGTGGTTCCGGGCTTTGGCTGCGGTTGCATCCAGAGATGAGCTACGCGGAGCGAATGGATGGTCGAAAGGGAATCATAATGGCTGCTACTCATGATGACCGGTCTTGATCGAGGCTCCGGTCCGGAGTCGTCCTAGGCAGGTGAAGCAGAAAAAATTTTCTGCGTAGCCCGGATCACGCCGGCTGAAGCGGATTGTGCCACTTGACGCTTTTGAAGCGGGCGAAATCGGCGTCGGTGGAGCAGAGGGTGCAGTTGTGTTCCACGGCGAGTGCAGCGAGGTGGGCTTCGGAAACGAGGTTGGCGGTGGCGCGGCCTTCCTGCAGCAGGCGCTGGAAGATTTCCCAATGGTTGTCGGTCGGCTCAACCATGCGCACGCACGGCTGGTCTAGCCAACTCTGCACGCGGGCGGATGCCTCGCGGAGCGTCAATGGACGGCGGAGGATGCGCGGATTGGTGCTGATGCGGAGAAAGGCCGTCAGCACCGGCCAGCAAAGGGCGACCGGTTCGGAACCGCTCAGTTGGGCATCCCACCACGTGCGGATGCCCTCGTGGTGTTCCGAGAGACTGTCTTCTGCGTAGAGAGGGATGTTGGCATCGACGAGAATCACCGGTGCTCCTCGCCTTCGCCCACGGTCAACAATCCGGCGATGTCGTCATAGTTAAGTCCGGCACGCAGTCCCAGCGGGCGCGGCTGGGTGCGGTAACGTTTGGCCGCCGGAGGAGTCAGCACTTCGTCGAGCCCGATGCGGAGGGCGTGGTTGACAACGTCCTTGAACGGTTTGCCGAGCCGGGCCGCGCCTTTGCGTGCTTTGGCGGCGACATCGGGATCGAGCGTCAAGGTGGTTCTCATGCAAGCATCATGATGCGTT